>JADLEH010000034.1 GCA_020846255.1 Propionibacteriaceae bacterium
CCCAGTCGAAGGATCGGGTGCACGCGCCGCGGTTCAGCAATGATGGCCATGGCGCCCATCCTGCCCCGGCGAAGCCCTCCCGGCGTCGATTCGGCTTGACAGCAACCACTGGCAACGATCACGCGGCACTGCTCACCGCGGTCGGACCCATCCGGCTGCACGCAGCGGTAGTCCTCAGAACTGGACCTGGGCCTCGCGCCCCGGCCGGTACCTGGTCAGCCAGGCGAACAGGACTACCCCGATCAGGCAGATCAGCATCGCCACGGCCTCGTTGAAGCGGATCGGGCCGAAGGTGTCGTAGGAGTAGTCCAGGCGGATGTGCTCGGTGAAGGCCCGGCCGAAGCCGTACAGCGCGATGTAGAGGGCGAACACCTTGCCTCTGCCAAGGGTGAACTTCCTGTCGGCCCACAGCAGGACGAGTGCGACCAGCACGTTCCACATCGACTCGTAGGCGAAGGTCGGGTGGAAGGTGGCGTACTGCTCGAAGCCGGGGACCCGGTGGGCGGGGTCGATCTCCAGTCCCCAGGGCAGGTCGGTGGGCAGGCCGTACAGCTCCTGGTTGAACCAGTTGCCGAACCGGCCGAAGGCCTGGCCCACCGCGATCCCGGGGGCCAGCGCGTCCGCGAACGCTGCGAAGGCGACCTTCTCGCGCCGGGCTACCAGCCAGGCCACCAGCGCACCCGCGCCGATCGCACCGTAGATGGCGATGCCGCCCTCCCAGATGAACAGCACGCTCCACGGGTTGACGCCGGGCGCGAAGTAGTCACCCAGGTGGGTCGCCACGTGGTAGATCCGGGCCCCGACGATGCCGAGCGGGATGGCCCAGATCAGGATGGTCTCGAAGCTCTCCTGCCGGCCACCGCGCGCCTTCCAGCGGCGGAGCCCGAGGATCCAGGCCGCGATGATCCCGGTGATCAGGCACAAGGCATAGAAGCGGATGGTCAGCGGGCCGAGCTGGAAACCACTGATCGAAGGGCTCGGGATGAAGAGGGTCACGGAGCCATCCTCACCTGCGCCAGGCATCCGGGTCGAAACCGGCGGGCATCCGGGACGCTCACGCGCCGGCCACCGGGATCCTCGCGGTGAAGACCGCGCCGTTGCCGAGACCTGCGCTCGCCGCGGTCAACTCCCCGCCGTGCGCCCGGATGATGCCCCGGGAGATCGTCAGCCCGATGCCGGTGCCCGAGTCCGTGGCGATGCTCGTTCTTCCCCGGACGCGGTAGAACCGCTCGAACACCCGGTTCAGGTCCTCGGCGGCCAGCCCTTCGCCGGTGTCGGCGACGGCGATCTCCACCCACGAGCCCCTGGCGGCGCAGGTCACGCTCACCGATCCGTCCACCGGCGTGGCCCGGATCGCGTTGCCGACCAGGTTCGTCACCACCTGGCTCAGCCGATCGGCATCGGCGTCGACGGTGAGCGCCACCGGACCGCAATCCACGCTCAGCGAGAGGCCGGCGTCATGGACCTGTGGGCGTAGCCGCTCCGCCGCGGAAGCCACGACCTGCCGCACGTCCACGCGTGCCGGAGCCAGCTGGAGCCTGCCCTCCTCTGCCCGGGACAGGGCCGACAGGTCGTCGGCCAGGCGCCGGAGCCGGCGGCTCTCCTCCCCCACCTGCCCAAGGGACGCCGTGTCGGTGGGCAGCACGTTGTCGATCATTCCCTCGACATAGCCATCGATCACTGTCAGCGGCGTGCGCATCTCGTGTGCGACCTCGCCGAGCAGCCTGAGGCGGCGGGCCTCGGTCTCGGCGAGGGTGCGGCCCAGGCTGTTCACGTCGTTGGCCAGGTCGGCCAGTTCCGCCTCCTTCGGCACGGCAACAGCTGTGTCGTAGTGGCCGTCCGCGATCCGGTGGGTGGCTGTGCGGAGCCGTCCCAGCGGACGGATCAACCGCCAGGCTGCGAGGATGCCGAAGATCGCGGCCACCCCGGCACCGACGAGGGCACCGATCAGCAGCGCCTGGTCGACCGCGGTGGCGAACTGCTCGCGGAGGCCGGTGCTCTGGCCCATGCCCTGCCCCGGTCCCCGCGGACCGCCGGCCTGCGCACGCCGCAGGGTCTCGTCGAACAACGCCGGCGCCAGTTGCCGGACGATGACGAAGGTGGCAAGGGCGCCGAGGAGCGCAACCAGCAGGTGGGAGAGGACCAGGCGTACCGACAGCCGGTTCACGACGCTGCCTTCTTGAGGAACTTGTAGCCGACGCCGCGGACGGTACCGATGATCTGCGGATTCGCCGCGTCGTCGCCGAGTGCTGCGCGCATGCCCCGGATGTGCACGTCGACGACCCGTTCGTCGCCGTAGAAGTCGTAACCCCAGACATCCTCCAGCAGTTGCGCCCTCGAGAACACCCGGCCCGGAGCGGAGGCAAGGGCCAGCAGGAGGTCGAACTCCAGCGCCGACAAGGTCACCGGGCCGGCGCCGGTGGTGATCTCGCGCCGTTCCCGATCGATCACCAGCCCTTCGAAGACCAGCGCATCGCCGTCGGTCGGCGCGCCCTTCACCTCCGCGCGGGCGTTGCGGCGGAGCACCGCCTTGACTCGGGCGACGACCTCGCGGGGGCTGAAGGGCTTGGTGATGTAGTCATCAGCACCCACGCTGAGGCCGATCAGCTTGTCGACCTCCTCCGACCGCGCCGTCACCAGGATCACGTACACCTCGGAGGCGGCCCGGATCTTCTGCAGGACATCGAGCCCACCCAGGTCGGGCAGCCCGATGTCGAGCAGCACCACGTCGATCGGCCGGCCACCCGGACGGGTCAGCTCACGAAGGGTGTCGGCACCGGTCCCGACCTCGTTGACCTCGAACCCGTCGGCCTCGAGGTAGGCGCGAAGGACCGTCCTGATCTGCGGCTCGTCGTCGACGATGAGCACTCGATGCGCCACGAAGCGTCCTCCCTCTCGCCCAGCCTAGAGCCGCACTGAGCTGCGACACTGACCGGAGCCCGCGATCCCGACAGGCTTCACACAAACCTCACACGCCCGCACACCCGGGAGCCGGGCGACCGGACCACCACTTTGCATCATGATACCCCCGGGGGTATTATTCGGGGTACCGACGACGAAGGAGATCCAAATGTGTAGCCCCGTTACCTGCAGGACCTGCGGCAAGACCACCTGGTCGGGCTGTGGCCAGCACGTTGCACAGGTCAAGTCCAGGGTGCCGGCGGGCCAGTGGTGCGGCGGGCACGCCCAGTCAGTGCAGCAGCCGACGGTGAAGTCCACCTCCGGGCTGTTCAAGATCTTCGGCCGATGAACCGTTCCGGGCTGGCTGCCGCCATCGTGGCCGCCACGCTCCTGGTCGGTGGCTGCTCCGGCACGAACATCAGCCCGACCACGGGCCCGACCGCTGCTGCGGCGCCGGCCGCCGGCAGCAGCCTGCCGGCGGCTGAGTTCGCTGCGGCTGCGAAGCTGCCCGACACCATGCTGCTCGACGTCCGGACCCCGGCCGAGTTCGCCGCCGGCCACATCGCGGGCGCCGTGAACATCGACGTGGAGGCCGCCACCTTCCCCCAGCTCGTAGCCGAGCTCGACCCGGCGAAGAACTACGCGGTCTACTGCCGCAGCGGCAACCGCTCCAAGGTCGCCATGACTGCAATGGGCCAGGCCGGGTTCGGCCACCTGTTCGACCTCGACGGCGGGATCGGCGCCTGGCAGTCCGCCGGCGGCCAGCTCGTCACCGATTAGCCCACGAACCGAACAATCCCAGGAGCACCCATGTCCACCAAGACCATCACCGGCGACACCTTCGAGGCCACGGTCACTGACAACCCGATCGTCCTCGTGGACTTCTGGGCTGCCTGGTGCGGGCCCTGCCGCTCGTTCGCTCCCACGTTCGAGGCGGCTTCGGAGAAGCACGACGGGATCGTGTTCGGCAAGGTCGACACCGAGGCCGAGGGTGCCCTCGCCCAGGCAGCGCACATCAGCTCCATTCCGACCCTGATGGCCTTCCGGGACGGGATCCTGGTCTACAGCCAGCCGGGTGCCCTGCGCGCCGCGGACCTCGACAGTCTCATCGAGCAGGTCGAGGCCCTCGACATGGATGCCATTCGCGCCGAGATCGCGACCCGGCAGAGCACCGGCGTCTGATGCCGGAAGAGCGCGACGAGATCGACCAGACTCCCCTGTTCGGCCCCGGCGGACGCATTCCGACGGCCCGGGCAGTCACGCTCGAGCGCGAGTCGGCGATCACCACCCTTCGCAAGGGGTGGCTCCCCCGACACACGGTGGCGATGACCGTCCTGAGCCCGTTGGTGTTCATCGGGTACACCGCTGCCCTCGGGATCGGGCTCGGCGACCCGTACTGGACCGTCCTGCTCGGTGTCATGGCTCTGGTTGCCGCGCTCATCCTCACCACCTACCTGCCGCTGCGGGGAGCCGGGCCGTCGGCCGGTTCCTCCTGCGCACTGATGGCCGGCCTCCTCGTGCCGGGCGTCGACCTTCTCCTCGGCCAGGCCTCGGGGATCGCCAGCGGCGCGCTGGCCCTCGCCATCCTCAGCCTCGGCCTCTGGCAGCGGGTGTCCGGAACCTCCGCCTGCGGCTGGCCCCCGACCACCGCTGGGACCTGAGGTGCCATGCCCTGGCGTGCGCGACCGGCCATCACTGCCCTGACCCTCACCGGATGAACAACAGGGCGAACGCAACGGTGCCGAGGATCGCCCAGGCCGCAGACCGCTTGAACCACCACACCAGCACGAAGCTGGCGACGAAGATCAGCCAGGTCTGCCAGTCCACGAGGGAACCGATACCGAACTGGATCGTGATCGCTGCGACCAGGCCGATGAAGCCACACTGGAAACCGCGCACGACCGCCTGGACGACCCGGTTCCGCTTGAACCTGTCGTGCAGGTCTGCGACCAGCACGATCAGCAGCGCCGGCGGCAGGAAGATGCCGAACGTCGCGGCCAGCAGGCCAAGGACCCCGAACACCTTGTAGCCGACGAAGCCGGCTGTGATCAGCACCGGGCCCGGAGTGACCTGGCCGAGGGCGATCCCGTCCCGGAACTGGAGGAACGGGAGCCAGCCCATCTGGTCTACCACCACGTGCTGCAGCAACGCCACCGAGGCGAAGCCTCCCCCGAACGCCAGCAGACCCACCTGGAAGAACGAGACGAACAGGGTGCGGGTCTCGGGCACAGCGAGCGCGGCCAGGACCAGAACGCCGGTGACGACCAGCGGGAGGAATCGCTTCAGCGAGTGCGGCCGATCGGAGGCGGCCGGTGCTGCCCCGACCTCATCGGCGCCGGGGGTGCCGAGGTCGACTCCGCTGCTCCTCCAGAACAGGGCGATCCCGAGGACGCCGGACAACAGCACGAGCCAGATGAGGTTGATCCGGAAGGCCAGGGAACCGGTGAACGTGACCGCGGCGATGAGCAGGCCGAGCAGGATGCGCGATCTCCGGCCGGTGAACACCGCTGTGCCGAGCGAGAGGGTCGCGTTCAGGAGCAGGGCCACGACGAGGGCGCCGAGGCCGGCGAACAGCGGTTGGACCAAACTCAGCTGTCCGTAGGTGAAGTACGCCCACGACAGCACCAGGATCGCCCCGATCGAGGGCGCCAGGAACGCCAGCGGGAACACGACAGCCCCGAAGTAGCCGAACCTGCGGTACCCGAAGTAGCTCACCGCAGTGACTCCCGTCGACCCGGGCAGGATCTGGGCGAGGCTCATCGCCTCAAGGAACTCCCCCTCACTGAACCACCTGCGGTCATTGACGAAGATGGCACGAAGGTAGGTGAGCGCGGTCGGGCCGCCGTACCCGATGGTTCCGATGTAGAGGACCTGGCCGAGCATCGACCACAGCGACGGCCCGGTGCCGGCCCCGCCCGTGTCGTCGACCCGCCCGACCATCTGCCCGTCCGATCACCCTTGGCCACCGGTGTCCCGGCGAACTGGGCCCGTTGCGGCCCAGTCAGCCGCCACCCTAGCGCCGGCCGGCGGAGGGCTCCGGCACGGGGAGCGCGGGCTGGCCGCCTGCGAGATGGTCGCGCAGCCGGCCGCGGAAGGTGGCCAGCTCGAACCCCGGAACCTGGCCCTCCACCTCCTTGAACGGCGTGGAAGGGGCGAGGCTCACGCCATGGGGAGCATCGAGCAGTTCGATGAGGGTGGCGACCGGGATCCCCAGGCCGTCCGCCGCCTGCTGGAGGGTCATCCACCCCTTCAGGTCATCGACGGTGAGCCGCGTGCTCTGGCTCACCTGTTCGCGTCCTCCGGTCACCCAGGCGCCGGTGCTGGTGGCGACCCCCACCGATCCGAAGAGCACCACAGCTGACACGACCGGGCTCACCCACAGGGACACCTTCATGTCACTTCTCCCTGCCGCTTCGAGCCGGCTCGCGACGCCCCGTGCCGGTCGGGTCGCCCTGCCCGGCCCGGTCCGGCAGGCCGAGCGGTACGCGGACGCCGACAGTGAGCGCACCGCGTACCGGGCAGGTGGCGACGCAGTCCATGCAGCCGATGCAGTCCGCGCTGACGAAAGGCCTGGCCTTGCTCGGCTCGATGCCGACCGGGCAGGGCCGGTCGCACAGGGTGCAGTCGGTGCAGGCGGACGGCGCCCTGCGGATGCGCAGCAGGCTGAACCTGCCGACCACCGAAAGCGCCGCGCCGAGGGGGCACAGGTAACGACACCAGAACCGGTCGATGACCAGGGAGGCTGCCGCGACCAGCCCAAGGATGAGGAGCGCGATCCAGTAGTCGCCGCTCTCGGCCCCGAACAGCCAGTGCAGTCCGAAGAGGGTGACGTAGGGGTCGTAGCCGGCGAACCACAACTTGGCTGTGGTGTAGCTCATGAAGATCACCAGCGCCAGGACACCGAACCGTCCCCAGCGAAGGGCGGCGTCGAGTCGGCGGGGCACCACAACTGTCGGCAGGTGCAGCTTCCGCCGCACCCACGACAAGGCGTCCTGGACTGCACCGAACGGACAGATCCAGCCGCAGAACGCGTTGCCGACCAGGAGGGTGCCCACCAGGAGCCCGATACCCAGGACCAGGTTCGACGGATGGATCTTGGTCACGAAGTTGCCGGTGGTCGCCCAGGTGAGCAGCGTCTCCAGGGCGCCGAACGGACACAGCGCGTCAACCGATGCCGCGCCGGTCGCCTGTTCGAGCTGGTGGCGGACCGCCGCCACGACGATGATCCCTCCGACAACGAGCTGCGTGACGTGTCTGGCACCCTTCACCCTGCGCATGTCCCGGATGCGTCGCTGGAAGCGGCTGAGCGTGCCGGTCCGTGTCGGCGGCTGTCGTGAATGCACGGTGTGCTCCTCGGGATTCGGTTCCTGTAGAGCTTCGCGTGAGTGTGTGAAGCAACCATGAAGCTGGTGTGAGGTCTGGGGGTGGGTACTGACCCGCTGTGGAAGGACCCGGTTCGGTGACCATTGACCATCGCCGCAGGGTGGCGCCCCTAGGCTGAAGCCGTGAGTGCGCCCCCGAACCCGGAGCTGGCCCTCCTCGACCGCATCCGGGCAGGCGTGATCGGCGACGATCAGGTGATGACCGGCCCGTACGGGCCGCGGCGGGTCACCTACGCCGACTACACCGCGTCGGGCCGGAGCCTCGACTTCCTCGAGGACTTCATCCGCGACGAGGTGCTCCCCCGCTACGCGAACACCCACACCGAGGCCAGCGGCACCGGTTTCCAGACCAGCCGGCTCCGCGAGGACGCACGCCGGATCATCAACCGGGCCGTCGGCGGGAACGCCGGGACGGCCGTGATCTTCGCCGGTTCTGGTTCGACCGGAGCCATCGACAAGCTGATCGCGATCCTGGGGCTGCGCATCCCCTCGAACCTCGAGGACCGTTACCACCTCACGGCTGCGATCCCGGCCGACGAGCGCCCGGTCGTGTTCATCGGACCCTTCGAGCACCATTCCAACGAGCTGCCCTGGCGCGAGTCGATCGCCGACGTGGTCACCATCCACGAGGACGCTGACGGACACATCGACCAGGCCGAACTCGCCACCCAACTGGCTGCCCACGCCGGCCGTCCACTCAAGATCGGGTCGTTCTCGGCCGCGTCCAATGTGACCGGGATCCTCTCCGACGTGCGTGGCATCGCGTCGTTGCTGCATGCGCACGGGGCGCTCAGCTTCTGGGACTACGCCGCCTGTGCCCCCTACGTGACGATCGACGTCGCAGCACCGGCCGGTCGCCCGGACGCCTACCTCGACGCGGTCTTCATCTCGCCGCACAAGTTCATCGGCGGGCCCGGCACCCCCGGGATCCTGGTGGCACGCCGTGAACTCCTGACCAACCGCGTGCCCGCCGTCCCGGGCGGCGGCACCGTGATGTTCGTGAACACCGCCGATCACCGGTACCTGGCCGATCCCGTCCACCGGGAAGAGGGCGGCACCCCCGCCATCGTCGAGTCCATCCGTGCCGGCCTGGTGTTCCAGCTCAAGGAGGCCGTCGGGGTGGACGTGATCGAGGAACGCGAGGACGCGCTGCTGCAGCGCGCCATGACGGCATGGCTGGCCGAGCCGGCCATGGAGATCCTCGGCAACCCGGCGGCGAAGCGCCTCTCGATCGTGTCGTTCGTGATCCGCGCGCCCAGCGGCAAGTACCTGCACCACAACTTCGTGGTCGCCCTGCTCAACGACCTCTTCGGCATCCAGACCCGGGGCGGCTGCTCCTGCGCCGGCCCCTACGGACACAGCCTGCTCGGTATCGACCTCGACCAGTCACACGAGTTCGAGGTCCAGATCGCGACCGGCTGCGAAGGCATCAAGCCGGGCTGGGTGCGGGTCAACTTCAACTACTTCATCGACGAGGCCGTGTTCACCTACATCGTCGAGGCGGTCCGGCTGGTCGCCAGCGAAGGCTGGAAGCTGCTCGGTGACTACCGGTTCGATCCGGTCAGCGGCCTGTGGCGCCACCGCTCGGGTCCGGTCGAGCCACCACTGCGGCTCGGCGACATCAGCTACGGCCCGGACGGGGCGATGCGCTACGAGCACCACGAGTCCGCCGCGCCCGTCACCGTCCTGGCCGACTACCTGGACGAGGCCAGACGCCTGCTCGCCGCAGCCCCGTCCGCCGGGGCCGAGGACGCCGGTCGCGTGTCAGCCGACTTCGACCACCTCCGCTGGTTCGACCTGCCCGCTGTGAGCCTCGGCCACTGAAGGGCACCGGGTCCTTCCCCGAACTCTCTCCCCGTGATACCCTGGGGGGTATAGACAGGAGTCCGGATGACCAAGAAGGAACTGCCCACCGCGCACTCCGAGCCAGCTGCAGCCGAGGCTGGCCCCGCGGTCGGAGCCGCTGCACTCCACTTCGCTCCTGACGAGCTGGACAGCGTCCTGCTCCGCCTGAAGCGGGCACAGGGCCAGATCGGCGGCATCATCCGGATGATCGAGGCCGGCCGGGAGTGTGCTGACATCGTCACCCAGATGGCTGCGGTCTCCAAGGCACTCGACCGGGTCGGCTTCGCCGTGATCGCCGCCGGCCTCAAACAGTGCCTCACCGAGGACCCGTCCAGCGAACGAACCGACACCTCATCACTGGAGAAGCTGTTCCTCTCCCTGGCCTGAGCGCCTGTTCGACAGTTCCCACGGGCTGAGTCCGGCTCGACGAACGTCAGCTTCGTGGCAACGCCGCGCTAGTGGTGGCCCTTGATGACCATCCGCATGATCCGGCTGTTGAAGGACAGGAACCGGGTGAACTGGAACGGCAGGCTCTGTCGCATCCTGAGCGTCCTGGCCGTCGGCAGTGGCGACTTGGAGAGGTCGGCGACCGGGTCGCCGGTCGGCTGGTGCGTGGTGTCGGTCATGGTTACTCCGGGATCAGTTGCCAGCCGAGGCGTGCCTTGGCCTTGTAGATGAACAGGAAGTGGAGCATCAGCTTGACCCAGTGGCCGTGCAGGCCGAGCTCGCCGCGGGTCTCGCGTTCGTCGCGTCCGGTCGGGTAGCGCTGGTAGTCGGGCACCACCGGGAGCATGGTCATCGCTGCGGCCGATCCCCGGGTGAGCCCGGTGCCGGCCGATGCCACGCAGGCTGCGCCCATGCGGGCCATTGATGCGGTGTGCACGTGGGCCGACGGCCCGTGCTTGATCCGGTCGGCGATGGTCATCGCGACGGTCTTGCCCATCACCCCGGACGGCATGCCGGTGCGCGGCGGGGAGGGTGCGATCACGGTCCCGTTGGCGGACTTGCGGGGCCGGGAGATCTGGTGTGGCGGGGCAAAGGCGATCCCCACCGCCCAGATGTTGTCGTAGCCCGGGGCTGCGTACGTGGTTGGCCAGTCGGTCGCCCGCCACTCCTCGTAGGGCTTCGCCGTGTAGTCGGCGTCGACCTTCATGAAGCCGCTGGGCGCGAACAACTCGCCGGTGATCTCGGCACCGTCGGCGTCGTAGGCCTTCAGCGGGACCCCGCCGAACGGCGGGATCAGCATCGCGAAATCGAAACCAAGGGTGTGACTGCTGCCGTCGAGCGTCTCGTAGTGGATCAGACCCTGCTCGACCTTCTGCACATGAGCCCCAAGGATCGCCTCCACTCCGCGTTCCCGGAACAGCGAACCGGTCCACAGCTCGCTGGTGGTCTGGAAGCCCTGCTGGTCGAACACCATCCCGTCGACACCGAAGTCACCAAGGACAGCCTCGTTGGTCAGGTACACGACCCGGGCCAGGTCACGGACTCCGGCCTCCCGCAACTCGTGGTCGACGTTGAAGACGTACTCGAACGCGGCCCCTTCGCAGGTGCAGGTGCCATGACCCATGCCCACCACCAGCGTCTGCGGCACGCCGTTCTTGAGGGTCGCCATCACCTCACGCAGCCTGTGGTTGGCCTCCACCGCGTGATCGGCCGTGCACACACTCTCGGTGAACCCACCCGGACCCATGCCCTCGGTCGCCTCGAACCGCAGCTTCGGCCCGGTCGCGTTGACCAGGTAGTCGTACCGCAGCCGCTCGGCCGTGCCGGCCTTGTCAGCAGCGGTGTACTCGATGTCGACAGCGCCGCGGGAATCGTCCCGATCACCGTTCGGCCGGATCGCCACGGCCTTCGCCTGGCGGAAGCCGATGCCCTTGCGGGCGTAGACCGGCGCCAGCGGGAACACCACATCCCGTTTCGCCATCTCACCCACTCCCACCCAGATATTGGACGGGATCCAGTTCCACTGCGAGTTCGGCGACACCACTGTCACCGTGTGCTCGCGCCCCAGCATGCGACGCAGGTGCAGGGCCGCAGTATGGCCGGACACGCCTGCACCCAGAATGACAACCTCAGCCATCACAACTCCTCTTGCCGGAATCTTCACCGACGAGACTCAGCCTGCCGCAGGGGGTCCTCGTCCGCAGCCGAACCCGACTAGTGGCTCAACTCACGGCTTGTCCCAAACCCGCACCCCACATTCGCTCCAGCGCCAGAATGGGAGTCGGCCCCCCGGTTTCAGAGAGCCCACGGCCGGTACGTCTCGATTTCGCACAGCGGTGCGAAGTCTATACCCGGGGGGGTATAGGATGGGAAGCATGAAGACAGTGATCATCGGTGGAGTCGCAGGCGGCATGTCCGCGGCGACCAGGTTGCGGCGGCTGGACGAGAACGCGGAGATCGTGGTGCTGGAACGCTCCGGCTACGTGTCGTTCGCCAATTGCGGACTGCCCTACTACGTCGGTGACGTGATCACCGACCGCAACGCCCTCCTGCTTCAGACACCGACCAGCCTGAAAGCGCGCTTCGGCATCGACGTGCGGGTCGACTCCGAGGCCGTGTCCATCGACCGCCCGGCGAAGTCGGTCCGGGTCAGCAACCTCGCCACCGGAGAGCAGTACTCCGAGGACTACGACAACCTCATCCTCGCCCCCGGCGCGGCGCCGTTCGTGCCCCCGATCCCGGGCGTGGAGCGGGCGCTGGCCCTGCGCAACATCGGTGACGTGGACAAGATGGCTGCAGCTGTCGACTCCATCCTCGCCCGCCCGGAGCCGACCGCCGTCATCATGGGCGGCGGCTTCATCGGCGTCGAGCTGGCCGAGAACCTCGTCGAACGCGGCGTCAAGGTCACCATCGTCGAGCTGGCCGACCAGCTCCTCGCCCCGCTCGACCCCGAGATGGCTGCCCTTGTCGAGAAGCACCTCGTCAAGCACGGAGTGCGCGTTGTCACCGGCGCCTCGGTCACCGAGGTCTGCAGTGACTCGGTCTATCTGTCCAACGGCGACTGGCTGCCCGCAGCGCTGGTGGTGGCTGCGATCGGGGTTCGCCCCGAGACCGGGCTGGCGGAAGCCGCCGGTCTCGAGCTGGGTGAGCGCGGCGGCATCCTGGTCGACGAGCACCAGCGCACTTCCGACCCCGCCATCTATGCCGTCGGCGACGCCGTGGTGAAGCGGGATTCGATCACCGGCAACCAGGCCCTGGTGCCGCTGGCCGGTCCGGCCAATCGCCACGGCCGGCTGGTGGCCGATGTGATCGCTGGCCGTGAAGTCGCGGCGAAGCCGGTCCTGGGAACCGCGATCGTCGGCGCCTTCGGGATCGTGGCCGCAGCCACGGGCTGGACGGAGAAGCGCGCCGTCAGCGCCGGGCTCGAGGTACGGATCATCCACACCCACCCGGCCAACCACGCCGGCTACTACCCCGGCGCCGAAGGCATGAGCCTCAAGCTGGTGGTGGATGCCGACACCGATGCCATCCTCGGCGCGCAAGGCGTCGGCGGGTCCGGGGTCGACAAGCGCATCGACGTCATCGCCACCGCCATGCGCGGCGGGCTCACCGCCTCCGACCTCGCAGACCTCGAACTCAGCTACGCGCCGCAGTTCGGCTCGGCCAAGGACCCGGTGAACATGCTCGGCTTCATCGCCGAGAACCTCCGCGTCGGCCTCACCGAGACCATCCAGTGGCACCAGGTCGCCGCCGAAGTCACCAAGGGCGTCCAGCTCATCGACGTCCGGACCCCCGCCGAGTACGCCCGGGGCACCGTCGATGGCGCTGTGAACATCCCGGTGGACGACCTGCGTGCCCGCATCGACGAGGTGGGCGAAGACGTGATCGTCCACTGCCAGGTCGGCCTGCGCGGCTACCTCGCCGCACGGACCCTCGCCCAGCACGGCCGGCGGGTGCGCAACCTCGACGGCGGCTACCGCACCTGGGCACGGATCTAGCCACCCGGGAGGACCAGCGGCAAGGTCAGGCGTGCTCCCGCAGGTTGCCGCGCCTCAGGACCGGCGCCTCGAACTCCCGGCGGGCGCGAACCGGCGCAGGCGCATCGAGTTGGTGACCACGAAGACGCTCGAGAGTGACATGGCGAAGCCAGCGATCAGCGGGTTGAGCAGACCGAGTGCTGCCAGGGGGATGGCGGCAACGTTGTAGGCGAAGGCCCAGATCAGGTTCCCGCGAATCGTGCGCAGGGTCCGGCGGGCCAGCAGGATGGCGTCGGGGATCGCGTCGAGGCTCTGGCGAACCAGGATGATGTCGGCCGACTTCATCGCAACGTCGGTGCCGCTGACAACGGCCAGTCCCAGGTTCGCGGTGGCCAGTGCTGCGGCGTCGTTGATGCCGTCACCGACCATTGCCACGCGTCGTCCCGACGCCTGCAACCGCTGGATGACGGCAGCCTTGTCGGTGGGCAGGACCTCGGCCACGACCTCGTCGGCGCCAACCCGCCCGCCGACCAGCTCGGCGGCACCTTGGCGGTCCCCGGTGAGCAGGATCGTCCGCAACCCCATGGACCGGAGCCTCGCCACGGCTCCCGCCGCTGAGTCCTTGATGAGGTCCGAAACCACGAGCCCACCGACCGCGACCCCGTCCACGGCCACCAGCACCGCGGTACTCCCGGCATCGGAGGCGGCCTCGGCCATCGCCTGGCCTTCCGCCGCGACAGTGATTCCGCGGGTCGCCATCAGGGCGGCGTTGCCGATCAGGACTTCGCGCGTCCCGCTGCCACCGATCAGCGCGCCCAGCAGGCCCTGGCCCGGCAACGCCTCGACCGGTCCGACGCCGTCAGGCTGGACCGCTCCCCTGGCCTGGGCGGCCCGGACGACGGCGCGGGCGATCGGGTGCTCGGACCGGCTCTCCAGCGAAGCGCTGATTGCCAGCACCTCGTCCTCGGCCATGGATCCGAAGCTGACCACCCTTTCAACGGTCATGATCCCGGTGGTGAGGGTGCCGGTCTTGTCGAGGACAACCGTGTCGATCACCCCGGAAGCCTCGAGGGCGTCAGGACCCTTGATCAGGATGCCGAGCTGGGCGCCACGACCGACGCCAACCATCAGCGCCGTCGGGGTGGCCAGCCCGAGCGCGCACGGGCAGGCGATGATCAGCACCGAGAGGGCGGCACTGAATGCGCTGCGCGGCCCGCCGCCGAGCGAGAGCCAGACCACCAGCGTGACCAGCGAGACCCCGAGCACCGCGGGAACGAACACCGAGACGACCCTGTCGACCAGGGTCTGGACCGATGCCTTGCGCGCCTGAGCCTGCTCTGCCGTGGCCGCCATCTGGGCGAGCTGGGTGTGCGCACCGACCTTCTCGGCCTCGACGATCAGGGCCCCGGTGGCGTTGATGGTGCCGCCCAGAACCCGATCCCCCACCTCCACGTCCCGCGGAACCGGCTCTCCGGTCATCATCGCGGTGTCGACGGCCGAGGACCCGACGATGACGCGTCCGTCGGTGGCGATCCGCTCTCCGGGACGGACCAGGAATCGCTCGCCAACGAGCAGTGATCCGATGGGAACCACCTGTTCGGTGCCGTCGCGGATCACCCGCACCGTGCTGGGTGCCAGCTTCCCGAGGGCCGAGAGGATGCCGCGCGCCGACCGCTTGGACCGGGCTTCGATGTAGCGGCCGGCCAGCAGGAACGTCGTGACCGCTGCCGCCGCCTCCAGGTAGAGGGTGTCGGCGCCGGCGGGTGCGATGCCGTAGCCGATCCAGTAGCCCTCGGTGTCCTCAGCTCCGATCACCGTGGCGACCACCGACCAGGTGAAGGCCGCGAGCACGCCGAGGGAGACCAGGGTGTCCATGCTGGTTGCGCCGTGCCGCAGGTTCCGCCATGCCGACCGGTGGAACGGCCAGGCGCACCAGAACACCACCGGGACGGCGCAGGCGATCAGGACCCACTGCCAGCCGGGGAACCGCATCTGCGGCGACAGGGCCAGGACGATCGCCACGTCGCCGAGCGGGATGGTCAGCAGGGCGGCGACGATCAGCCGGTTGCGCAGCAGCTTCACGCGATCGGAATAGCCGTCCGGTTCGGAGCCCTCAACCACCGGGGAGGCTCCGTAACCGGCCGCCTCCACGGCCGCGACGGCATCGGGCGCGCGTACGGGGTCGAGCCCGAGGAGGACCGCGCGTTCGGTCGCGTAGTTGACGGTCGCCCGGACACCGTCCAGCTTGTTCAGCTTCTTCTCGATCCGGTTGGCGCAGGCAGCACAGGTCATCCCGGAGATGTCCAGCTCAACCCGCTGGTCCAGCCCGGCATACCGGGTGGTGCCTTCATCGGTGAGGCTCACGGCTTCCCCTCCACCGGGTGGTTCGAGACCTGTTGGTGCGACTGGCGATCGTGGTCGGCCAGCTGGGCGAGCATCTCGTTGTACGCCTCCAGTGGATCGTCCTCGCCGTCGATGAGGCCATCGACACGGGCGGCGTCCCGCTTGTCCTGCACGAACCACTGCGCCGCCAGGGCGATGACGGCGATGAAGATCGGGATCTCACCGGTCAGCCAGGTGATCTGGCCGGCGATGTTCTGGTCGTTCATCAGGTCACCGACCCAGGCCACGTCGATCGTCTGGTAGAAGTTGGCCCCGATGAGCGAGCGAGCCATGATGATGCCGACGGCGAAGATCGCATGGAACGGCATGATGCTCATCATCAGGGCCAGCCTCACCAGGTGCGGCAGCCGCCAGGACTGTCGACCCGTGCCCACGATCAGGCTGAAGAAGGCGAACCCCGTCACCATGAAGTAGAGCAGCATGAGCTGGTGTGCCCAGTGGTACTTCATCAGCCACGGGAACAGCGGCGTGAAGTACACCAGGAACAGGGAGGCGACATAGTTCACCCACAACACCGGTGGGCTCAGGAGGCGCTGCAGGGGCCGATACCCGCTCAGGGCGTCCAGAACCTCACGCGGACCGGGCGGCTCGCCGGCGGTGCGCTGCCGTGAGGCCGCCTCGATCAGGCTGAACGGGGCGCCGAGCACACAGAGGATCGGCACCAGCATGTTCACCGTCATGTGCACGAGCATGTGCCAGCTGAAGACGGCCGTGGAGTACATCCACAGGCCACTGACGGCCAGGTAGAGGGTCACTCCCCAGCCGGAGAGCCAGGCCAGCAGGTTCGCCAGTGGCCACCGCCCACCCCGCCGGCGCACCAGGGCCACGCCCCACAGGTACGCGGCCATCGAGCCCAGGCAGAGCAGCACCCAGAGAAGGTTCGGACGGCCGAGGCCGAGGAGCCGCTCCAGGGTGGCGGGGATGTCGACCTCGTAGCCCAGGTAGTTGATCTGGATCGTCTGTGGCACCAGGAACCGGGGCGGAGGAACGTGGTTCGCAGCCACCAGGAAGGCCGCGTACCCGACCAGGATCGCCACGTCGCGAGTCACCGAGGCGACGGCTCGCGACGGAACGGCGGACGGCCCGGCGTGCCCTGAGGCCTGCCGCCACGCCCAACTGGCCAGCAGGAGCAGGAGGCAGAGCAGCAAGCCGAGCGTCGGCAACCCGTAGAACACCTCGAGCGGTGACCGCCCGGCCAGGGCCTGCCAGGCGATCAGCGCATGGGCGCAGCCTGCGACCACGACCACGGGTACCACGAGCCGGTGGTAGCGGCCGACTGCCGCCACGGCATCCGCTGCCGGCACGACGCGAGCGGCGAACACGGTGCCAACAGCGGCCGAGGCCAGCGGCACCATGGTCAGGGCGACCGCGATCGCTGCGTCGGTGGCCCAGTCATGATCAAGACCGACCGACACGTTGCCGGTGACCCCGACGAAGGCCGCTGCCAGGATCCCGGCGAGCCAGGCGAGGGCGAAGGCGGCCTTGCGCCGGGACAGCCCGGCGACGACGGCGGTCGCGAGCGCCACGGCAGCAGCGAGGACCCAGGCCAGGCCACTCGGGGTCGTCGACTGGAACGTCCACCACGCCTGCAGCCCGAACGCGTAACCCATCGGGACCCCATTGACGAACGCCGAGTTCGCGAACGTCATCAGGAGCGCCGCGGCGAACCACACCTGCGCCGAGCGACCCACCCAGCCGGCCATGCGGTGCCCGGCGTCGCTGAGCGACCCGTCGGGGCCGGCGGGCGTCACGATCACGATCCCGACCAGGCCACCCATGGTGGCCACGGCGGCCAGTCGGGCGGCCAGGTCGGCGAGCATCGACACCAGGCCGGTGACCGGATCCGCCTGGGGGCGGGCCGGCAACGGCGGCAGGGCCGGCAGGACACCCGCCGTCCAGACGACGAAGGTGACCGCGACCGCAACCGCCATCCACACCAACCAGCCACTACGCAGGCCGGTGCCCATGCTCGACAACGGCTCGGAGCGATCGGGCACGCTGACCTCCTCGGCTGGATGTGTGCTTCGATGCGATCCTAGAGCCGAACTGACGGACCGATCGGAGTGTACGCACCCGCTGCACGACGCCAGGTGGTTCTTCTCGCACCGACCGGGCGCTGACCGCCGTCAGCCGGTCGGCTGGTCCACGGCGCCGCCGGCCGCCACCCAGGCCTTGAAACCACCGAGGTTGTAGACCTGCTCGAAGCCGAGTTCCTTCAAGGCCTTCCCCCCGAGTGCCGAACGTCCGCCGGAGGCGCAGTAGACGATGAGTGGGCGGTCCATCCGGAAGAGCGGGTCGTGGGAGGCGCTGGCCGGGTCTGCCCGGAACTCGAGCATGCCGCGTGAGATGTTGACCGCTCCGGCCACCTTGCCCTCGCGAGCCACCTCCGGGGCGTCCCTGACGTCCACGACCAGGACGTCGCCACCTGCGATCAGTTCCTGCGCCACCTCCGGAGTGATCCGGGGTACCACTGCATCGGCAGCCTCGACCATCTGCTTGACACTCGTGCTCATTGGGCCAATCTCCTTTGATTGATGCACCTGCTCCTTCAGGCTATTGCCTGCCCGGAGGCCGCGCGGAGGATTCGTTGCTCTTGCCGGGCAATCCCGGTGGCCGTCACCGTGCCCGGGGTGGCAAGCTGAGATGTGGCTTCCGACGACGGCTTCTACGCTCGCCTGTTCCAGCGACACGCTCATCCGTTCAGCGCCTGGTCGAGGCTCCTGAGCGCACCACTTCTGTTGGTGCCGTTGTGGACCCGGCGCTGGTGGTTGTACGTGCCCATCGGCGCCTGGTTCGTGGTGAACCCGGTGATCACCCCACCGGCCCAGGACATGTCGTCGTTCGCGACCCGGGCGATTCTGGGTGAGGAGTCCTGGACCCGGGATCCGACTTCCGAGCCGGGAGTGCTGGCTCTGGGGGCTGTGGCCAGTGCCTCGCTCGTGGGCGCCATGGTGGCTGCCCACCAGCACAGGAGGACCGGCGCCGTCGCCGGCACGGCGGCCTTCATGGCACTCACGTTGTGGGAATGGAGACTTTGGGCGGACCGCTTCACGCGCGAGACAGGTCGGCCGGACGCCGCACTGCGATCCGGGTAGAGCCTGCGGCCGGTGCGATGCTGCGCCATTGTTGAGGTCGTGGACCTCCGACCCCTCCTCGCCCTCGCCGCGGTGCTCGTGGTGACCGGCTGCGCTGCCCTTCCGGGAGCTCCGACACCGACCGTCACCATCACGGTCACCGCATCCCCAACCACCACGCCGTCCGTTGCGCCGACCGATGACGAGTCGGACCCGGTGCAGCCGGAGCCGACGTTCGAGCTGTGGCAGGAGGCCGTCTGGGCCTTCCAGAAGTCGGAGGAGTCCGGGAAGCCCATCGAGCAGCGCTACCTCGCGCTCGTCAAGGACGTCGCCTACGACGAGCAATCCCGTGGCGGGATCACGGTGACCCTGGACAGGGTGACGTGGAACCCGAAGTACAGCGACGGCAATGAGGAGGACCCGATCCTGAACCCGGTGGTGAAGTGGGAGCAGGTCCGCCTCGGCGACGTCATGGTCCTCGTCGATCCTGGGAACGGGTTCCGCAGGGTCAAACTGGCCGACTTCCCTGAATATGTGCAGAACTCGGTCGAGCAGTCGAAGCAGGTGGACGGCTGGCTGACACCGTTCACCGTCTACTGCGTCGGGAGCCAGCCGGTCGCGCTCGTCGAGCGGTACATCCCCTGACGCCTAGTCAGTAGCGCAGCGCAAGGCCTGCCAGCGCCCGCGGCGGACGGGACGCGGTCGGCAGACTGGTCACTCAGGGAGGTCGCCCCCGTCCCGCAGGTCGGAGCCCCACCCGGCGGTGAACAGGACGTCGGCGCCTCGCGTGTCGTCAACCAGCCGGGCCAGCAGCTCAGCCGCGGTTCCCGATCGAAGTAGCGCGTACTGGTCCATGGAGTTGAGCGGGGCGACGCCGGCGACCTGCCAGATGCGCTTCGCCAACTCCGTCGACAGTTCGATGTCGGCCGGCCAGCGGAGCTCGACGAACTCGCTCGCCCTGGCCATGGTCGCCCGCACAGCGGCCTCCGCCGCGGCGAGCTGTGAAGGGGTCGACTCGTCGAGCTCCAATGGGGACAGCTCGCGCACCTCTGCCCGCGGGAACGGGTCATCCTGCAGCCAGCGCACCACCTCGAACCGTGCTTCCCCGGTCGCGAGGAGCAAGATCGAGCCAGCGGTCTGCTCCACCGACACGATGCGCGCCACCGTGCCCGTCCCGAACCGGACGTCGCCGCCCCCGACCTCGGAGCCACGCTCGATCAGCACCACCCCGAACTCATGCTCGGGCTCCCCCAACACCGACGACAACAGCGAGAGGTAGCGCGGCTCGAAGACCCGAAGCGGCAACGGCATGTTCGGAAACGGCACGGAGCCGAGCGGGAACATCGCAAGCTCGCGCGTTGCGGCGGTCATGACGGCGATCCTGCCGCACGCGACGGCGGGTCTGGTGGGTGGCAGGTGCAGCCGGGGCCGCACTTGCAGTCCGAGCACAGGCAGTCGCCACCCGTTCGGCAGGCGCACAAGGTGACGTCGACGATGTTCACGACCCTCTCCCCCAGCGCGGGCTGCATCGGCAGCCGCTTCAGGCCGGCGTTCACGACCGTTGCATGGTTCAGCCAGGCCGAGCACGACACGCATTCGGACAGGTGCTGCATGAGGTCGACCACCGCTACCGGGGGATCCTCACCATCCAGGAGCGCAGACACTGCTGCGCGCCAGGTGTCCTCTGCCGGCTCGGACCGATCCATCTGAGCAGGCTACCTGCGCGTGGACGGTTCAGCCGATCGAAACCGGCACGAACCGGGAACTACCAGCCTGCGGCAGCCGACTCTCCTGGTGGGCGCTGCACTGCGCCGTGTCGTCCCCGAGCCGCGGCTCGGCCGCCTGGTGAGAGGAAGCCATGTTCGCCTTCGCAGACACGCCGGTGAGGTTCGTGGGCCTGCTGCTGTTGTTCGCCTGGTGCACGCTTTGGAGCGCCTACGAGTTGACCCGGCCCCAGGACGCCCGACAGAGGATCTCGAACGCCCTCCACCTGCTGATGGCCGTGGTGATGCTCCTGATGGTGTCGCCCGCGACGTGGACCAGACTGGTGGCCGTCGTTCCCACCTTCGCCCTCGTCGGCCTCTTCGCCCTGAGCACCGCATGGTTCGTCTGGCTGGCGATCGAAGCCGTGCGCGGATCGGATCGAAACGGCGGGCTGCACTTCAGCGGCCACGCCGCGATGTTCGGCGCAATGACCTGGCACCTGGCGGCGATGGCCGTCATGCAGACCGCCATGTCCCACGGAATGGGCATGGGCAGCGGTCCCGGCTCACACCCGGGCGGCATGAACAAGGGTGAATGGATGACGGCACAGAGCGTGCCCGGAGGAACCCTGTGGATCTTCGCTCTCGTTGGCGTGCCACTCATGGCCTACCTCCTGGTCTCGAGCCTTCGGTCCCTGTGGCAGGCCGTACGGCCCCGAACGGCACCCGCAGCCAGTGCCTGCTCCTGCGGTCCGGACTGCACCTGCGGACCCGAGTGTTCCTGCCGGGTGAACCATCCAGACGCGATGGCGCGCGAGCCCGAGTTGGTCTCCTCGGGAGGCACGGCGCCGGTTCCACTCACCGTCGTGGCACCTGCCACCAGCACCCACAGCTGCCACGAGGTACGACCGGTCGGCACCGCCAAGTACCGGCTCGAGGCCATCGCGGCGTTCGCTATGAACTTCGGAATGTTCTGGATGAGCACCGGGCTGATGGTGCCCATCCTGCCGTTCTTCCGGCTGCTCGCCTTCTGAGCACGACCCCGGGTCAGGGGACGCTGGCGTCCCGCGCATGGCTCTCGATGGCCGCGACGAGGTCTGCCCTCGCCCGAGCCACCCGCGACCGGATCGTCCCGACGGGGCAGCCGCAGACCTCGGCGGCCTCCGCGTAGCTGAAACCCAGCAGCTGGGTCAGCACCAGGGCCTCGCGCCGGTCGTGCTCCAGGACGCCGAGCAGCTCCGCCACCTCCAGGCCGCTGGACGGGTGGCTCGATGCCGGCAGCGAGTCGATGGCGTCCAGCAGGCCGTCGCCGCCGGCCAACCGCGGACGTGCACTGTCGTGTCGGATCCGGTCGACGACCACCCGCCTGGCGATGGCCACCAGCCAGGAGCGGGCGCTGGAGCGTCCCTCGAACGCCGGTAGCGCAGACAGGACACGCAGGTAGGTCTCCTGGGTCAGGTCGTCGGCACTGCTGGGATGGGCGAGCCGTGACACGAAGCGCCAGACGTCGGCCTGGGTCTGGCGGATGAACTCGGAAAGGGCCGCGCGATCACCCCGGGCCGCGGCCAGGGCCAGCTCGGTCACTTCGTCCCGGTCACCCATGCCGTCACCCTAGCGACCGCTGGCACCGGGCTGACCGCTTCGGGGCCTCCTCGCCCTGGCGCCACCGGGCCGGTGTATGCCCGGTCGGCGGTGGCCGGCCGGCCCCGGCGCAACTCGCGGCAACTCGCGGTTGCAGGTCGACCTGGTGCACAGGCACGGTAGACCCATGGGTGACTTCGAAGTTGTCTGCGCGGCCGGGAGTCTTCGTCCAGAGCACGCTCCAGGCGTCATCCACCTCGATCATCGCTGGACAGCGGGCGGGGTGGATCTATCGATCACGTTCACCGGGGCGCACCTTCTCCACGCCTCCGTGGCGGCTTGCGTCCTGAACGACCTGTACCGGGAAGCGGGCGGATTGGGCATTCAGCTCGACGGGGTCAGGGTACGTGCCGACGGCGGTTTCTCCGAGTCCTGGTCCTCCACCGGCATCCAGTACACCGTGGAAGTGGACTCTCCTGCTGGAGCCGCCGCCCTGGAGGAACTCGTCGCCATCGTCGACCAGGTCGCCGAGGTCCCTCGAGCCCTGCGCCACAGCACAGTCGTCACCCGAAGACGCTGATCGATGGGTCGGTGCTGGATGCGGCTACTCCCCGCTCACGCGCCAGCCCGGGCCCTCCGGGGTAGGCTCCACGTCCATTTGACCTTGACGCAACGGCAAGGTCTTCACTGGATGCGGAGGTGGTCGAAATGACCCATGACGGTTTCGAAGAAGTCGTGGACAGGCTGCGGATCGCGTTGGAGGCGGAATCGGCGTCCGCCCGCCTGCAGACGGCGATGGCGGCGGGATTGCGCCCCAACGCTGCCTACATCGACCCGCTGGTCGAGCGGTTCACGGTGGAGCCGGACTTCTTCGTGCGCGACATGCTCACCTGGGCACTGATCCAGCACGACCGGTCGGCGACGCTGGAGCGGGTCCTGCCGGAGCTGCAATCGGTGTTCCCGCAGGCTCGGAGCCAGGCGCTGCACACCTTGTCCAAGCTCGGCGACCGGCGCGCGTGGCCCGCGATCACCACAGAACTCCTCCGCGACAGCGAGGACGAGGTCGCTCGGACCGCGTGGCGAGCCGCGGCCGCCCTGGTGCCGGCACAGGAGACCGCCGCGCTCGCAGAGGTCCTGTCAACGCAGTTCGGTCGAGGCGATCGCGCCACGCACCGGAGCCTCAGCCGCGCCCTGGCCATGCTCGGCGACGCAGCTGCCCCGGTCATCGAGCGCGGGAAGCTGCACCGCGATGCCGGGGTCCGCACGCACGCCTTCGCCACCGAGCAGCTGATCAAGGATCCCGACGTCGGCTTCGACGTCGCCATCGCTGCCGCCCAGCGGATTGTGTCGCTGCGCGGCGCCCCGCTCGTGGGCGACCTCGGGGAGTGACCGGACCGAGAAGTTGAACGCAGGTAGGGACCCCGACCTCGAAGATCGATCGTCTCCGCCGGCTCTCGTCCGGGCTTCACGACGGCTGTTGGAGCGCCTCTGGCCCACCAGCATCCCGGCTGCGACAGAACTCGATCACGTTCATCGGAGTCGGCAAACCCCGCGGCTGCGCACTAGGTCTGTCGACACTCCAGGCCGGCGATGAGCGTCTGGAGGCCGAACTCGAAGGCCCCGGGTACGTCGCCGCCGAGTTGGAAGTCGCCGGACAGTTCCATCCGCAGGAATCCGGAAGCCCACGCAGTGAGGGTGCGTGCGGCGTCGAGGGCGTGATCGGGACCCGCAAGGTCGGTGGCGACCCGCAGGACTGGGCCGACGGCCGAGGCGAACGTGGAGGTGTCCGGCGCGGCGTCGGCGGGCAGGTGCGTGAAGAGCAGGTCAAAGCCATGGGGGTCACTCAGGGCGAACGCCCGAAGGGTGAACGCAACCGCACGCAGAGCCTGGCGTGGGTCGCCCGCGTTGGCGGCGTCGTCGAGTTGCCGCGCGATGTCGGCCACCAAATCCTGGGCCACGAGCCGGATCAGGGCGGATCGGCTGGGCACGTGCTTGTACAGCGATGGGGCTCGGACGCCGACCGCCTCGCCGACTCGCCGCATGGTCAGCCCGGAGATGCCTTCTCGAGCGAGGACGGCCCGTCCGGCGGCGACGATCGCGTCGAGGGAGGTTCGGGACGGGGTCGGCATGGCTCTCCAATGGCTATTGACATTAGCTATGATAGCTAACTAGCTTAGGCATCATAGCTGAAGACAAGGAGCATGGTCGTGATCGCCACCACCAATCTCGCCCTCCGGTTCGTTCTTGAACTCGCCGCCATCGCAGCCCTCGCCTTTGCCGGGTTACAGGGCTTCGATGGCCCCACGCGCTGGCTGGTCGCCATCGGGGCGCCAGCTGCACTCGTCCTGTTCTGGGCGTTCGTCGTCGCACCGGGCGCCACCAATCCCATTGCGCCGGCCCTTCGAGAGGTGATCGGTTCACTGGCCCTGCTGTGCGCGGCGGGCGCTATGGCTCTCGCCGGTCATCCCAAGCTGGCGATCACGTTCGCCGTGCTGATCGTCACGAACAACGTGCTGCTGGCCTTGATGCGCGACCACGCCACCGGGCCGGAGTTGGCACGATGAAGCTCGCGCCGGGACTCCACCGGGTCGGCAATGACATCGTGGCCTGCTATGTCGTCGCCGACGAGGACGGACTCACCCTTGTCGACGCGGGTATCAGCGGCCAGTGGCCGGAGCTGATCTCGGAACTGGCAGCCATGGGACGTTCCCTTTCCGA
>JADLEH010000035.1 GCA_020846255.1 Propionibacteriaceae bacterium
ATCCGCTGGCGGCCCAGGGAAATTACCTAGACGTCGGTCCCGCGATGAATGCCGGTTTGAGGGCTCACCCGACGGGGCGGATTATTCGAAGGCCGGCAGGTCGGAGACCGCCGGTCCTTCCAACAGCTTACCCGACGCATCGAACCGGGAGCCGTGCAGGGGGCAGTCCCAGGAGCTTTCGGCCTCGTTCCAGGTGACGATCCCGCCGAGATGGGTGCAGACAGCGGACAGGGTGCAGGTGGTTCCGGCCACCGTGGACCTGGCGGCCGGGCGCCCGCCGAGCCGGCCGACCACACCGGAGCCTTCCGGCGGCGGCTGGTCCGGCAGCCCACGGGCCTCGGTGGCCAGCCAGCCGGCCGTCATCGCCCCGGCGACCTCGGCGTTGAACCGCACGCCTTCCCCGAGGTCTGCCGGCGAGAGCGACGTACGGGCCAGCACCTCCGCCCAGGGGGGTTCCTCCCCGGTGACCCCGGCGGCCAGCCGCAGGGCCGCGGCCACGGCATTGGTCATCCCCCACTTGTTGTAGCCGGTGGCCACCTGAACCCGTCCGTGGCTCAACGGCAGCTCACCGACGAGTGGTACCGAGCCGGCGGGCCGATAGTCCTGCGCCGACCAGGCGTGCGTTCGGGTGGCCCCGGGGAAGTGCTCGCCGGCCCAGCTCTCGAGGTCGGCCACCAGTTCGCGCGTGGAATCCCGGCGTCCGACCGGGTGGCCGTTACCGCCGACGAGCAGGAGTTCCTCGGATCCGACCGGGGCGGTTCGTAGCGAGCGTGTCGGCTGGTCGATCGACAGGTACATGCCGCCCGGAACCGTCCCCGGAACCCGGAACGACACGACGTAGGACCGCAGCGGCTGCAGCCGGGCGAAGTGCGCACCCCGATCGAGGATCGGAACGCCGGTGGCGAGGATGACCCGTTCCGCAGTGACCGTTCCCGCCGAGGTCTCGACCCGGCAGCCGTCGTCCGTGCCGACGCGCTGCACCCTGGCTCCGGTGTGCAGCACCCCGCCGTGCTCGAGTAGGTCGGCCAGCAGCGAGTCCAGCACCTCGAGGGGATGGAACTGGGTCTGGACGGGCAGTTCGATGGCCCCGGCTACCCGGAACGGCAGTCCGGCATCATCGCTCCAGCTGACCGGGACGCCCGCGCTGTCGGCTGCGGACAGCTCCCGCTCCAGACTGCGCAACCCCTGGTCCGTCGTCGCGTACGTGAATGCCGTCCGGCTCTGGTGCCGGGTTCCGCGCTGGTCGAGGAAGCTGAGGAGCCAAGCCTGGGCCGCGAGATTGCTCGCAACATAGGCGGCGAGCACCTCGTCGCCGTGGTGCTTGCGCACCTCCGAGAGCTGCCGTCCCTGCAGCAGGCTCAGCTTCGCCGTGGTGTTCCCCGTGGTCACCGCCCCGACGCTGCGGGCCTCGATCACAGCTACCCGCTGCCCGGCCCGGGCCAGCAGCACAGCTGTCGCGAGCCCGGTCAGGCCGGCGCCCGCCACCACCGTGTCGTAGCGCTCCCCGCCGGCCAGCGGTACTCCGGTGGTGGTGACGGGGTGCGTGTCCAGCCAGAGCGACGTCATTCCGGTTCCCTCCTGGGTCGCCTTCCGGCCGCAGGCCGGTTCGATGGACAAGTACCCAGTCCGATCCCCTCCTGCGCAATCGCCGAGGCAGTACCGCCAACCCGGTTCACGGAACCGCGCCGCTTCTCAATCCGCAGGTACGGAACTAGGCTGCAATCTGTGACGTGGATACGGATTCGTGAGGCCGCTGCTTTTCTCGGCGTGAGCGACGACACAGTGCGGCGCTGGCTGGATTCCGGCGTGCTCGCCCATGAACTGGACAAGAGCAATCGCAAGGTGATCGACGGCCGGGTGCTGGCCGAGTTCGCCGAGACCCAGGCGTCCCCGGCGCCGGATCGCTCGGCGGTCGGCCGGTCCGCCCGGAACCGCTTCGTCGGACTGGTGACCCGGGTCAAGTCCGACCCGGTGATGTCACAGGTCGAGCTGGTCTGCGGACCCTTCCGGGTGGTCTCACTGATGAGCACTGAAGCCGTGCAGGAACTGGGGCTCGAGCCGGGCTCAGTCGCGGTAGCGGTGATCAAGGCCACCAATGTGATCGTCGAGACCCCTGGCCGGTCCTGAATGGCGGTGCTGCGGGCCGGTCGCCGTTGGGTGGCGGCAGCGCTGGCCTGCCTCGGCGTGGCCGCGACCGGTTGCAGCACCAGCCAGCCACCCGCCGCCGACGGCCGGCCCGGCGTTCCCGCAACCGTCACCGTGTATGCCGCGGCATCGATGAAGGCGACCTTCAGCGAGCTGGGTCGGGGCTTCGAGGCCAGCCATCCCGGGGTCAAGGTGGCCTTCAACTTCGCGGGCTCCCACACGCTGGCCGAACAACTCACCCAGGGCGCGCCGGCTGACGTGTTCGCTTCCGCTGACGAGGCCACCATGGCCAAGGTCACGGCAGCCGGCCTGAACGCGGGCGCGGACCGGGTCTATGCCACCAACCGGCTGAGCATCGCCGTCCCGCCGGACAACCCGGCCGGCATCGCCGGCTTCGAAGACCTTGCCGCGCCGGGAGTGCGCCTGGTGATCTGCGCACCGGTGGTGCCCTGCGGCGCCGCCACGGCGAAGCTGGCAGAACTGACCGGCGTCACCCTGACCCCGGTCAGCGAGGAGCAGGCCGTCTCGGACGTGCTCGCCAAGGTCCAGGCCGGCGAGGCCGATGCCGGTCTGGTCTACCGAACCGATGTGATCGCGGCTGCGGGCAGCATCACTGCACTCGACTTCCCGGAGTCCGCAACGGCGATCAACCGGAACTCCATCGTCGCCCTCAGCGCTGGCCCGCAGCCCGGGCTGGGGGCGGAGTTCGTCGAACTCGTCCTCAGTTCCGAGGGCCGGCGGGTGCTCGCCGCAGCCGGCTTCGGGGCAGCGGAACCGGAGGAGGGCCGATGACCGGAACGGCGGCGGCCGCCACACCGGTGCGGGAGCTTCGGACCGGAAGGGCTCCGGAGTACTCGGGACTCCCGCGCTGGGTCGTCATCCCGGCAGCCCTCGGTTCGGCGTTCGTCGTCCTGCCACTGCTCGCCCTCACCAGCCGGGTGGACTGGTCGCGCTTCGGCGAGCTGCTCACCAGCTCATCCTCGCTCGCAGCACTGAGGCTGAGCCTGCAGACCTCAACCATGGCAACCCTGGCCTGCCTGGTCTTCGGCGTGCCGATGGCCCTGGTCCTGGCCAGGCAGCGGTTCCCGGGACGAAACGTGGTCAGGTCGCTGGCGCTGCTCCCACTGGTCCTGCCGCCGGTGGTCGGTGGGATCGCACTGCTGTACACCTTCGGGCGCCGCGGCCTGCTCGGCCAGACCATGGTGGTGCTGGGAGTGCCGATCGCGTTCTCCACCGCAGCGGTCGTCCTGGCCCAGACGTTCGTCGCGCTCCCCTTCCTCGTGGTTTCGCTCGAAGGGACGCTGCGTGCCGTCGGCCAACGCTACGAGACCGTGGCTGCCACGCTCGGCGCCCCGCCCTCGACGGTGCTGCGCAGGATCACCCTGCCGCTGGTGCTGCCAGGCCTGGCCTCGGCAGCCGTCCTGTCCTTCGCCCGGGCCCTTGGCGAGTTCGGGGCGACCATCACCTTCGCCGGGAGCCTGCAGGGGGTGACCCGTACCCTGCCGTTGGAGATCTACCTGCAGCAGGTGGACGACCCGGACGCTGCCATCGCGCTGTCCCTTGTCCTGGTCGTGGTCGCGGTGATCGTCACCGTCCTCACGGCGAACTACGCCCATCGGGCCCTGCGATGAGCCTCTCCTGCCGGGCCTCGCTCGCCCAGCGCGGCTTCGATGTCGGGATCGAGGTGGGCGCAGGCGAGCGGGTGGCCGTCCTCGGCCCGAACGGGTCCGGGAAGTCGACCCTGCTCGGCATCCTCGCCGGCACACTCCGTCCGGACTCCGGCACAGCGCAGGTGGGTGGCCGGACCCTCTTCGACCTCGGCCCCGGGAAGCGCTCCTGGCTGCCGCCCCACCGCCGCGGGGTGGCCCTCCTTGCCCAGGACCCGCTGCTGTTCCCGCACCTCAGTGTGGTCGACAACGTGGCCTTCCCGCCGCGCGTGACCGGCGTTGCGAAGGCGGCGGCGCGTTCCCGGGCCGAGCGCTGGCTCGACGAGGTCGGCGCTGCGCAGCTGGCCGGCCGGCGACCAGACCAGCTCTCCGGCGGCCAGGCCCAGCGGGTCGCGATCGCCCGGGCGCTGGCCGCCGAACCCCGACTGCTGCTCCTGGACGAGCCGATGGCTGCCCTGGACGTGTCGGTGGCCCCGGTCCTGCGCCGGGTGCTGCGCCGAGTCCTCACCGGCCGCACGATGCTCATCGTCACCCACGACCTGGTGGACGCGTTCCTGCTGTCCGACCGGGTGATCGTGCTGGAGCACGGCCGGGTGGTGGAGTCGGGCCCGACCGAGGCCACCCTGCGGAACCCGCGAGCCCGGTTCACCGCCCGGCTCGCCGGCCTCAACCTGGTCAAGGGCGCCCTTGCCGGCAGTGGCGTGGTGGAGCCCGGCGGCCTCCGGATCGACGGGACCAGGAAGGACGGCGAGGAACTGCTCGACGGCGATCCGGCAGCGGCCGTGTTCTCGCCGAGCGACGTGTCGATCTTCCCGGTCCCACCAGCCGGAAGCCCGCGGAACAACCTTCAGGTGCGGATCGCAGAACTCGAGCCTAGGGGTGACCTGGTGCGCGTCCGCGGCGACGACCGGCACGGTCACTTCATCGCCGCCGACGTTACCCCGCTGTCGGTGGCTGAACTGGACCTCTACCCGGGGTGCGAGGTCACCTATTCGATCAAGGCTGCCGCCGTGACCATCTACCCTGCCTGAGCTGCCACCTAGGCTGGACCCGACGGGCGTTCGAACCCAACCGCTGGCGCCCGGCACCCAACAGAACTGGAGTCGCCGAATGGCGCAGAAGACCATCCTGATCACCGGCGCCTCCGACGGCATCGGGGCCGCGTCCGCCCGCAGCCTCGCGATGAAGGGCGAGCGGGTGCTGATCGTCGGCCGGAACGCCGAGAAGACCGCAGCGGTGGCGGGGGCGACCGGCGCCGAACCGTTCGTCGCCGACTTCTCCCGCCTCGACGAGGTCCGCGCGCTGGCCGACCAGGTCAAGGACCGGCTCGACGGGAGCCTCGACGTGCTCGCGAACAATGCCGGTGGGATCTTCGGCGACCGCCTTGTCACCACGGACGGCTTCGAGTACACCTTCCAGGTGAACCACCTGGCACCCTTCCTGCTCACCCAGCTGCTCCTGGACGAGCTGCTGGCCGCGACCGGCAGCGTGGTCAACACCTCCAGCGTGGCGTCCCGGCTGTTCGGCGACCTCGACATCGACGACCTCGGCAACGAGCGCAACTACAGCCCGGCGAAGGCCTACGGCGACGCCAAGCTCGAGAACATCCTGTTCACCCGCGCACTGCACGCGCGCTTCCACGACCGGGGCCTGAGCACCATGGCCTTCCACCCGGGAAACGTCGCCACCAACTTCGCCGCCGACACCACCAACCCGATGCGGTTCATCTACCACACCCCGCTGCGGCGCCTCGCCCTGATCTCCGCGGACAAGGGTGGAGCCAACCTCACCTGGGCGATCGAGGGCAGGCCCGGCACCGACTGGCAGTCCGGGGAGTACTACGACCAGCGCAAGCCGGCCAGGCGGTTCAACCCCCAGATGCTGGAGACGGACCTTGCCGACCGGCTCTGGGACCGCAGCGCCGAAATGGTCAGCGTCCCCACCAGGTAGGTGCGGGGCCGGCAGGGCTAGCGGTACTCGGCGGTCCGCCGGGAGCGGGCGAGCACAGCGGGTACGACCAACCAGAGCAGGGCGAACCCGACCAGGCAGACTCCGCCTGCCAGCAGGCCGTTCGGCAGGCCGGCGACGAAGCCGAAGATCAGGGTGACCACCAGGACCACCGTGGCCGCCAGGCTGGCGAGACCGGCCTTGGCCAGCAGGTCACCGGAGGCGACCAGCTGGTCCTTGGCGTGCCGGCGGAACAGCAACCGGTGGGCAGCTGCCGGAGCGATGATCAGCGCCGTGGCGAGAGTGCCCGATGCCACGGCTGCAAGGAAGACAGCCACCAGCGTCGGCTCCAGCTCGCCGAAGCGCGACTGGAACGGCAGCGTCATCAGGAAACCCGAGAGGATCTGGATCCCGGTCTGGGTGACCCGCAACTCCTGCAACAGCTCGATCCAGTTCCGGTCGAGCCGCTCGGCGGGTGTCTCGCCGCGCTCGGAGGTGGGCTCGGTCTTGCGATGCTGTTCGACCACGAGTCCTCCCTCCTGTCCAGCTCTCGTACCCAACCGGCGCCGGGAGCAAGCGCGATCACTTCAGGATGCGCCGCAACCCCACCTGGTAGGCCGCCCGCCCGACCCGGCCGACCACCGGGTCGAGCCAGCGCGGGAGCCAGCCAACGGTCAGCTGCTGTCGCCACTCCACGTCGGCCCCGCCGGCCGTCGGGGTCACCGTCCACCGCACGCTGCCGGCGATGACCCGGCCGAGCTTGGCGACTTCCACGGCGCCGGGGCTGTCGCCGGCCGGCCGGTGGAGTACCTCCACCACCATGGGATCGTCGAACCCGAGCGGGCCGATTCCCGTCCTTGCGCTGATTCGCTGGCCAACCCGTGGCTCGCCCTCGTGCCGCAAGCTGGTCAGCGGGATCGCTGCTGAATGCGCGTCCCAGTCGACCAGCCGCTCGAAGCAGTCCTCGACTGACCTCGAGGTGGACAACCGGATGCTGAAGTCCGCCACGACACTCCCCCGTCCCGGAACCAGGCTGGTTCGCTGTCCACCATGCCACGGCGCTGCGGATGCTGTCGGCCCCTGCAGCCGGGGCCGAGATCACTGCGCAGGTCGCGCCGCAGGGCGGGAGTTCCACCACTAAGCTGACCGTCACGCACCGGTTGCGGCACGCCGGCCGACTCACTCAACGCCGAGGGAAGCCCGGGGGTGCGGCGCACCCGGTCGAGGGTGCGTTCGGGAGAGCCAAGGAAGAAGGACTGGGTCTGTGGCAGTGCAGCGGATACTGATTCGTGCTGGTCGGCCACCCCACGCGGCCCTGTCGCTGGAGGCGGCCTACGCCTACCGGGGTGGCTTGGGCACGGTGTCCACCAACTCGGGAAACCTCCTCTTCCAGGACGCCGTCTACCGCACCCTGGCCACACCGGGCGCAGAGTTGGTCGTCGACTCGCTCGCGACCGAGCGACCTGGTGTCGACCAGGCGCACATCGACCGGATCAACGACGAGTTCGACGTGGTCGTCCTGCCGTTGGCGAACGCTTTCCGGCCCGACTTCGTCAACCCGCTCAACCGGCTGACCGACGCTGTCGAGAAGCTGAACCTCCCGGTGGTGGTGACCGGCGTCGGCGGGCAGCTGGACATCGCCGCCGACCCGACCTCGGCCTCACCCGAGGTGGACGAGGCCACCACCAGGTTCGTCCGCGCGGTCCTCGAACGCTCCGAGTCGATCGGCGTCCGGGGTGAGATCACGCTGCAGTACCTTGCCCATCTGGGCTTCCCGCCGGACCGGATCGACATCGTCGGCTGCCCCTCCATGCACCTGGCCGGACCTGGGGCCGTGGTCGAGAAGCGGAGCGAGCACCTCGACCCCGACGCGCGACTCGCGATCAGCCTCACCCCATCCGTTGCGGCGATGCGCACCATCCTCGAGACCAACCATCGGCGTTACCCCAACCTCACCTACCTCGCCCAGGACAGCGAGACCCTCGGTCTGCTGCTGTGGGGCCAGAAGTTCGCGAGCCCGCCCGGCATGCCAGGCTCCCTTGACCACTACCTGTACCAGGAAGACAAGATCAGGTACTTCGTCGACCCCCAGCCATGGCTCGACTTCCTGGCCGACTGCGACTTCGCGTTCGGCAGCCGCATCCATGGGTGCATGGCCGCGCTCATGGCGGGCACGCCGGCCTTCCTCCTGGCACACGACTCGCGGACCCTCGAGCTGGCGCAGTTCCACCG
>JADLEH010000036.1 GCA_020846255.1 Propionibacteriaceae bacterium
ACCCGGCACGCGACTCTTGGCCTGGGCAGCCGGATCGAGATCGGCTCAACCCGGCTGGCGATTGTCTCGCCGGTGACCGATGTCTGAGCTGGTCGTCCTCGGACTCAAACTGGGGTTCCTGGCGCTGCTGTGGCTGTTCATCCTGTTCACCGGGAACGTCATCCGCACCGACCTGTTCGGCCGTCGGGTGCCGGCAGCTGAACTGGCGCAGGCCACAGCCCCCGCCGCGGCCGCAAAGCAGCCCAAGCTGTCCCGCCGGGCTCTGAAGCAGCTGCCGACAACCCTCAAGATCACCCACGGCAAGCAGGCCGGGCTCACGCTGCCGCTGGACGGCGGGGTGCTGATCGGCCGGTCCAGCGATTGCCAGTTGCTGCTGGAGGACGACTACGTCTCCACCCGGCACGCGCGGATCAGCAGCGCGCCGACCGGCTACCAGGTCGAGGACCTCGGCTCGACCAACGGAACTTTCCTCAACAACCAGCGGATCACCCAGCCCACCCCGTTCGGGTTGGGCGACACCCTGCGCATCGGCCGCACCCTGATGAGTGTGGAGAAGTAGATGGCGCTGGCGCTGCGCTACCTCGCGCACTCGGAGATCGGCCTGGTCCGCAAGAACAACCAGGACTCCGCGTACGTCTCGCCGACCATGCTGATGGTGGCCGACGGCATGGGTGGCGCGGCCGCCGGTGACCTCGCCTCAGCGATCGCCATCCGCGAACTGCGGGCTGCGGACGGCGCCGTCGCCGGCGAGGAGATGCTGGACGTCGTCGCCGGGGCGATCGATCGGGCCGGCGAGGTGATCAGCGAGCTGATCGAGACCGATCCCAGCCTCGACGGGATGGGCAGCACCGTCTGCGGAGCGATGTTCGACGGCACCCAGCTGGGCCTGGCCAACATCGGCGACTCCCGGGCCTACCTGTACCGCGACCATGCCCTCACCCGGCTCACCCGCGACCACTCCTGGGTGCAGACGCTCGTCGACGAGGGCCGGATCACCGAGGCCGAGGCCCTCGAGCACCCGCACCGCTCACTGATCCTGAAGGTGATCAACGGCCAGCCGCAGCACCAGCCCGACCTGCAACTGGTCGACGTCCGGGCCGGTGACCGGCTGCTGATCTGCTCCGACGGCCTGTGCGGCATGGTCACCGACCGGGTGATCGAGGCGAAGATGGGCGGCGAACGCGAGCAGGTGCTCGCAGCGCTGATCGGCCTCGCCCACCACGAGGGTGGCCAGGACAACATCACGATCATCCTCGCCGACCTGGTCGAGGGCGAACCGGAAGGCGTGACCGAGGTGCTCGGCGCCGCTGCCGTGCTCGACCCGGACAGCCAGGCTGACATCACGGCCGAGCAGGCAGCGGTCGTCCCTGGCAGTGAGCCGCGCCCCGACCCGGCCTCCGGTGAACAGATCCGCTACTCCCCGGTCGCCCGCCGCCGGGCGTCCACCTGGGTGAAGGTGGTGCTTGCTGTCACCATCCCGCTGCTGGCCATCGGTGGCGCCGGCACCCTGTGGTACTCCTACACGCAGGGTCAGTACTACCTGGGCGCGGACGAGGCCAACCTGGCGATCTTCCAGGGCGTCCCGGAACCCGTGTTCAACCTGCCCCTCTCCCACGTCGTGGTGACCGATGCGACCCGCGTCGTGGACCTGCCGCCCTACTACCAGGAGCGCGTCCGGGAGACCATGCCGGCCGAATCCCTGGACGCGGCGAAGGAAACGCTGGGCACGCTGCGGCTTAAGGCCCTGGAGTGCATCCGGCAGCGGAGCCTGCCCCAGACGCCGACGCCCAGCCCCACCCCGACAGCCAGCGGCACCCCGACCGCCGACGGGACCCGGACCCCGAAGCCCGGCACCAGCGCGAGCCCGACGGTCTCGACCACCCTGCCGCCATCGCCGACACCGTCCGACACGTCCACTCCGGCAGCGCCAATGGAGTGCTGATGAGCGAAGTCGTCGGCTACCGCAGGCGCCGTGGCGTCGAGGCGTTCATGCTGGTCTTCGCCATCGCGCTGGGGATGGGCGGCTACCTGCTCACCCACCTGAACCAGGATGCGGAGCTCCCGGCGCAGTGGCCCTACGCACTGGCGATCCTCGTCGCGATCGGGCTCGCCCTGCACCTGGTGGTCCGTTGGCGGCTGCCCTACGCCGACCCGCTGATCCTGCCCCTCGTCCTGCTGCTCAACGGCCTCGGGCTGGCCATGATCCACCGGCTCGACCTGGCCACCGACCCGGTCATGCACAGCGCTGAGCTGCAGCTGATGTGGACGGTCATCGCAGCGACAGCCTGCTGCCTGTTGATCGTTTTCCTGCGCGACTACCGGGTGCTGCAGCGCTACACCTACACGATGTTCCTCGGCGGCATGGTGCTGCTGATGCTGCCGCTGGTGCCCGGCCTCGGGCTGGAGAAGAACGGTGCGAGGATCTGGATCCACCTCGGCGACTACAGCTTCCAGCCGGCAGAACTCGCCAAGCTGGTGCTCTCGATCGCCTTCGCCTCCTACCTGGTGGAGAAGCGCGAAGTGCTCGCCCTCGCCGGCGGCCGGGTGCTGGGCATCGACCTGCCGAGGCCGCGGGACCTCGGCCCGATCCTGGTGATGTGGCTGGCGAGCCTCGCCGTCCTGGTCTTCCAGAAGGACCTCGGCACCTCGCTGCTGTTCTTCGGCCTGTTCGTGATGATGCTGTACGTCGCCACCGAGAAGCCGAGCTGGCCGATCCTGGGCATGGGGCTGTTCGCCACCGGCGCCTACCTCGGGTACCTGTTCTTCGGGCACGTGAAGGTGCGGGTGTCGTCCTGGCTCGACCCGTTCTCCAACTACGACCAGAACTACCAGGTGATCAACGCCCAGTTCGGGATCGCCTGGGGCGGCGCGTTCGGCACCGGTTGGGGGCTGGGGCGTCCGAGCCTGACCCCGCTGGCCAAGACCGACTTCATCGCAGCAGCGATCGGGGAGGAACTCGGGGTTGCCGGGCTGATCGCGGTGATGCTGGTCTACGGCCTGATCGTCGCCCGCGGCCTGCGGGCCTCCCTCGTGGCCAAGGAGCCGTTCGGCAAGCTGCTGGCAGCCGGCCTTGCGTTCGTGTTCGCCATCCAGGTGTTCGCGATCCTCGGCGGGGTCACCCGGCTCCTCCCTCTGACCGGCCTGACCACCCCGTTCATGTCGCAGGGCGGTTCGTCCCTGATCGCCAACTGGGTGACCATCGGGCTGCTCCTGATCATCACCCACCAGGTCCGCAGCCCGGCCGCGATGCAGGAGCTCGAACCCCAGCAGTGGCTGGCCGCCGAGACCACCCAGCTGATCCCGGTCGGGGTCGGTGTCCCGGCAGGTTCCGGCGTCCCGGCAGGCTCCGGCGTCCCGGCAGGGGCCGGCCCGCGGCCCGCCCCGCCCACCCCGGTGACCCCCGGTGATGGCGGCGACGAGCCGACCGAGATCACCCAGCTCCCGGGAGGCCGGCCGTGAACCGTCCCATCCGCGGCGTGGCAGTGGCAGCCATGGCCATCTTCACCGCCCTGATGCTGAACCTCAGCTACCTCTACGTCGGCCAGCAGGAGTACCTCAACGAACGTCCGGAGAACCGGCGGGTGGCGGATGCCCGCTTCGCCCAGGACCGGGGCCCGATCATGGTCGGCAACACCCCCGTGGCGCAGTCCGACCCCGTCAAGGACCGCTACAAGTTCCAGCGCTCCTACGGTTCCGGGTCGCTCTACGCCCAGGTGACCGGCTACTACTCCTACCTCTACCGGACGTCCGCGCTCGAAGCCTCGTACTCCAGCCAGTTGTCCGGGGTGGACGACTCCCAGTTCCTGGCCCGGCTGATCAACTCGGCCGCCGGGGCCACCCCGCGCGGCTCCACGCTGGAGACGACGCTGAGCGCGAAGGCGCAGAAGGCTGCGTGGAACGGCCTGGACGGCCGCAAGGGCGCCGTCGTTGCCATCGACTACTCCACCGGCGCAATCAAGGCGCTGGTCAGCTTCCCCAGCTACGACCCGAACGACCTGGCCACCCACGACCTGGCAGCTTCGACGAAGGCGTGGGACCGGCTCAATGCCGACCCGGACAAGCCGATGGCCAACCGGGCGACCCGCGAGATCTACCCGCCCGGTTCCACGTTCAAGCTGGTCACGGCTTCCGCTGCGCTCGATGCCGGGATGAGCCCGGACTCGATCGTCGACGCCTCGGCTTACAAGCTGCCCGGGTCGACCCGCGTGATCAGCGGCAACTGCGGCGGCTCGAAGATCACGCTCAGCCGCGCCCTGCAGGTCTCCTGCAACCCGGCCTTCGCCCGCCTCGGCGTCAAGCTCGGCGACGAGGCCCTGCGCACCCAGGCGCAGAAGTTCGGGTTCGGCACCAGGTTCCTCGACGACATCGGCTCGGCAGCGAGCCGATTCCCGGAGGAGATCGACCAGGCCGAGACGGCGATGAGCGCCATCGGCGAGTTCGAAGTGGCCGCCAGCCCGCTGCAGATGGCCATCGTCTCCGCCGCCGCCGCCAACGGCGGGATCGTCATGGACCCCTACATCGTCGACCGGGTCCTCGACAGCGACCTGCGGGTGATCAGCCAGACCCGGCCGCAGCAGCAGTCGGTGGCGTTGAGTTCGGAGAATGCGGCAGCGCTGCGGCAGATGATGGTCTCCGTGGTCGAGCAGGGCACCGGGTTCCGCGCCCAGATCCAGGGAGTCACCGTCGGCGGCAAGACCGGGACGGCGCACTCGGACAACGAGCGGCGCCCCTACGCTTGGTTCACCGCCTGGTCGGCGGACCCCGAGGTGGCCGTCTGCGTCTTCATCGAGGACGCCGAGATCCCGGCAACAGACATCGCCGGTGGCAGTCTCGCAGCCCCGATCGCCAAGGCAGTGATCGAGGCCCTGCGATGACCCGCCTAACGGGTTTCGCGCCCGGTCGGCCACAATGGGCACGTTGGGCTGCTGCCACAGTTCTCCGGGCGAGCGTGCGGAAAGGAAACTGCGGATGACCGAAGAGCCGAGGCTTCTCGGGGGTCGTTACCAGCTGGGCCCGGTGCTCGGTCGTGGTGGCATGGCGGAAGTGCGCCGGGCACGGGACCTGCGCCTTGGTCGCGATGTCGCGATCAAGCAGCTGCGCGTCGACCTCGCCTCCGACCCGACCTTCCAGGCCCGCTTCCGCAGGGAGGCCCAGGCCTCGGCCGGGCTGAACCACCCCAACATCGTCGCCGTCTACGACACCGGTGAGGAGACCGACCCCAACTCCTCGGTGCAGGTGCCGTACATCGTGATGGAGCTCGTCGAGGGCCACACCCTGCGCGAACTCCTGCGCACCGGCCGCCAGATCATGCCGGCCAAGGCCCTCGAGTTCGCCCAGGGTGTGCTCGACGCCCTCGGCTACAGCCACAAGGCAGGCATCGTCCACCGCGACATCAAGCCGGCCAACGTGATGCTGACCACGGGCGGCACCGTGAAGGTGATGGACTTCGGCATCGCCCGCGCCGTTGCCGACACTTCGGCGACGATGACCCAGACCGCCGCAGTGATCGGCACGGCCCAGTACCTCTCCCCGGAGCAGGCCAGGGGCGAGACCGTCGACTCCCGCAGCGACATCTACTCCGCCGGCTGCCTGCTCTACGAACTGCTGGTCGGTCGGCCCCCGTTCCAGGGCGACTCCCCGGTGAGCGTCGCCTACCAGCACGTCCGGGAACAGCCCGTGCCGCCGAGCCACCTCGACCCGGAGATCTCGCCAGCGATGGACGCGATCACGCTGAAGGCCCTGGCCAAGGACCCAGCCGACCGCTACCAGACCGCCGGAGCCATGCGCGCCGACATCGGGCGGCTGCTGGCGGGCCAGGAAGTCACCGCCCGGGTGCCGGCACCGGTCCCCGTCGGCGTCGGGGTCGGGGCCGGGCCTTCCCCGTCCGACCCCACCACCGTGCTGGGAGCCGGGGAGCAGCACACCGCGAGCCACGCCTACGAACCGGTTTCCCAGCCGCGCCGCCGGTGGGGGCTGGTGGCCTTCCTGGTGGCCCTCATCGTCGTCGCGGCCGGGGTCGGGGTCTACTACCTGGTGAACGCCAACCGGGTCGAGACGGTCGCCGTCCCCTGGGTGGTCGACCGGCTCAAGGGTGACGCGGAAGCCGCCCTGATCCAGGCCAAGCTGCAGCCGCGAGTGGTGCCGGTCACCGGTCCGGACGACACCTCGGTTGGCAGGGTCACCAAGCAGAGCCTCTTCGACACCACGGTGCAGGTCGGCACCGAGGTGGTGATCACCGTCAACGTCGGTCCGACCAAGGGCGAGATCCCGCAGCTGATCGGCATGGACAAGGACGACGCGGTCAGGACCCTCAACGACAACGGCTTCACCAACGTCACTGCGCTGGCGGACGAGAACGAACCGGTGACGGCGAAAGCCGACGAGGTGACCCGGGTGGTGCCTGCTGACGGCGCCTCGGTCACCCTGGACACCCCGATCACGGTCTACTACGCCAGGGGCTACGGCGAGGTGCCCAACTTCCGTGGCCTGACCAGGGAGGAGGCGATCCAGACCGGCAAGAACAACGGCTTCACCAAGTTCGACTTCAAGGAAGCACCCTCGAACATGCCGGTGGGGACGGTCTTCGAGCAGGACCCGGGCGCCGGGTCGAACGTCAAGCGCACGACCACCATCCGCCTGACCCTCGCCAAACCGATGCCGACAGCGCCCCCGACCACGCCGTCACCCACGCCGTCGGTCACGCCAACCGGCCCCTGATCGGGGTTCAGGGGCGCAGCGCCATCAGCGGGGTCATCCCGACTGCCCGGGCGGGCGCGTCCGGGTCGCCGCAGCTGACCAGCCAGTTGGCCAGCATCTGGTAGCCGCCCTCGGTGAGCACGGACTCGGGGTGGAACTGGACGCTCTCGATGGGCAGGCTGCGGTGCCGGACGGCCATGATCACGCCGGAGTCGGTGGTTGCGGTCACCTCGAGTTCCGGGGGGACGGTGGCCGGGTCGAGCGCGAGCGAGTGGTACCTGGTCGCTGTGATCGGGTTCGGCAGGCCGGCGAAGACGCCGCGTCCGTCGTGGTGGACCAGCGAGGTCTTGCCGTGCAGCAGTTCCGGGGCCCGGTTGACCACGCCGCCGAACGCCACCGAGATGGACTGCAGGCCGAGACACACCCCGAAGATCGGCAGGCGGCCGCCGTGGGTGCGCACCAGCCGGATGCAGACCCCGGCCTCCTCCGGGGTCCCCGGGCCGGGCGACAGCAGCAGCCCGTCGAAGCCGTCCGCCCAGCCGGACTCGTCGAACCGTTGGTCGTCGTTGCGCCAGACCTCCACGTCCGCCCCGATCTGGCCCAGGTACTGGACCAGGTTGTAGACGAAGGAGTCGTAGTTGTCGACCACCAGGATCCGCGCCATGCCGTCCATTGTCCCCCACGCCGCCTCGGCCCCGTTGATGCGGTCCAGCGCCGGCGGGCACGACCGGCGGAGCCCCGCCGAATCTCGGTTATCCTTGATGGCGTCACCCAGCAAGTCAGGAGTCACGGTGCCCGAGTCATCGGTTCGCAAGGCGGCAGCTGAGAAGAAGAAGCTCGCCAACCAGGCCCAGGTCGCTGAGAAGCGCGCCGAGAAGACCCGCACCGTTTCCGCGCCGGGAAGCCGCCAGTGGGTGGTCCCGGCCTTCATCACCGTCGGCCTGGTGGGCGTCCTCTGGCTGGTCGTCTACTACATCACGGCCTCCGTCGGGATCGACGTCCCCGTGATGTCCGCCCTCAACTACTGGAATGTCGTCATCGGCATGGGCGCCATGGCCGCCGCGTTCGGCCTCGCCACCCTCTGGAAGTAGAGCTTCGGGGACGGTTCCTTTTCCGTTCACCCGGGCCTCAGCCGACCCAACCACACCCGAAAACGGGGACGGTTCCTTTTCCGTTCAACTGAACGGAAAAGGGACCGTCCCCGTGCCGGTCTGCTGAACGGAAAAGGAACCGTCCCCGTTCTCAGGCGTGCGGCTTGAGGAGGGGGAAGAGGATCGTCTCCCGGATACCCGCTCCGGTGAACAGCATCATCAGCCGGTCAAGGCCGAGTCCCATGCCGCCCATCGGTGGAGCGCCGAACTCGAGAGCTGCCAGGAAGTCCTCGTCCAGCTGCATCGCCTCGAGATCACCGGCGGCAGCCTTCAGCGACTGGGCCACCAGTCGCTCGCGCTGGATCACCGGGTCGATCAGCTCGGAGAAGCCGGTCGCCCGCTCCACGCCACCGACGATCAGGTCCCAGGCCTCGATCAGGTTCGGGTCGCTGCGGTGCTGGCGGGCCAGCGGCTGGGCGATCGGCGGGTAGTCGCAGACGAACGTCGGCTGCAGCAGGTTGGGCTCGACCAGTTCGCCGAACAACTCCATGACCAGCTTCTGCGCCGGCCAGGCCGGGTCGTGCTCGACCCCGTGGGCCGCAGCCAGCCGCCGCAGGACCGCCACATCGGTGTCCGGGGTGATCTCCTCACCCACGCTCTCGGAAAGCGTCGGATAGACCGGCTTCCACTCCCACTCGCCGTCGAGGTCAATCTCGCCGTCGGGCGTCTGCAGCTGGCGGGTGCCCAGCGCGGCGTCGGCGGCGTCGACAATGATCCGCTGCGTCATCGCTGCGATCGTCTTCTGGTCGCCCCAGGCCTGGTAGGCCTCCAGCATGGTGAACTCCGCCGAGTGGGAGGAGTCGATGCCCTCGTTGCGGAAGATGCGGCCCAGCTCGTAGACCCGGTCGGCGCCGCCGACCATGGCTCGCTTGAGGAACAGTTCGAGGGCGATCCGCAGGGTCATGTCGATGTCGAAGGCGTTCAGGTGGGTCCGGAACGGCCGGGCGGCAGCGCCGCCGTGCACGAGCTGCAGAACCGGGGTCTCCACCTCCAGATAGCCGTCAGCATGCAGCGACTCCCGGATGCTGCGGGTCACCAGCGCCCGCGTCCGCACCATGTCCCTCGCCTCCGGCCGGGCCACCAGATCGGCATAGCGCTGCCGGACGCGCGTCTCCTCGCCGAGCTCCTTGTGCAGGGTCGGTAGGGGCCGCAACGCCTTGCTCGCCAGCTGCCAGCCGGTGGCCAGCACCGACAGCTCCCCACGCCTGGAGGAGATCACCCGGCCCGTCACCGAGACGAAGTCGCCGAGGTCGACATCGGCCTTCCACGCGTCCAGCAGGTCCTCGCCGACCTCGGCCAGCGACAGCATCACCTGCAGCCGGACGCCGGAATCGGCCTGGGTGAAGCCGTCCTGGACGGTGGCGAAGCAGAGCTTCCCGGTGTTGCGGATGAACACGACCCGCCCGGCGACGCTGACCACCTCTGTGGTCTCCTCGCCAGCGGCCAGGTGCCCCCAAGCCGCATGGACGGCTGCGGCGCTGTGCGTCCGCGGGACCTGGATCGGGTACGGCGCGACCCCATCCGCCAGCAGGCGCGCGCGCTTGTCGTGACGGACCTGCTCCTGCTCGGAGAGGGACGGGGTCACGGCGATCGGTTCGGTCACCGGATTAGGTTACCGGCGTCCGCCGCGGGCTCCGCGCACCCACTCAAACGCCACCACCCAGAGCACGTCGGGGGAATGCGGGACGCGCTGCCCGACCATGGGGGCGCTCAGTCGGCCGGGACGGTCTCGAGCTCGCCGGTCACCCGCTTCGGCAGGGCGAAGACCAGGGCGAAGGCGACCGTCGCCAGGACGGCGCTGAGCCCCATGGCATGGCCGGCTGACGCGGCGAAGGCCCGCGCGACGTCGTCGGGCCCGTTGATCTCCAGCGTGCCGAAGAGCACCGACCCGATCACGGCGATCCCGATCGCCGAGCCGATCCGCTGCATGGTCCCGATCACGCCGGAGGCCGCGCCGGCCTCCTGCCGGTCCACGGTCGCGACGATGAACTGGGTGTTGGGCGCGATGAACAGGCCCGACCCGTAACCGCCGATCAGTAGCGGCGGCAGGAGGTGCCAGTTGGTGAGGTCGGCCGCCGGCACCAGCAGCAGGACCAGCCACGTCCAGGCAAGTCCCGCCGCCACCAGCCCGGCGCCGAGCACCAGCACGGTCCGGCCGAGGCGATGGGCAAGGCGGTAGCTCTGGGACGAGCCGCCGATGCTGCCGATGGCGAACGGGATCGAGACCAGCCCGGACTCCAGCGCCGTGTGACCGAGCCCGGCCTGCCACAGGAT
>JADLEH010000037.1 GCA_020846255.1 Propionibacteriaceae bacterium
CAGGAGGTGCGCTGGTGCCCGGGCTGCGGGGACTACGTCATCCTCAACACCATCCGCAATTTTCTGCCCGACTTGGGCCTGCGGCGGGAGAACATTGTCTTCGTCAGCGGTATCGGCTGCTCCAGCAGGTTTCCGTACTACCTGGAGACCTACGGTCTGCATTCCATCCACGGTCGCGCGCCGACCGTCGCGACGGGCTTGGCCCTGGCCCGCCCGGACCTGTCGGTGTGGGTGGTCACCGGCGACGGTGACGCCCTGTCGATCGGTGGCAACCACCTCATCCATGCGTTGCGCCGCAACGTCAACCTGACGATTCTGTTGTTCAACAACCGGATCTACGGCCTGACGAAAGGCCAGTACTCCCCGACGTCGGAGGTGGGAAAGGTCACGAAGTCCACCCCGATGGGGTCGCTGGACCAACCCTTCAACCCGGTTTCGGTGGCACTCGGAGCGGAGGCGACGTTCGTCGGGCGGGCCTTGGACTCCGATCGCAAGGGTCTGTCGGAGGTGCTGCGCGCGGCTGCCGAGCACCGAGGCGCCGCGCTGGTCGAGATCATGCAGGACTGCCCGATCTTCAACGACGGATCCTTCGACGTACTGCGCAAGGAGGGTGCCGAGGACCGTCTCATCGGGGTGCGCCACGGCGAGCCGATCATCTTCGGCGCCGATGGCGAGTACTGCGTGGTGCGTAGCGGCTTCGGTATGGAGGTGGCGAAGACCGCCGAGGTGGCCGCGGCGGAGATCGTCGTGCACGACGCCCGCGCCGACGACCCGGCGTATGCGTTCGCGCTGTCCCGGTTGAGTGACCAGAACCTCGAGCACACCGTCACCGGCGTGTTCCGTCAGGTCAACCGGCCGGTGTACGACGACGAAGTGCGCGGCCAGATCGCGACCGCACGGCAGACGGTCCCGCACGACCGTGCCGCACTGCAGGCGCTGCTGCGAGGCCGCGATACCTGGACCGTGGATTAGCCGATCGCTGGCCGGCGTCGTGCTGGCCGGGGGTGCCTCGCGGCGGATGGGCCGGGACAAGGCCACCCTGATCCATCCCGGTACCGGTACGACGATGGTGCAGCGCACCGTCGCCGTCGTGGCGTCCCGGTGTGAGCCGGTGTTCGTCGTCGCCGCCCCCGGGCAGGTGCTGCCGGGCCGGGGATCGGCCGTCCTGTTACGGGATGACGTTCCCGGCCAGGGGCCATTGCCGGCGACCGCTCTGGGACTGCGGGCGGCATCGGCCGCGGGATGCGACTGGGCCTTCGTGTGCGCGGTGGACATGCCGGACCTGTCGGCGACGGTGATCGACGAACTTGCGGTCTGTCGCGACGCCGACGTTGTGCTGCCCCATGACGGCCGAGATCACTACCTGGCCGCGATCTACCGCACAGCGGTGGCGGACCGGATCGGGGCGCTGGTCGCGTCAGGAGAACGACGGATGCGGGCGGTGAGCGATTCGGTGAGAACCCGGCGGCTGGTACTTTCCGACGCTGGGACGTTGATGAATGTCAACGCACCGGTCGATGCGAACGTCGACGGACCGCACGATGTCAGGTGAGGGGCACTGAATGCGGGTTCATGCGATCAACCTCGATCGGGACACCGATCGGTGGGAACGCTTCATGCGTCTCAACGGTGATGTCGTCGATGTGGTGCGCGTTCCGGCCGTCGACGGTCGGGCGATCGACCGCGCTGCGTTGACTGAGCATGAGTTCATCGTTGAACCGTGTCATCGCACCCCGGGTGCGCTTGGGTGCGCGTGTTCGCACTTTGCGCTGTGGTTCAGGGCTGTCGACAGCGGCGAGACGTTGACCGTCGTTGAGGACGATGCGATTTTGGCCGGCATATTCGGCACGGAGGCTGAGCGGGTGATCGACGGGTTGCCGCCGGGCTGGGATCTGGTGCTGTGGGGGTGGAACTTCGATGGGTACCTCTGGGCGGAGATTCCGGAGGGGGTGAGCGTCTGCCGGTTGACGTTTGACCAGGAGGAGATGCGCAAGCACATCGACGTCTTCCGGGCGGACAACCGTCCGCGTACGGCGGTGCGGTTGAGACATGGGTTTGGAACGCTTGCGTACACGATTACTCCGACTGGTGCAGCGGCGATGCTGGAGGCCTGTCTTCCGATGACCGATCGGCTGGTGACATTTCGCGGAGTGGCTGTCGAGGACTTTCTCTACCCGAACCTCACCAACGACGTGGACATGAATCGGGCCTACCCCGACGTTCGGGCCTACGCGTGTATGCCCCCGTTGGCGCTGAGCGAGAACTGGCGTGAGACCTCTCACACCCGCAGGCGAGACGACCTGTAGCCCATTCGGCGACGACCGTGGAGAGCCAGGAGCATCGGATGCAGGTACACGTCATCAACGTCGATCGCGATGCCGATCGGTGGGAGCGGTTCATGCGCCTCAACGGTGATGTCATCGATGTGGTGCGCGTACCGACTTCCGACGGCGTGGGTGCTGTGGACCGCGCCGACCTCGTCGAGAGTGGGATCATCGCCGAAACGTGCCGCCGTTCGAATCGTGCGATCAGCCGGTGGGGCGCGCACATCGCGTTGTGGTCCAGGGCGGTCGGTAGTGGCGAGACGGTGACCATCGTCGACGATGACGCGGTCCTGGCCGGGAATTTCAGATCGGCCGCCCAGCAGGTGATCGACGGGTTGGCATCGGGGTGGGACATCGTGATGTGGGGCTGGAGCTTCGACGAGGCACTGTGGACTGAGATTCCCGATGGTGTGAGCGTCTGCCGAATAGAGGCCAACAACGAGGAGATGCGGAAACACATCGACGGGTTCCCCTCGAGTTGCGGCTCGCCTACCGCGTTGCGATTGCGGCATTGCTTCGGTTCGTTCGCCTATACGGTCACTCCCGCCGGTGCCCAAGTTCTTCTGGATGCCTGTCTGCCGCTGACCGACGAGCCAATCACTTTCAGTTGCGGTGGA
>JADLEH010000038.1 GCA_020846255.1 Propionibacteriaceae bacterium
CCGGCCGTCATCGCCTCGAACATGGCGCCGGCCTCCCCGCCCCGCACCTCGCCGACGATCAGCCGGGAGAGGTTCTGCCGCAGCGCTTCGGGGATCAGGTCGGCAACGCTGAACTCGCCGATGCGGCGCCCGTCCTGCAACTCCCCCATCCCGACCCGGGCCTGCAGCGCGAGCATGTTCCGGCGCCTCGGCTGCAGATGGGTGAGCAACTCGTAGTCGGTCTCGAGGGTGCCGAATCGTTCGTTCTCGGGGATGGCGTCGATCAGTGCGCGGAGCAACGTCGTCTTGCCAGCACCCTGGTCTCCGGAGATCACCATCGACTTGCGGGCGAGAACCGCCGCATGCAGGAACCGCGCAACCTCTACCGGCATCATTCCGCCGGCAGCGAGCTGCTTGAGCGTGACGTCGGTGAGCGTGTGCTGGCGGATGGTCACGGCCGGGCGGTAGCTGAGCCCGAAGCCGATGGCGTGCAGGCGGAACCGGTCGCCCAGGGCGAGGGTCATCATCGGGTGGACGTCGTCGAACGGCCGGGCCGGCGAAACCGACTCCCCGAGGAACCGGATCGCCTCCACCAGCTCGGCGTCGGAGTCGGCCACCGCGGGTTGCGCTACGCGGCGCCCGTCCCCGAACTGGACGACAACGGAGTCGCAGCCGTGGATCTCGATGTTCTCGGCTCCCGGGATCTCGAACAGGGGCTGCAGGCGACCGAAGCCGAAGATGGCGTTCTCCACCGCCTGGGCGTAGGCCCGTTCCACCGGCATCGACCAGAGCGCCTCCCCGTTGCTGCTCAGGGCATCCACGTGCTCCCGCACCACGGCCGCGATGATCGAGCGTCCGAGGAGAAGCCGATCCACCTCGGCCATCGGACCGGGCTGGGTGGCGAATGCCGCCGTCATCCGCTCCGAGGCCTGCCGGCGAAGCGCGACCACCAGTGGCCAGTCGACACCGGGACCGTCCGCGCCGGCCTCGATCAGGCGCTCGCGACTGAAGCCGGTCTCGAAGGTCGCCTCACCGGTCAGGAGGTCCACCTCGGCGAGCCGCCTCATCGCGGCACCCCGATCAGGCTGCGTCGTCCGGCCGAACGCTCGGCGAGCCGGGCACCCAAGGCACGGACGTCTTCGAGGTAGGCGCTGCTGCCCAGCCGCCGCGGCTCCCGCTCACCGGCGGCGAAGACGGCTGCTTCGGCGGGTTGCCAGGCGATCTTCGCCCAGACCGGCAGGCCGAAGCGGGAACTGATCTCGCCGGAGCCGTACGGCCGGCCAGGCCCGACGACGACCAGCCCGACGCGCTCCTCGCCGGCGGCTGCGACCACCTGGGGAAGGTAGAGCCGCAGCGCGGCGAGGTCGACCAGGCGGCTGCCGGTCACAACGCAGATCCCGCTGCTCACGTTCACCAGGGCCGATGGCAGCCCGTCCGGGGTGATCCGGCCCGCGTCGACAAGAACGGTGCGCCCACTTCCCTCGAGCGCTGAGGCCAGCTCCGGCCAGACCGGGCTGAACAGGGCCACCATTCCGGGGTGGGAGAACCCGGGCAGGAAATCGTGCGCCGGATCTGCCAACGGCAGCGACACCGCCTCGACGCAGGCTGCCAGCGAGCGCCGCTCCCGGTGTGCCTGCAGCAGCGCACCGAGGCCGCGCCCGGCCGGGTCGGCCCCCTGCAGGAAGCCGGCGAGAACCGACTGGTCGGGCTCGGAGTTCGCATCGACCAGCAGGACCGGCTCCGGCCACGTCACGGTAAGGGCGACGGCCAGGCCGGTCACGCCCGGGGAGTGGCCGGCGCTGGTGAGCAGCAGGACGCTCATCGCTGGCCCCCCGCCTGGCGCAGCAGGACGAGTTGCTCGGCGGCGGCAAGCCTTGCCACCCGCTCGCCCTCGCCCGCGGCCACCGCGACGTCCACGAGGGCGGCTCCGTCCGGCAGCGTCGTGGCAGCCGTGGCGATCCGGCCGGTGATGCTGGCTCCCGCCGGTGGCTCGCCGCCGTCTCGTCCCACCGGCACCAGCAGCACCCCGGTGCCGGGTGGCATCGGAGCTGCCGGCAGCCGTCCCGCCGCCAGCCTGAGCCCAAGGCGGACGCTGCCGAGCTCCACCGGAGGCTCGCCGTAGGCGCGCGGGCTGAGCAGGGTGCCCTCGCCCAGATCGACCAGGGCGGTCCGGCCGACCACCTCCTCGAGCTGACCGGACGCCACCGTCTCCACCCCCGCCGCCGGAACCGCTGAGGTGACGCCGAGATCCGCAGCGCTGATCACCTGGTCGCGGTAGACCGTCCGCTTCACCGTCAGGACCGACTGGGCGCTGCTCAGGTTCGAGTACAGCAGCGCAGCACCCAGCCCACCGAGACAGACCGCCAGCACTCCGACGGCCATCCAGCGCAGGTTCCGCCGGGTCCGCACCGGGCTTGCGCCCAACCTCTCCTCGGCCATGAGCCGACCCCCTTCCGCCGGGGCGGCTGGACCTGGGGTGGGCGCAGCGGCCGGTCCGGCGGTGCAGGGATCGTAGGCGAGCAGCGTGCCCGATTCCTAGGGCGCATTCGTACTCTGTGGAGAACCCGTACACCTGTCCACAACCTGCGACCGGGACCCGGGGACGAGGATCCGACTTGTCCTGTAGCGGGAACGCTGGTGGCACTAGGGTGTTCATCGTGAACGTAGAGGCGATGGCCGCCCTTTACCACGACCTGGTGGTGACAGCCTGCGAGTGGCGGGCGATTGGACTGGCCGACCCCCACGAGATGGCCGCCCAGGTCTTCGACCTGCTCGACGAGAACCGCGACCACAACCTGCAGGACCTCTACCGGGCTATCGACCGCGTGGTGCTGGCCAGCTACCAGAACTACTCCGACAGCATCAACCTGCTCCAGCGGTTGCAGCTCGGCACCATGCTCCAGGGGCCCCGCTCGGCCCCGCGAACCCCGGCTGACGAGTTCCTCAGGGCCCTCAGCAACCTGCGCGGACGCGACCGCCAGCTGCTGCAGCTGCGCTTCTGGGACGAGCTGGACGAGAACGAGGCCGCAGAGGTCCTCGGGATCAGCATCGAGGAGGTCCGCCAGCGCCTGGCGAAGGCGGGCATGCGGTACCTGAACAAGCTCCTGCGTAGCCACCCCGACCTGGCCATCAGCGACGTGATCGACACCATCGCCAGCATCAAGCCCGGGATCTACCGCCGCTACGGCGCCCTTTAGGCCGGCCAGGCGAGCCGTTCCGCGTGCGCAGGGGCGGCGACACGCCGGATGGGCCCGTTCGGGTCCTTCGCGGACGCGTTCTGTCTCAGTTCAGCAGCAGGTACAGCGACGGCATCGCCACGATCCCGATCACCAGCGTCACCGAAGTCATGAAGGCCGACAGCTCGACGTCCAGCCCCGCCCGGCCGGTGAACCCGGGCACCATGGAGGCGATCGGGGCGAACAGCAGCATCACCACAACGACCCTGGCCTCCGCCGGCAGCGGCAGCAGCGTCCAGCAGGCCACGGCGGCCAGGATGGAGAAGGCGTAACGGACGGCGAGGTGGCGGGCGGCCGCGGCGTACTTCGACGGGTGCAGCTGCAGCTCCAGTCCGATCCCGATCATCAGCATCGCCAGGAACGGGTTCGCGGCCCCGACTGTGCTGGTGAAGGTGATCAGCAGGTCCGGCAGCCGCAGGTCGAACAGCTTCAGCAGCAGGAGCGCAACATAGGTGACGAAGACCGGCGACCTGGCGAGCATCCGGCCGGTGTCGAGCCACCGGTGGCTGCCGGGCTCACCAGCCAGGCCCATCCCCCACCCGTAGCCGACGCCGGCCGAGCCGACAGCGGCGCCGATGTCGAACAGCGAGGAGTAGATCATCGCGTGCGGACCCATGAAGCCGGAAAGGTACGGGGTGGCGAAGGCGCCGATGTTGTAGGTACCCGAGTTGAGCACCGTGAACGCCTGCTCACGGCGTCCCCGCCTGGCGGCGAGCAGGTACCCGATCCCCTGCTGGACGACGTTCAGCACCAGGCCGAGCACGGTCAGCCCGAGCAGGGCGCGGTCCAGGTGGTAGTCGTTGAAGCTGGTCAGCAGTGCGCACGGCAGCGTGATCCCGAGCACCAGCCGGGCGAACAACCCGAAGTCGTCCTTGCTGACCCAGCCGAGGCGCTTGATCCCGAGACCGATGCCGACGATCGCCACCAGCGAGAGTGCCCGCGCAGCGATCTCCAGCATGGCCGCAACCTACCTTCGTGGCCGGCCACCGCCGACCCGGACAGCCGAAAGTGGACCGGGCCGCCGGCCGCGCCCGCACCGGCTGCGCCGTGGAGCAGCCTTGAGCGGCGGTGGCGAGCCGACGCCGGGATCAGTCGAAGATCGGATCCACGGTGCGGGTGCGCTTCAGCTCGAAGAACCCGGGATAGGCCAGGACGTTGACGAAGCCGTCCCACAGCTGCCCGGCCTCCTCACCGCGCGGGGCGGGGGACATCACCGGGCCGAACAGGCTCATCCCGTTCACCCGGATCACCGGGGTGCCCACCTCGTCGCCCACTGCTGCGGTCACCTCCGCCTGCGCCGCCCGGAGCGCGGCGTCGTTGGCCCCGGTGTCCCCGGCGGCGGCGAGCTCCACCGGCAGGCCCACCTCGGCCAGCGCGGCCTCGTGGGCCGGTCGCTGGTTCGGCTCCTTCGCCAGGTGGATCCGGGTGCCGAGAGCCGTGTAGAAGGCCGCCAGCTTCTCCGGGTGCTCCTCCTGGACGGCCAGGGCGACCCGGGCACCAGCCCAGGAGTTGTCCATGGTCTTCCGGTAGGAGGGGCTCAGGTCCCTGCCCTCGTTCAGGACGGAGAGGCTCATCACGTGGAAGACGAGCTCGACGTCGCGGACCTTCGCCACCTCGAGCGCCCAGCGGGAGGTCATCCAGGCCCACGGGCACAGCGGGTCGAACCAGAGATCCAGTGTCGTTCGGTCGGTCATTGGGCGAGTGTAGGTCGGTCCCTGGACCGGGCCGGTCGCCCGGGCACCGCCAGCTAGCCTCGACCGGTGATCCGCTTCGTGGTACTCGACCTGGGCCAGGTGCTCGCTTCGCCACCCGAGCTGTACCGCGCGCCGGCAGCGCTGCTCGGGGTGGACGCGGCCGCCTACGAGGCCGAGTACTGGACGCATCGTCGCGCCTACGACACCGGCGGTCCGGACGCGGAGTACTGGCGGGGGATCATCGACGGGGTGGGTGCACAGCCCTCCAATGAGCTCATCGAAGTCCTGGCCGGCCTGGACGCCGAGTTGTGGACGCAGTTGCGTCCGAGCGCCCTCCGGCTGCTGGAAACGGTCCGCGGCTGGCGCGTCGGGACGGCCCTGCTGAGCAACGCCCCGCTCGCCCTCGGCCGGGCGGTTCGGCGCTCCGACTGGGTGCGGCACTTCGACCGGGTGTTCATCTCGGCCGAGCTCGGCATGACCAAGCCCGATCCGGCGATCTTCGGCGTCCTGACGGCGGAACTCGGGGTCGAGCCGGGCGAGCTCGCCTTCATCGACGACCGGCCGGCCAACGTCGCGGCAGCCACCGCCTGCGGCTGGAACGCCCACCTCTGGGTGGATGACGCGGACTCCCTGGCCTGGCTAACCCTGATCTTCGGCCGCTGACCCACAAGCTGTGAGTTTCCCGCCGAGGTCGGCGGGAAACTCACAGCTTGCGGGGGTGGCGGCGGGATCGAGGCCGGGTCCAGAGGACGGGGTCAGCGCAGCGGCAGGTAGGCCGCTGCTGCGGTCGGCCCCGAGCCGTCCCAGCCGCCGAAGACCAGCAG
>JADLEH010000039.1 GCA_020846255.1 Propionibacteriaceae bacterium
ACGTCGGCACCCCTGGCCGCGGCCGTGACCCGCTCCGGGCTGGTGGTGCCGAGCACCACCTGCAGCTGGGCCGGGTGCCTGGTCAGCCAGGCGGTGGCGATCGCCTCCGCCGGCACGTCGTAGGCAGCGGCGAGCCGGTCGATCACAGCGTTCAGCTCCGGGTAGTCCGGGTGGCCGAGGAACACGCCGGTGAAGAAGCCGGCCTGGAACGGGGACCACGCCTGGATGGTGATGTCGTGCAGGCGGCAGTAGTCGAAGATCCCGACGTCGCGGCTGATCGACTGCTCCACGCCGGCCATGTTCATCGCCACCCCCTGGGTGATGATCGGGGCGTGCGTTATCGACAGCTGCACCTGGTTGGCCACCAGCGGCTGGCGGACGTACCGCTTCAGCAGCTCGATCTGGCCGGGGGTCTGGTTGGAGACCCCGAAATGGCGCACCTTGCCGGCGGCGGAGAGCTCGTCGAACGCACGGGCGACCTCCTCGGGTTCGACCAGCGCGTCGGGCCGGTGGAGCAGCAGGATGTCGATGTAGTCGGTGCCCAGTGCTGCCAGCGACCCGTTCACCGCCTCGATCAGGTGTTCGTAGGAGAAGTCGAAGTACGGCCCGTCCTTGACGATCCCGGCCTTGGTCTGGAGGACGATCTCCGACCGCTGGGAGGCGGTGAGCTGCAGCGCCTCGGCGAACCGGGCCTCGCAGCCGTGCGCTGCCCCGGCGCCGTAGATATCGGCGTGGTCGAAGAAGTTGATGCCGGCGGCGAGGGAGGCTTCGAAGAGCGCCCGCACCTCGGCGTCGGTCTTCTCCTGGATCCGCATCACGCCGGTGACCACCGCCGGCACAGTCAGGTCGGTGCCGGGCATGGTGAAGGTCTTCATGGGTTCCTCCTGGATCACGGATGACTCGTTCCGGTCGAGCGTATAGCTCCCCCGTCCCGGGCCGGTCGGAAAGTAATCGCGGCCAGGTGAATCCAGATCGGCAGGCAAACCGGAAGAAGCGGTACAGCCCGCTACGAAAGGTCCCTGACATGAACCGCAACAAGATCACCGCCGCCGCCGGCGCGATCAGCCTCACCCTCCTGCTCGGCGCCTGCTCGACGACCCCGACAGCGTCCACCCCGGCAGCCCCGATGTCACCGAGCACATCTGCGCCGGCAACCACTTCGGCACCGGCGACCACGGCCGCTGCCGCCGACATCGTCGACACGGCCGTCGCCGCCGGCGACTTCGAGACCCTGGCAGCGGCCCTCACCGCAGCCGGCCTGGTCGAGACCCTGAAGGGCCCCGGTCCGTTCACCGTGTTCGCACCGACCGACGATGCGTTCGCGAAGCTGCCCGAGGGCACCGTGGAGAAGCTCCTGGAGGAGCCGGAGGGCCAGCTGGCCGAGATCCTGAAGTACCACGTCATCTCCGGTGAAGTGATGGCAGCCGACGTGGTCAAGCTCGACAAGCAGAAGGTCAAGACCGTCCAGGGCGCCGAGCTCACCATCGAGGTCAGCGACGGCAAGGTCGCCCTGGTGGACGCTGCCGGCAACCGGGTCAACGTGGTCACGACCGACGTCACCGCAAGCAACGGCGTCATCCACGTCATCGACGGCGTCCTGCTGCCCACCAAGTAGGCCCCGGAGGTGGTCCCCTGGCCCCGAAGCGCTGACAGCGCTCGGGGCCAGGGTCCGTCATCCCGGCCTTGCCGCCCGAGCCGACCCGCGCGCTAGCCTTTGGTCAACCCCTGGAGGTGCGGTGATACGCAACGGAGTGGCCAGCGGCCACATGATCCGAGGCCTTCGGCTGCTGCTCGAGGCCTACGCCGGCGCTGACCTGCCCGAATGGGAGGGGTTCGCCCGCACCCTGCGATCCCTGCGGCTCGACCCCGGAGACGTCCTGTTCGCAGCCGGCGATCACCACCCCTACGTCTACTACATCGAGGAGGGCCTGCTGAAGGCCCAGATGCTGAACGCCCGCGGACGCCCGATCATCGCCTTCTTCTCCGAGGAGGGCGAAGTGATGGCCTCGATGCCGGCCCTGGCCCCGGAGGGCGTCCGGCAGGTCGCCAAGCGTGGGCTGCACCCCCGGGTGGAAGTGCTCCGGGCGGCCGTCGACGCCGTCAGCATCCACACCCTCACCGCCATCCAGCCTTGCCTCGTGCACCGCATCGACTACCGGATCATCGACCAGCTGTCGAACCGTCACGTGGCCTGGGGCCGGTGCAGCAACGCGATCTCGATGATGTACGCGATCACCCTGCAGGCGGACGCCGCCGCGCTGCGCAACCCACCGGAGCAGCGTTACCGCCAGCTGCTCGAGACCCAGCCGCACCTCGTCGACCGGGTGAGCAAGCGGGACCTGGCCAGCTTCCTCAACGTCACCGATGTCGCCCTCAGCCGGATCGCCAAGCGGGTCCAGGCCGGCGAGCCGGCTGCCGAAGCCGACGAGTGAAGCCCGCCGAGGCGCGCGGCCCGCTTCCGCCGCGGCTGCCACGGCTGACCGCCGGCGCACTGCGGCCGGCAGATCCAGACGAGATCGAGGACGGCGACGCCGACCTGGACGAGGTCGAGTTGCGCGGCCTGCGCTTCGATCAGATGACGTGGACCGGACGCCGCCGGCTCGGCTCGGCCCGGGTGGCCGACCTCGTGGTCAGGAACTGGACGGCCCGCGGTGCGTCCGTTGTGGACTCCGTGCTCGAAGAGGTCGACGTGGTCGGGCTCAACGCAGCCGAGTCCGGCTGGTGGAAGGTCGAGGTGCGCCAGAGCCGGATCGGTTCGGCCGAGCTCTACGACTCGGTGCTGCGTAACGTGCACTTCGTGCGCTGCAAGCTCGGCTACCTCAACCTGCGGGGGGCCGGGCTGACCGATGTCGCCTTCACCGACTGCATCATCGAGGACCTCGACCTGATGCGCGCCACCGCCAGCCGGGTCTCGTTCCCCGGCACCAGGATCGCGAGGCTGGAGGTCACCGGGTCGAAGCTGACCGACGTCGACCTGCGCGGCGCCCGGCTGGCCGGGATCGGCAGCCTGGAAGGCCTGCGCGGAGCCACGATCACGATCGAGCAGCTGCTCGAGATCGCCCCGGCCCTGGCTGCGGGTCTCGGGATCAACGTGGAGTAGTGGCGCCGGGTCGGGAGCGCCTCTCGGCGCGTGGCCGCTCGAAGCGGCGATAGTTGGAGCCCGGGGCTACCGCGACCCGGCGCCGGTCCGAGGATAGGCGTCCGCGGCGGCCCACCCAAATCCGGCCCGCAGCCGACGCTCATTCCAGTTGGCCGGCCCGCCACAGGGCTGCGCTGGCGGCCAGGTCGGCAGCCATAGTCTGCAGGCGCCCGGCCTGGATGACCGCCCGGGAGCCGACCGAGACGTCCGCCCGCCCGGAGGACACGACGTGGCAGAAGGCTGCGGCCCGCTCGAGGGCGATCGCGAAGTCACCGGCGAACACGCCGTGCAGGATCTCGTCGGCCACCCTTCGGACCTCGTCCGGGCCGGGCGGGTCGACGCCGGCCACAGCGTGGTTCGGTTCGGTGAACCGGACGCCGGCCGCGTACTCCCGCGCCGCGCCGTCCGGGTCGATGCCGACCCACTCCCGCAGCAGGTAGAGCCGCCACAGCGCCCCGGGCAGCGTCCGGGCCGGGCGGGAGGCCCAGAGGTCGGCGAGCGTCGACAGTCCCACCTCGTCGCCCAGCGCAACCAGCCTTGCGGTCACCGCCGGGTCGTCCGCGGCCCGCCCGGTGTGCAGCAGCACTGCAGCGGTCTCGTGCGCAGCGTGCAGTTCCGCGATCGGGTCCGACGGCACCCCGAGCGCCTCCAGGGCCACCGGATCGGTGTAGCTGGGTCGGCGGGGCCGGCGGGATTCAGTCATCGGGCAAGGCTAACCCCACGGTGTCCGGATCCGGTCAGGACCTTCGGAGCTAGCCTTGCCGGCATGAGCGCTTTCGAGGGCATCCCGGTGGCGGCCGTCGACTTCTTCGCCGACCTGGAGACGAACAACAATCGTGACTGGTGGGCCGGCAACCGGGGCGTCTACGAGGCAGCGGTCCGCGCCCCGATGGTTGCGCTCGCGGGCGAGCTGGAAGCGGAGTTCGGCGCGCTGAAGGTGTTCCGACCGAACCGGGACGTCCGGTTCTCGCCGGACAAGACCCCCTACAAGAACCATCAGGGACTGGTCGCGGAGACGTCCAGCGGCATGGGCTGGTACGCCCAGATCAGCGCCCGCGGCCTGATGACCGCCGGCGGCTGGTACGCCGGCGCCCCCGACCAGATCGATCGGTACCGGGCCGCCGTCACCGATGAGTGCACCGGCCCTGCCCTTCACCGACTCGTCGCCGGCCTCGCCGACGCCGACTTCGACATCGACGGTGAACTCCTGAAGACCCGGCCGCGCGGGGTGGGTCCGGACCATCCGAGACTGCAACTGCTCCGGCACAAGTCGCTGACCGCGAGCAGGGAGTACGGCGTGCCGGAGTGGCTGGAGACGACTGAGGTGCTCGACCGGATCCGGCTCGACTGGCGGGAGCTGCGACCGCTGATGACCTGGTTGGCCGAACACGTCGGCAGCACCACCCGGACCGACCGGGGTCGCCGGAGGTGAGCGAAGCCGCCGTGGTCCACTGGCTCCTCGACTCCGACCCCGCCATCAGGTGGCAGGTGCTGCGCGACCTGCTCGACGTCCCGGAGCACCAGTGGCGGGCCGAACGGGCGCTGGTGGCGAGCTCGGGCTGGGGCGCGCGACTGCTGGCCGTCGAGGACGCGGACGGGCAGTGGGCAGGCGGCGCCTTCGTGCCTGGCGACTTCTCCCCCGCCGAATGGGAGCAGGTCGGCCAGCCCTGGACCGCGACGGCCTTCGTCCTCAACCAGCTGCGCGAGTTCGGCCTCGACCCCGGATCCGGGCCGGCAAAGCGGGCGGTCCGGCTGGTCGGCGCCAACAGCCGCTGGGACCAGGGCGGCCAGCCCTTCTTCGACGGCGAGGTCGAGGAGTGCATCAACGGCCGGACCGTTGCCGACGGCGCCTACTTCGGCGTGGACGTCGCCCCCATCGTCGAACGCCTGGTGGGTGAGCGGCTGGCCGACGGTGGCTGGAACTGCGAGCGCGCGAACGGTTCGGTGAGGTCGTCCTTCCACACCACCATCAACGTGCTGGAGGGCCTGCTGGAGTTCGAGGCGGCGACCGGTGGCACCCCCGGATCCCGCGCTGCCAGGGCCACCGGCGAGGAGTTCCTCGCCGCGCGCCACCTGTTCCGGCGGCTGGGCACCGGGGAGCCGGCCGACGAGCGGTTCCTGCAGTTCATCCACCCAAACCGGTGGCGCTACGACATCCTTCGCGGGCTCGACCACTTCCGCTCGGCTGCCCGGCTGACCGGGGCGTCCCCGGACCAGCGGCTCGCCGAGGCCGTCGAGCTCGTCCGCTCCCGCAGGCTGGCGGACGGCACCTGGCCGCTGGACTGGCGTGCGCCCGGCCGGGTCTGGTTCGACGTCGACGACCCGCCCGGCCGGCCCTCCCGCTGGGTGACCCTGCGCGCGCTGCGGGTACTGCGGTGGTGGGACGGCCGGTAGCAACTCCGCATTTCGAGCCATTGAGCCGGTTCGCCCGGGTTGATTACCCTCCGATCAGACCGGCCGGCAGTCGAGCCGCCCGCTCCAGCCTCGATGGAGAGGATTTCGAATGACCCACCACCCACCCCGGTACCGGCTACGCCTGGCCGCAACCATCCTTGCTGCTGCCCTCGCCGCCGGCTCGCTCACCGCAGCGCCGGCGACGGCAGCTCCCCCGGCGAAGCCCAAGCCCACCCCCGGCGTCCCGGGCTTCGGCCCCAACGTCACCGTGTTCAGCCCGGAAACCCCGCTGGCCGACATCCAGGCGCAACTGGACGCCCTCGCCGATGAGCAGCGCGATGCCGAGATGTCCACAGCCCGGCACGCGATCTACTTCCTGCCCGGGGAGTACGGCACGGCAGCGACCCCACTCCAGTTCGAGGTCGGCTACTACACGGAGGTGGCCGGTCTCGGAGCCGACCCCGAGGACGTCACGATCAACGGCGCCATCGAGGTGTACAACCGCTGCCTCGAGGACGGCGGCACGGCCAACTGCATTGCGCTGAACAACTTCTGGCGGACGTTGTCGAACCTGAAGCTCCAGGTGAACAAGGCCGGGCAGGACGGGTGCCGCAGCAGTGCGAACTTCTGGGCGGTCTCGCAGGCCGTCTCGCTCCGCCGGGTGCAGGTCACCGGCGGGAACCTCTCCCTGATGGACTACTGCACAGCCGGCCCGCAGTACGCCAGCGGCGGCTACATCGCCGACTCCGACCTGCCGGACGTGATCAACGGCTCCCAGCAGCAGTGGCTGATCCGCAACAGCGTCGTGGACAGCTGGAGCAACGGTGTCTGGAACCAGGTGTTCTCCGGGGTGACCGGGGCACCGGAAGAAGCCGGCTTCCCTGACCCGCCCTACACGACGGTGGCCAGGACCCCGGTGAGCCGGGAGAAGCCCTATCTCCACGTCGACGGTTCGGGTGAGTACTTCGTGCGCGTCCCCGCTGCCCGGCGGGAGACCAGCGGCAGCTCCTGGGCCGGGGGCGCGACCGCCGGCCGCAGCGTCCCGCTCTCGGACTTCTTCATCGCGAGGCCGACCGACTCGGCGAAGGCCATCAACGTCGCCCTCGCCCGGGGCCGGCACCTGCTGTTCACCCCCGGTGTCTACGACATCGACAAGACGATCGAGGTGCGGCGGCCCGACACGGTGGTGCTCGGCCTCGGTCACGCCACCCTGACCTCGGCGAGGGGGGCCACCCCGATGCGCCTGGCCGATGCCGCCGGGATCATCATCGCCGGGCTCACCTTCGACGCCGGTGAGCGGAAGTCCCCGGCGCTGCTGCAGGTCGGCAAGCCCGGCGGGAAGGGTCACCGGAACAAGGCCGTCGCCGGCAACCCGATCACTCTGAACGACGTGTACTTCCGGGTCGGGGGACCGCATGTCGGCCGGACCACAACGGCTGTGGAGATCAACGCCGACCGGGTGCTGATCGACCACATCTGGGTCTGGCGGGCCGACCACGGCGTGGAGGGGTTCACCGGAGCCAACTCCGGGGACACCGAGCGCTGGCGGACCAACACCGGCACCTACGGGCTGATCGTCACCGGCGACGACGTGACCGCCACCGGGCTGTTCGTCGAGCACTTCCAGCGGTACAACACCCTGTGGAAGGGCGAGCGCGGCCGCGTCATCCTCTACCAGAACGAGCTGCCCTACGACCCGCCGACCCAGGCTGACTGGACCCGGCCGGACGGCACGCTCGGCTACCCGGGCTACAAGGTCGCCGACAGCGTCCGGAGCCACAGCCTTGCGGGCGCCGGGGTCTACGTGTACAACCGCAACGACCCGTCGGTCGTCACGGCGAGCGGCTTCGAGGTGCCGGACCGGGCCGGGGTGCGGCTGCACCACATCATGACCGTGAACCTCGGGGCCGGCACGATCGTGCACGTCGTCAACGACACCGGCACGCAGGCCGACAACTCCAACACCGGGACGCCGCAGTTCGTGGTCGACTACCCGACCCCCTAGCCGCCCCGAAAGCCGCAAGCTGTGAGTTGGGCGCCGATGTCGGCGCCCAACTCACAGCTTGCGCCCGGGTGGCAGGGGTCAGCAGGGCTTGCGCGCGACGAAGGTGTGCAGGATGCCCTGCTGCCAGCCGGAGGCGCCCTGGCGCGCGATGTCGACGAAACCGGCGGCCGCCAACCGGTCGCAGAACTGCTCCGTGGTGTCGAAGTCGACCACGCTGCGCCACAGGTAGCGGTAGAGGCTGAAGTTGCGGTCCAGCAGCACCCCGAGCGGGATGATCGCAAGCCAGCAGGTGAGGTGCCAGCGCCAGCGGGCCTCGCCCCGTCCGGCCACCGAGTACTCCTGCACCACCAGCCAGCCGCCGGGCGCGAGGAGGTCGAAGGTCTCCGCAGCGGCAGTGTCCCTGCGCTCCACCGGCACGTTGCGGAACAGGTAGGCGGCGAGGATGCCGTCCCAGCTGCCGGCACCGAGGGCGGCCGGGTCGAGGTCGCCGGCCGTCGCCTGGGTGAAGCTGACCGCCGTCGGCCAGTCCTTCGCCTTGGCCGCAGCGAGCATGCCAGCGGAGGCGTCCAGACCCAGCACGGTCGCGCTTCTGACCGCCTCCAGCACCGCCCGGGTCGAGGCGCCGGAGCCACAGGCCAGGTCGATCAGCCGGGCTGGACGCTGACCTGGCCGGATCCGCCCGGCCAACGCCCTCGCCGCCCGCCGGAGTTCGGCGTGGTAGCCGGGGTTGAGCCCGACCAGCAGGTCGTAGCGGGAGGCGCCACGGTCGAACAGCGCTGAGGTCTGCATGCCGAGAAGGTATTGGGTTCCGCGGCCCCGGGCAAAGCCCGACGTTCGCCGGTTGCGCTCGCGATGTCTACCGGCAGCTCGTCGTCACCACAGCACGGCCACCGCGACGTTGACCACCGTGAGTGCGGCTGCGGCGTTCAGCAGGTTGGGGGCAGCCCCGCCCCGGCGCGACTTCGCACTGGCGATCTCAGCGCAGGCGACGACAGCAAGGGCCACCACGAGCTTCACCCCGACCTTGGCGTAGTTGAGGTCCTCGGAGGCCATCTCGAGCAGCCCGACCAGGATCAGGCCGAGCAGGAGCTGGGCCCGGGCACCCCAGACCAGCAGCTGCAGGCCCCGGTCGGCACCGAGGAACGTGGCGACCCAACCTCCCGTGATGCTGGCCATGCCGAGGAAGTGGAGGACGACGACGAACCCGATGAGCAGTTCCATGGGGCCGACCATACCCAGCGGCTGCAGTCCCCCGGGCCGGAACAGCCCGGGGCGCGCCCTTGTTGTGCCCAGCGTGGATGACGAACTGACTTTCGGGCTGGACACGTTCGGCGACATCACGGTCGACGCCGCGGGGGCACCGGCCACGGCCGCAGAGGTGATCCGGCAGGTGGTTGCGGAAGGCGTCCGGGCGGACGAGGTCGGGGTCGACCACTTCAGCCTCGGCGAGCACCACCGCAACGACTTCGCCATCTCGGCCCCGGATGTGATCCTCGCGGCGCTGGCCGCCCGGACGCAGCGGATCACGCTCGGCACGGCGGTCACGGTGCTCAGCTCGGATGACCCGGTTCGGGTCTACGAGCGGTTCGCCACCCTGGACGCGCTCAGCAACGGCCGCGCCGAGATCACGGCCGGCCGGGGCTCGTTCATCGAGTCGTTCCCGCTGTTCGGCCACGACCTCGCCGACTACGAAGTGCTCTTCGAGGAGAAGCTCGACCTGCTGGCTGCGCTGCGCTCCGAGGGGCCGCTGAACTGGTCCGGCACCACGAGGGCGCCCCTCACCGGGCAGCGGGCCTTCCCGACCACCGAGCGCGGCGGCATCCCGGTGTGGGTGGCCGTCGGGGGCACTCCGGCCTCCGTCGTGCGTGCTGCCCGCTACCGGCTGCCGCTGATGCTGGCCATCATCGGCGGTCCGCCGGCGAGGTTCCGGCCCTTCGTCGACCTCTACCGCGCCGAGACGCCAGGCGCAGAGCTGCCGGTCGGGGTGCACTCCCCGGGCTTCATCGCAGCCACCGACAGTGAGGCGAGGGACCTGCTGTTCCCCTACTTCAAGCACAACCGCGACCGGATCGGACGCGAGCGCGGCTGGCCGCCGGTCTCCCGCGCCGACTTCGAGGCCGAGGCCGACGGCGGTGCGCTGTTCGTCGGCTCCCCGGAGACCGTGGCCGACCGGATCGCTGCGGCTGTCACCGCCCTTGGCATCCAGCGCTTCGACCTGAAGTACGCCAGCGGTCCGATGCCGCACGAGCACCTGCTGCGGACCATCGAGCTGTACGGCACCGAAGTGATCCCGCGGGTCCGGTCGCTGCTCGCTGCCACAAGGGTCTGAGCCCGGCGGCTTCCAGGTCGCTAGGGTTGGCCGAATGGAACCCTCGCAGAGCTGGGTGATCACGGTCTCCGACCGCAGCGCCGCCGGTACCCGCGAGGACCGGTCGGGGCCGGTCCTGGCTTCCGGGCTGCGCGACGCCGGCTGGCAGGTCGGCACCGAGGTGGTGGCGGACGGCCGGGACAGCGTCGAGGCCGGGATCCGCCGGGCCCTGGCCACCGGCGCGCGGCTGGTGGTCACCACCGGCGGCACCGGCGTCGGCCCGCGGGACCAGACCCCGGAGGGCACCCGGGCCGTGATCGATCGCGAGCTGCCCGGGATCCCCGAGGCCCTGCGCGCCAGAGGGGCCCAGGGCAACCGAATGGCGGTCCTCAGCCGGGGCGTGGCCGGGGTGGTGGACGCGGACGCGACCCATCCCGGAGCGCTGGTGGTGAACCTGCCGGGCAGCCCCGACGCCGTCCGTGAGGGCCTGGCCGTGCTGCTCCCGCTGGCCGCTCACGTGCTGGACCAGCTCGCCGGCGGCGACCACTGATGGACGCCCGCATCCGGCTCGCCGAGGTCACCGGCACCAGGCTCGAGGAGACCGACCTGCTGCGGCTGGTCACCCGGCCAGAGGCGGGGGCGGTGACGCTGTTCGTCGGCAACGTCCGCGACCACGACCCGCAGGCGGCCGGCGAGGTGGTCGGGCTGGACTACTCGGCCCATCCCTCCGCAGCCGAACGGTTGGTGGAGATCGTCAGCGCCGCGCTCGCCGAGGCCGACCCGGACGGGGAGGCAGCGATCGCTGTGGCCCACCGGGTGGGGCACCTGGACGTCGGTGACACCGCCTTCGTCGTTGCCGTGTCAGCCGCCCACCGGCGGCTCACCTTCGAGCTCTGCGAGCTGGTCGTGGAACGGGTCAAGCAGCAACTGCCGGTCTGGAAGCAGCAGTTCGAGTCCGACGGCAGCTACCGCTGGTCAGGGCTGTAAGGGTCACGGGACCGCCGGGCCGGCCAGTGCAGGCTCAACCGGCGGTTGCCCCATGGTCCCGACTCCAGGGCCCGGACCTGCCGCCGTCCTTGGCGAGCAGCCGGATCGACTCGATCTGGACGCCCTTGTCGATGCCCTTGACCATGTCGACGACTGCCAGCGCTGCCACGGCTACGGCGGTCAGCGCCTCCATCTCCACGCCGGTGCGGTCAGCCGTCCGGACGGTGGCCTGGATCGCGACGCCGGCGTCGACGACGGCGACGTCGACGCTGACCCCGTGCAGGCCGATCACGTGCGCCAGCGGCAGCAGCTCCGGGGTCCGCTTGGCTGCAGCGATGCCGGCGATCCGGGCAACCGCCAGCACGTCGCCCTTCGGCACCGTTCCCGAGCGCAGCAGCTCGACCACCCGCCCCGGGCAGCTCACCAGCCCGGCTGCGGTGGCCGTCCGGACGGTGACCGGCTTGCCGGATACGTCGACCATCCGGGCCTGGCCGGCCGGGTCGAGATGCGTGAACGGCTGCTCGGTCATCGCC
>JADLEH010000040.1 GCA_020846255.1 Propionibacteriaceae bacterium
ACCAGCCCAGGTCGAGGACCTGGCCGGGAGTTCCCGTGTTCATGGTCGCGTCCAGCACGCGCCAGCCCGTCACAGCCACCCCGGCGTCGTCACGGACGACCACGGCGAGGCCGACCTCGGTGCGGCTACCGTGCTGCAGGGCCACCGCTATCCGGAGGCCGTCCGGGGAGAGCTTGGCCGCCACGACCCGCCCGGCCGGGAGGCCCCCCACGTCCACCTTCACCCCGGCGTTCTCGCGGAAGACGCGCAGGCTGGCCAGCCCCGAGTCGGCCACCGACCACAGCTCGCCGTTGCGGGCATAGTCCGGACGCAGCAGTCCTGCCCCGTTCCGCAGCACCCGCGCCTTGCCGGACCCGATCGGGGCACTCTGGAGCCGCGTCCCGGACTGGTCGACCGCTGCCACCTCCGCCAGGTCGCTGCGCACGGCAACCTGTTCGGAGCCGGTGAGCGCGGTCTCGACAGCGACGAAGTCGTCCCATCTGGCCGGGTCGCGCATCCGCTGCAGCTTGTCGTCGCGGATCGTGAACAGGACGCGCAGCGCTGAGCTGTTCTCCGGGGACAACCGGGCGAAGGAGTCCGGGTCGACCTCGGTCTGGCCGAACTCCGACCGCCAGGCCTGGCCGCCGGAGGTGACCTTCAACGACTGGATCGGAACCAGGCCGGTCATCGTGAAGGCCAGCTCGGCGAGCAGGGTGCGTCGCTGTTCGGCCGACAGCGCGTCGGCGCCGGAGCCGAGCTTCACTTCGAGCAGGCCCTCGATGTCGACGGACACGTCGCCGAGGGTGATGCCGGCGGTGTCCATCCGTTCCACCACCGGTTCGAGCCAGGCCGACGGCCCGTCCAGCTGGGCGCGGACGACGGCGGCCGGAGCCTGGTCACCAAGGGCGAAGAATCGCGGGTCCGGCACCAGGACGTCTCCGGCGGAGCTGAGGAAGTGCAGGTTCACCGACGTGTAGTTGGTGGTGAACATGTACCGGGAGACCAGCAGCCCGGGCGGCGGGTTCGCGATCCGCCACTGGCCGGCGGAGTCCTTCACGAGCGTGAAGATGTAGCGCTTGCTGGTGTTGTCCGGCCGGTAGATCCCGGAGGCGTCGACCGTGCCCACCTGGACGTAGGACAGCGCCACGCCCTGCTCGGACTCGACCGGCTGGTCACTCTCGGTGTAGACCTCAACCCCGGATTCGGGATCCCAGCTCGCACTCGCCATCTCGGTGAGGTACTGCCTGGCCACGTTGTAGTTCGGCTGGTAGACGCCCATGGCGTGCAGGAAACCCTCAACCACCAGCAGCTGGGAGGCGCCGTTGGCTGGCGGCAACGGGTCGACGTGCACCCCGGAGTTCACCCCGGGCGCCTGCGGCGTGTGGCGTTCGACTGGTCCGCTGGTGGGCACGGTCGCGCACCCGGCGAGCGCCAGGACAATCGCCAAGGAAGTGGACAGCCAGCTAGCTGTGCGCAATCTTGGTCACCTCCTTCAGATCCGGGGGAACCACTGGCCACGGCGAGCCGTGCAGGGTCTCCCCCGCCCGGCGCGGGACCGTTAGCCGGAACTGGGCCCCGAGCCCGGGACGACCCCAGGCCGTGAGCCACCCGCCGTGCAGCCGGGCGTCCTCGAGTGCGATCGACAGGCCCAGCCCGGTGCCGCCGACCCGGCGGCCGCGGGACGGGTCGGCGCGCCAGAAGCGGTTGAACACCTGCCCGCCCTCGGTCGCCGAGAACCCCACCCCGTGGTCGCGGACGGCGATCGCAACGCTCTGGTCGTCGCCCCGCACGTGGACGGTGATCGGCCGGCCCTCCCCGTGCTCGATGGCGTTGGTGATCAGGTTGCGAAGGATCCGGCGGATCCGGCGACTGTCCACCTCGGCGATGCAGCGCGCATCCGCGTCCAGCACCATCACGGTGCCCGACTGCTCGGCGAACCGCTGCAACGCCGCCACCTCTTCGCCGACCAGAACCGAGAGGTCGATGTCGTCGAGGGAGAGCTCCGCGGCGCCGGCGTCGAAGCGGGAGATCTCCAGCAGGTCGGTCAGCAGTTCCTCGAAGCGGTCCAGTTCCGCCGAGAGCAGCTCACTGGACCTGCCCGAGGCCGGGTCGAACGTCGCCCGGTGTGCGTGCAGCACCTCGGCAGCCATCCGGATGGTCGTCAGCGGGGTCCGGAGCTCGTGGGAGACGTCGGAGACGAAGCGCTGCTGCACCAGCGACAGGTTCTGCAGCTGGGTGATCTTCTTGTCGAGCTCCTCGGCCATGTGGTTCATCGAGCGGGCGAGTCCGGCCAGGTCCTCCGTGCCGACGACGGCCATCCGGTCGTCCAGGTGGCCGGCGGCCAGCCGCTCTGCCGCGAGCCGGGCGGCGCGGACCGGTCGCAGCACCAGGAGTGAGATCAGGTAGACGGTCACCGACAGCCCGGCCAGCAGGAAGACCCCGGTGGCCAGCGTTGCCTGCTGCACCACGGCCAGCGTCTGGCGCTCCTGGCTCGTGGAGAACAGGAAGAAGATCGGGTATGGAGCCTGACCGGGGGCCTCCAGCTCGGCCGCCACCACCAGTCCCGGCTCGTCTGGACGCGAGTCGGTGAAGCGGATCACGGTCGGGGTGCTCCACAGGCCGTCCCCACTGCCAACCATCGCGCGGATCGAGGCCGGGATGCTGTCGGCGGCTAGGCCGGCCGTGCCGATCTGCGAAATCGGGGTCTCCACCACGACGAAGTACTGGTTGCCGACCTGGCCGCGGTTGGCAGCATCCCTCGCCAGCCGGCTGATCCGCTCGCTGGCAGAGGTGGTTCGCAGGTCGGTGGTGGACAGGTCACGTTGCATCGTCGCCACCACCGCGGACGCCTCGGCGACGCTCGCCTGGGTCTTGCCGGCGAGGATCCCCCGGCTCGACTGCTCCATCAGGAACCACCCGGTGGTGACCAGGATCACGAACGCGGCAGCCAGGGTGCTCACCACGACCCGGAAGGGCAGCGAGCGCGACCACAGCCGGAACCCGGCGTTGCGTGCCCAGCCGTCCATCAGGCCGGCTTGGGTTCCCCGGCCCGGTAGCCGACGCCTCGCACGGTCACGATGATCTCGGGCTTCTCCGGGTCCTTCTCGATCTTGGAGCGCAACCGCTGGACGTGGACGTTGACCAGCCGGGTGTCGCTGGCGTGGCGGTAACCCCAGACCTCCTCGAGGAGCACCTCGCGCGTGAACGCCTGCCGTGGTCGGCGGGCCAGGGCCAGCAGCAGGTCGAACTCCAGCGGCGTGAGGGTGATCTCGGTCTCGCCGCGTCGCACGGTGTGCTCGTTGACGCGGATCGTCAGGTCGCCGATGCGCAGGCTGTCGACGTCCAGGTCCGGTGTGACGTTGCGGCGGAGCCGGGTCTTGATCCGGGCGATCAGCTCCTGGGTCTTGAACGGCTTGGCGACATAGTCGTCGGCGCCGGCGGACAGTCCGTCCACGACGTCGATCGTGTCGCTCTTCGCGGTCAGCATGACGATCGGGACCCCGGATTCGGCGCGGATCTCGCGACAGACGTCCACGCCGTCACGGCCGGGAAGCATCAGGTCGAGCAGCACCAGGTCGGGGCGGTAGTCCCGGAACACCCCAACGGCTGCGTCGCCGGTGTGGCAGAGGCGGGCGTCGAAGCCCTCCGAGCCCAGCACGATGTGGAGCATCTCGGAGAGGGCCTCGTCATCGTCGACCACCAGGATCCGCGGGAACGAATTCCGTGGAACCTCGTTCAACAACTTCCCTCCCTTGGTAGTCCCTGGTTTTGATAGTACCGGGGTCGGCGATACCGACTGGTCACTCAGTTCAGTTCGGCCGCGGAGGTCCAGGTGGAAAGCAGCCCGAGTTCGCCGCCCTGCCGTCGGAGCACCCGCCGCCACAGGCTTTCCGGGCCCGGATCGAACACGTCCGCGGTCAGGGCCGGCACCACATGCCACATCTCGAACTCCAGTTCCCGCTCCAGCTGGCCTGCGTCCCAACCGGCGTACCCGGCGAAGATCCGCAGGTGGCGGTAGGTGCCCTCGGCGATCTCCACAGGGGTGTCGAGGTTCAACAGGCCGACCCGGTCGAACACCGGACGCCAACCCGGGGGCTCCTCGGTCGCCGACCACGGCTCGGCCAGGCAGACGGCCCCCTGCTGGGAGACCGGGCCGCCATCGAAGAGGGCCTGCGGTTCGCTGACCAGCCGGGCCCACGCCGGCAGGGCTGCCGACAGCTCGATCTCGGCGATCCTGTTCAGGACCACGCCGACCGTGCCGGCCTCATCGGCGTCGAGGAGCAGCACGACGGCGCCGTCGAAGACACCGTCGGTGATCCCCACCCCGGCCACGAGCAGGTCGCCGACTCCGAAGTTCTGCATGCCACCTCCACAGCCAAGTCTGGCACCAGCGGGACGAACCCAACGGGCAGCCGTCCCGCCAGCCACAGAGATACCCCGCGGCCGGGCGCCCGGATCGCCGGGAAACCCTCAGCGGACCCTACCGCCGGCCGGGCCGGTGGCGGCGTGGCTGCCTCGTCCGGAACCAGAAAAGGTAGCCGACCCGCATCAGCGGATGGCTACCTTTCGGCCAACATGACCGGTGTTGCCACAGGTCGCAGGGGTGGAGGTGGCGGGAATCGAACCCGCGTCCTCAAGCGGTGAACCAGGACTTCTCCGGGCGCAGCCGACTAATCGTTCTACTTGGCTCTCACCCTCGCGTCGGCACGTGGTGAACAAGCCCAGTTCCATGAATGTCCCTAGGCTAACCCTGGAACGAGGTTAGTTCGGTAAGCCTTCTAGATGAGGCCAGCTACCGGACGGAAGGCGCATCCGGGCTGACCCTTCGGTCACTGCTCAGGCAGCGAGAGCGAAGTCAGTGCGATTGGAATCGGCACTTATAGTTTTCCGAGAGTCGTTAACGAGATGTCCTCGGATCCTCGGCCCGCTTCGCCTGGGACTACCGTCCCAAGTCGAAACCAGTCACCCCCTGTTGAGTTGTCACCGGCCGGCTCGCACCGCCCGGTCCCTCCAGTGTAGGTGCCCGGCACGGTGGGCGCCGAATCGGCCGGGGCGGGTAGGGTGCCCGACATGGAGAAACCGTTCGTCGACCCGCCAGAGGGTCCAGCGCCGACAGAGCTGCAGATCATCGACCTCGAGGAGGGCATCGGCCCCGAGGCCGTCCCTGGCAAGACCGTTGCCGTGCACTACGTGGGCGTCGCCTTCTCAAGCGGTGAGGAGTTCGACTCCAGCTACGACCGCGGCCAGCCGCTGGTGTTCCCGCTCGGGGCCCGCCGGGTGATCACCGGCTGGGACAACGGCCTGGT
>JADLEH010000041.1 GCA_020846255.1 Propionibacteriaceae bacterium
GCGGCCAGGCCTCGTGGACGCGCCAGGCTGCGTCCAGAGCGCCCTGGGCGGTCGGGATGGCCCCGAGGCTGATCAGGTCGGCCACGAGGCGCAGAAAGGCCGCCAGACGGGCAGCGTGCGGGTTGTGCTGGATGGCTTCAGCGGTTACAGAAGACATGCGGTTCTCCAGGCAATGGGGGACCACCAGCCCCCGCGCTCTCCCCGGACCCGTGTAAGAACCTTGGAGAGGCGGGGGTGGCTGTTTTGTCCTAGGTAAATCCGGGGACACAAGAACCCTAACCATCTCCTTTGCGTTGTAAAGACGTTTTGGTTGCACTGCGTTGACGGCGCGCTTTTCGGCCTTACGGTAGGATCATGACGATGGCCGCAAAGAGGCTCCCGCCGCCCCCAGCCGGGGCCGAGGAGGACAGACTGGTTCCGTTCAACATGCGCATGCCGGAGTCGATCTTGGCGGCGCTAGACGCGTGGGTGGACGACCTAAACAGGGGGCGCACCCTGGGCAAGGTGACCCGTTCCGATGTCATTCGGGCCCTTCTCATCCGGGGGGCACGCGAGCGCCCCGACCTGGAGAGCAAGTAGCCAACTGTCGCGTCCTGAAACAAGACCCTTGCAGGCTGGCCAAGCCGGGCGCGAGTATACCCGGTCATGGCAAAAGAGACGGGGATTCGCGCGGGCGTAGGTGCTATCGCGCTCGTTGTGGGATTTGGAGGCGGCTGGCTTGCTGGCCAGTGGTACCTACGGGAACAACTAAAAGACGCTCTTCAAAAGGCTTTTTCTCCCAAGACGGAAGTGGTCGCAGCGACCAAAGACATGGCCAAAGCAGAGGCCACGACCGCCCCCTCAGCCTCCAAAGAACCAGAGAAAGAGCGTGGGATCAAACCGGCAAAGCTGGGCGAGGTGAAGGAGCAGTTGGCGAAACGCGCCAAGGTGGACGATCCCTTGCGCACGACCACCACCAAAATCGGACCAGGGCCTTACGACGTGGGCAGGCAGCTTGAAGTCACCTTTGAGAACGCAACCAAGGACAAGACGGTTGTGGCCTTGGAGGCGGTTGCCTACGGCTTCACGGCCTTTGATGACCCCACCAACCTGAACCCCCGAGGGTTTGGCATGCCGCTTATCAGCGACTCGCTAAAAATAGGGCCAGGGAAAAAGGAGTCGGGCGCCTGGCGTCTGTTCTCCACCAACGCCGGGTCTGCCCTTGTGGAGGTGACACGGGTAAAATTCAGCGATGGCTCAACATGGACGCGAGAGATGGAGCCCTTACGTCACCAAATCCTCGCCGTACGGCAGCCTCACCGCCACCAGGTACGCGATGCTCCCCGACGACACCCACGTCGACGTATCGACCGTGAACTGGATCTCGTTGAAATAGGGTCTCCCCGGCGTCACCTGCCGCCGCTCGATCTCGGCGTAGGCCTGGGACGAGCCGTTGAGCGCCCAGACGCGCCCAGCGTCCTCGCGCGTCCCCAGCACGGCAGGCGTCGCCGCGCTCGATGCCAGAAACACGAGCAGTCGGGCTGCATCGAGGGGGAGAGGGTAGTCGGTGCCACCGATCGTGATTTGCGCGGGGCCGTAGAGAATGTCGCTGGTGAGCGTCCGGGGAGCGGCGGCATTGTTTGCGTTGAACGTCGGCACCGTGAAGAGCCCATCCTCGTCGGTCCCAGCGCCCGGGTACGTCGCGATGCTCGAGCCCTTCATCCACCCCTTCTCGTCGACGTGCAGCGAGCCCACGAGCAGCGGCACGCCGTCGACCCCCGTGTAGCGGTAGAAGCCCACGCAGATCGCGTCTTCGGGCTGCACCACGATGCCGGCGTAGCTGTGGGGGACGTCGCCCCGGCTGAACGAGGGCAACGTCAGGGCGGCCGAGGGGCGCATGTCCCACCGGAGCCCGCTCTTGGCGGCCTTGGAGGCGTCGGTCGAGGCGCCGATCCTGGGGGGCGTGGGTGAGAGCACCATCCCCCCGTCGATCAGCACGTTCTCGCCGGTGAATGTGCCATGGTGCCCGATCGGGCTCTGCCCTCGACGTACCGGCCTGGGCACCAGCCCCTTGACCTTGGTGAGGTAGAGCCAGGCGATCTTCGGCGTCGCGGGCGCGGCGCCCGCGTCCCAGGTGGCCCCGGGCTCGGCCAGGTCGCCGACCTGGATCAGGCTCGTGTAGGCACGAGCGCCCAGCAGCTCGCCGCTGAGGCGTGCATGCACACGCCCCAGAAACACCGTCTGGTTGTAGGTGCCCGAGAGCTGCCCCTCGTGCGAGAACTGCCAGCAGCCCCCGATTCGGTTGGGCCCAGGCGCATCGTGAAGCAGGCGCCGCACGTCGAACACCAGCGCATCGTTGAGGTTCGTCGCCCCGGCTGGCACCCGCACCCAGGCGATCGGGATGCCCCCGGCCGGCGGGTCCGGGATGGCGCCCCCGGGCGTGCCCCGCAGCGCCCCCGGCACGGCCTTGTAGCGCTCGACTTTGGTGGCTGAGGCCGAGTCGAAGACCCCCGTGCCCTCGTTGAAGACCCGCCGCTGGCTGTCGGTCTCCACGGCTTGCACCGTCGGCGTCACGTAGACCACCCACCACTCCACGTCCGTCGTCGCAACCGTCAGCGGCACCGACGGCGCGATGGTGGCGGCGAAGGGCAGGATGAACATGGCCCGGGCGTAGTCGTCGGCCTCCTCACGCCCGCTCCAGGTGCCCGGCCTGGTCTCGGTGACGGGGGCGGGGTGCGTGCCCAGCATGGCGCCGGCGGTGATGGTGAGCGTGGCGGCGTTGTTGGCGAACTGCTCGACCTCGAGTCCTCCGAGGCAGACCGAGGTGCGCTCGGTCTCCCTGTTGGCCGCGAGCGTCGTGCCGACAGGCCCGAAGATGTGCCGCTGGGCCGTGCGCCACGAGAGCGAACGGTCGCGCTCGCGGGCCGCGAACCGGCCCATGAGGTTGAGGTCGAGCGCGGTCAGGCGCTCCAGGAGGTAGCGGACGACTCTCACGGGGTGCTCCGGAGTTTGAAAGAAGGATGTGGCCGACGGGACTTGACAGCAAACGCACGCTTCCTATCGTCCCGGGGTCGCTCTTTGCAGCCCAGGTTTTGCAGCCCGAAGACTTCTTGCTTCTCGTGACCCCTAAGGCACTCCGGCCTGCACCGGAGACAACAGTTGGGGGCCTGCAAACGAGAGGGAGCGACCAAGAAACCTCGGGCTCCCCGACGCGACGCCCTGCCGCGCTCGGGACAAGTTCCCTCGAAGGCCGATGTAACCCGGCTGAACGTGCCGAGGAAGGTGGGCTCTCTACCCGGGAGTTCGCAGGGTCTCAGGCGCAAGTCTCGCTCCATGGCGTAGTCCTTCAGGACGGGATCGGTTACGGGTAACTCCACTGGGGCAGGCGGTAGAGCAGGACGATGCAGCCCGGGGGTTTTGCGGCCTTGAGGGCGGCGTAGAGCAGCCGGCGCACCTGGGCGACGGTGCCGCTCGGCATCGCTCCCGGCGGGTCCCAGCGCACGACGGCGATCCAGCGCGCTGCCCCGGGCTCGAGCAGCGCCAGCCCCGGGTTGAAGAACGGGCTGAGCGTCGAGTAGTCGGGCGCCGCGCTGGCCATCCCGTCGGGGGTGTCGGGCGTGCTCATGTCCGAAACGTGCAGGTCACTGATCATCCCCAGCGCGGCCGGGAAGTTGTCGGCGTAGGGGTCGATCGACTCCGGCCCGGGCTCCCCCAGCTCGTAGATCCGCACATCGGGCAGGCCGAAGCCGTAGGCAGCCAGCACGTTGACGGCCGCCCTGAGCGCCCCGAGCGGCGACGGCGGGTTGTTCCGGCGGGCCAGGCGGCTCCGCACCTGCTCGTCACCCTCGCTGCTCTGCCGCGGCCGGCCCCGCTCCTGGGCGATCTCGTCGAGCACAGGCGACGCGCCGCCGGTCGCGGCGGTGAGGTTCTCGACCTCGAAGAGTTCGTTCCACTCGAGGACGCGCCAGGTGTAGCCGAAGGTTCCTGTGGTCCAGGGGGCCATCCAGGCGTCGGTGGTGGTGTCCGTCGAGGGCCCCCAGGCGTACTCGTTCTCTGAGGCCTGGGGGCCGGCGATGCTGCTGTCGGTCGTCGTGGCGAAGAAAATCTGCAAATGGCGCCCCTCGTTGGCGGCGCCGGCGGGGGCGAAGTTCGTCAGCTCGACGTAGCGGCCGAGCTGCTCGGGGCGGAAGCTGTGCGGCACCGTCGTGTCGGTGCGCAGCCGCAGGGCCTTGGGCTCGGGGGGGCCGAGGGTCGAGACCAGGTCGATGGCGAGCCCCACGCCGCTGAGCCCCTGCACAACCTCCTTGAAGGCCCGCAGCTCGCCCGGGGGGATGTGCATGCGCC
>JADLEH010000042.1 GCA_020846255.1 Propionibacteriaceae bacterium
GGACGGGGACGGCGTGGCGACTGGGGCGGAGCAACCGGCCAGAGTCACCAGGGCCAACGTCAGGGTCAGGGCGCGTCCCATGCGCCGAGGCTACCTGTGGGTGCGAAGCGCGCTGGGCGGCGGCGAAACGCCGAGCAGGTCGAGCGACCCGAAGGTGTCCCGGCGATCTGGATCCGGGGCCGGCCCGGCGGCCTGAGAACGGCGCCGAGCGAACCTAGGCGGGTTCGGCCTGATGATCGAGGGCTGCCGCGCTCTCCTCTTCGACCTCCCTGAGGTGTCGGAGCGCATCACTGAGGTGCTCGCGGAACGCCTGCTCGGCGAGCGTGACATCGCCGGACTCGAGCGCTGTGACGAGGCTCTGATGGCGCTCAACCACGGTGCTCAGTTGGTCGTCGGGTCGGCGGCTCTCGAACGAGAGCCGGGCGCCGCGAAGTCGCTTCGTGATCAGGCTCCAGAGTTCGAGCGTGAGCGCACTCCTGGCTTCCGTGCAGACGGCGCGATGGAACTCCATGTCGGCGTCGACGATATCCATTGCGGCGCCGGTTCGGACGGCACGCTGGAGTTCGCGCAGCGCCCGCTTGATGGGGTGGTCCGAGCGAAAGCTGACCTTCGGGTTGACCATGATCCGACGAACCGCGAAAGCCTCGAGTTCCTCTCGCAGCTGGTAGATCTCTTCGACCTCGCTCCAGGTCGGCACCTTGAGGACAGTCCCCACGTACGGCTCGGTGACTGCGAGCCCTTCCTCGGTGAGCCGCCGGATCGCCTCTCGCACCGGCGCCTGGGAAGTGCCGAAGCGCTTCGCGAGCGGAACGATGAGCAGGCGCGAGCCTGGCTCCAGCTGGCCGGCAAGAATCTCGGTTTCGAGGCGGTCATAGATGCGGTCGGCAAGTGTGGCCCGGTCAGCGTTGGCCCCGCCATGTGCATTGGCGCCCATCGTCAAGTCCTCTTGGTGGTTCCGAGTCGACCCGCCCGGGGCATACGTGGCTTGAGTACGACCCGGGTCAAGCGCGTGCTGCGCTATCGAACGGACTGTACCCCGCGAACGGGCGCGGCACCAGATTATCGATCATCTCGCTCTACGGGTCGAGCACCTCGGGACCTCCTCGGGATGGCGCGCGAGCCCGACCAGGCCCCCTCGGGGCGGAGGCTCGAGGAGGGATGGGTGTCCGGCTGCGGCCCTGCTGGAGTCGGAGGTCTCACGGAGGAGCGCAAGGTGATCTGCGCGGCCTTGTCCGGAACATGGGGTGGGGACTGGCGTCATCGAGTACCCAGTCCCCGACCAGCCCTTGCGCCAGCTCGCGCTTATCGATAATCTCTCGCCAGAGGTGATCGGACGAGTGCCTGCGAAGCTCCCCAGCCTCGGGCGAAGGATCGACCGAGGCTGGGTGACCCGAGCAGCTCGTGTCCCAGACCCGAGGAGCGTACGACGAGGTACAGGAGCAGGCAGATGGCCGAGGCGCCGGCCAGGTAGTTCGGATGGGTTGCGCGCGGACGCCCTGTTGACCGCGCGCGACCTCTCCGTCCTCGGGGGCCACTCCACCGCCCAGGGTGGCCCCCACCTGAACAATGGAGAACGGGACGTCCAGTGGAAGAGCATCCAGTCGGCACCAACGCAGGCGGCCAGTGGCAACCCTCGCCCACGGGCGCCACGCTGGACCGTCGCGCCACCAGGAGACAAGTGCGGCGGGAGATCCTCGCCCGACTGTTCACCCAGGTGGTGTGGGCCCTGAGCGCTTCTGCCGCGGTCTTCCTGCCAGGCGTCTCCACCGACATCACAAGGCCGGCCGACCTCACCAACCGGCCCCCTGGCCGACGATGAACCCCGACGAGGGACGGATGCGCTCCGTACAGCTGATCGGCCCCCGAGAACTCGTGTCTGTCGAGGCGCCGGTCCCCGGCGAGCTCGGCGCGGACGAGGTCGAGGTGCGGCTTGAACTCGCCGGAATCTGCGGCAGCGACCGGCCAGGCTTCATCCACGGCTTCGACAAGGTCGGGGAGCGTCCCGTGGGCTATCCGGCGCACGAGTGTGTCGGCACGGTGGTCCGTTCCTCCGGCGACCTGTCCCTCGTGGGGAAGAGAGTGATCGCCATCCCGAACCGTGACGCCGGCCTCAGCCAGCTCTTCCACGCCCCGATCCTGAAGACCCACCCGTTGAGATCCGACCTGCCGATCCAGACCGCGATTCTGGCGCAGCCCCTGGCAACAGTCCTCGCAGCGCTCGACCGGCTCGGTGACGTGACCGGCAAGACGGCTGCGATCATCGGCCTCGGTCCGATCGGCATCTCCTTCGGCTACGTCCTGCGCACCATGGGCGTGGGCTCCCTCGCCGGCTTCGACCTGCGCGACCGGACGACCGCCCCGTTGGCGCACGTCTTCGACAAGATCGGTGATACGCCCGCTGCCGGGGAGGAGTTCGACATCGTGGTTGAGGCCGTCGGCCACAACCTCGACGTCGTCAACGTGGCCATCGAGGCCGCGGCGTACCGGGGCACGGTGTTGTACTTCGGCGTGCCCGACGAAGACATCTACCCGTTCAAGTTCAAGAAGTTCTTCCGCAAGTGCCTCAACCTGGTCGCCAACGTTCAGCCGCACTGGCAGACCTACCTGCCGCGCGCTGAGGACTTTCTGGTCAACCACCCCGGCCTCGGCGCCCTCGTCACCGACGTGATTCCGGTCGAGGACGCCCACCTCGCGTTCGAGGCCGCCTTCGTCAACGATGGGACGGGCCACGGCAAGGTGCTCATCTCGGTCGATGGCTGGGCGCTTCCGGGTTCCGCCTCGCGAGCTTCTTGCGCAGCCTCCGGGGAGCAGGCGGACTGAACTCCCACGGAGGGTGAAGTACCACCTGAAGGCGGTCCTGAAGTAGCTCCCGTCGCGGGCATGGTCTCGGCGCTCGGGATCTCGTCGCCGGCTTGGGCAGCCGGGTCTTGTAGCGTCTCCGGAGTCGGGACGGGGTCACTCACGGCCGCCGGCCCGCTGAGATCGAGGGACGGTTGTATCGATAATCGACAGGAGGCCGCCCGGCTGGGTCCGGTCGCATCACGGCGACCCGAGGTGGTCATCTGCGAGGTCGGTCCGCCGAGCGGCCTTCTCGCGGAGCAGACGCTGGCGATCCATGCTCAACCCTGGGCGCGGGAACGACTGTTCCGAAATTGTGCCGAATCCACGGAAAATCCTTGCAGGGATGCAGGATTATCGATAGCCTCGACCACGAGGCCAGATCCTGCGACGTGCCCGTCCCATGACGAGCAAAGGCACGGCAAGGGTCGATACAGGCGAGCTTAGGACTGGAGGAACAAGAGGAATGCGAACCGAAGAGGTGGACGTAGTCGTAGCGGGCGGGGGCACTGCGGGTGTGATCGCGGGTATCGCCGCGGCCCGCAACGGCGCTCGAACCCTGCTTGTCGAGAGGCAGCGCTGCCTCGGTGGCCAGTTCACAGCGGGTAGCCAGGGCGCGTGGGTCGGTTTCAGTGACAAGAAGAACCGCATCGTCGACGGCATTGCCTGGGAGTTGCGTGACCTCCTCCACGAACGCAACGCGATCGTGGATGCCGATCCGGAGACCGACGTGTGCTTCCTCTACGACCCCGAGGTCGCAAAGGTCGTCCTGAACGAGATGCTCAGCAGGGAGCCCCTGCTGACGACCTACTTCAACACTTCGGTCATTGACGTCATCGTCGACGGTGACACTCTCACCGGCGTCGTGATCCAGTCCGAACTGGAACAGGTCCAGGTGAAAGCCAAGGTGGTCATCGACAGCAGTGGTGACGCCAGCGTGGCGACCATGGCCGGTGCCCCTTTCGACATCCGGGTGAAGAAGGAGATCCAGCCCCAGACCCTCATCGGGCGCATGGCCGGCGTCGACCTGGAGCGGGTCAAGCAGCACTACGAGGAGAACCCTCCGGTCAACGACCACACCGTTCCGCCGGCTTGGCGCGACTACAGGACATTCCCCGGGTTCATGCACTATGGCCTCACCGATGACCTGAAGAACGCGGATCTGCCGCCGCGCCTGGAATACCTGCGCAGCTGGCTGGCCATCTTCACCTCCACACCGAATCCGGGCGAGGTCACGATCAACTGCTCCGGAGCCATCGAGGCCGACAACATCTCAGGATTCGCGGATCGCGCTCGCCAGGAGATCGAGTCCCAGTCCTGCCTCTACGACGTCGCCGAGGCCCTGCGTCGCTTTGTGCCGGGCTTCGAGAACGCCTACCTCTCGGTCATCGCCAGCCAGCTGGGCGTTCGGGAGAGCCGACGCGTCGTGGGTGAGTACAAACTGACCCTGGATGACTTCCGTGCGGCGCGCGAGTTCGAGGATTCGATCGGTCGCGCTGCGATGCCGGCCGGTGCCCACACCCCCGATGGCGTGACCATGACCGTCTACGACCTGCCGGCCGGTCAATCGATGCAGATCCCCTATCGGTGCTTGGTGCCCAGGAACACCGACGGCCTGCTCATCGCCGGCCGTTGCGTCTCCTACGAACCTCCGGTGGCGAACACCATCCGCAACATGGCTCAGTGCATGGTCATGGGGCAGGCGGTGGGAACGGCGGCGGCCCTGGCCGTGGAACACGGCACCACCCCCCGCAAGGTGGACATCCCGCTCCTCCAGGCGACGCTCCGCGAACAGGGCGCAATCCTCTAGCAAGAAGGCAGGCGCAGTCCTGCCACCCGAACACACACAAGAGATGAAGGAGGCAGTCGCAATGAAGCGCTGCGTACGAATACTGGTTGCATTCCTGATGATGGCATCGGTAGCGGCGTGCTCCGCCGCGCCGGCGGACACCAGTGCGAGCCCGAAGCAGCTCGTGATCTGGACAAACCTCACGGCTGAGGCGCAGGCGAAGGTTCTGCAGAAGCAGTTCGACGAGGTTGCGAAGGAGATGGACATCGAGGTCGAGATGGTGACCGTGTCCTTCAGTGACATGTACACGAAGCTGGCCACGGCCGTGCAGTCCGGTGAGGTGCCGGACATCATGCACACCAACTTCTCCGGCGCGGCCTACCTGCAGGCGCAGGACATGATCACGCCCCTGGATGACGTGATCGACGATCTCGGGCGGGACGACTTCATCTCGACCTACCTCCATGTCCTCGGCAAGGACGGCAAGACCTGGGGCGTGCCCGACTGGGCGCTGCACAACTCGGTGTGGTACCGCAAGGACCTCTTCGCCAAGCAGGGTCTCGAGATTCCCAGGACCTGGGACGAGTTCGAGGCCGCGGCCAAGGCGCTGAACACCGACACGGACAAGGATGGCAAGACCGACGTCTACGGTTTCGCTGTACCGATGCACGCCGTACAGGTGGCCGCGCAGACCTACTACGAGATGCTCTACTCCCAAGGCGTGTACACCCTCGATCCGCAGAGCGGCGAGTACTCGTTCGGGAAGCAGAAGGAGCAGGCCACCAAGGCGCTCGACTACATGGTCAAGCTGTACAAGGAGTCCTCGCCGCCGTCGTCGACCGAGTGGTCCTGGAACGAGTACCGCAACGCGCTGGTCGAGGGAACTGTTGCCATGACGCTGGACATGGGCGCTGTCGTCGGCCTCGCCGAAGCCAACAACCCGGACATGGTCAAGAACCTGGGGACCTTCGAGTTCCCGGGCCCGGACGGTACGAAGACGGCCTCGCTGGGAAGCGGCTACACGTTCGTCGCCAGCAACCAGGGCGGCGACGCGAAGGTGGAGCTGAAGAAGGAGTTCCTCAAGCGCCTGTACAGCCCCGAGCGTGCCGCCGAACGGGCGCTCTCACGTCCCATGTTCGCCTTCCCGTCGATGTACTCGGCGCTGGAGGTCTACCGGAAGGACCCGTCCGTGGCATCATTCCAGGACGAAATCGACTCGATCACGAATGCCTTCGAGAACAGCAACTGGTACTGGTACGGCATGGAGCCCGGCCTGAACCAGCTGTCCTCGCAGATCGAGTCGACCACCTTCTTCGGTGAGGCCATCCAGGGAGTGGCGCTCGGCACCCGGTCATCCACGGACGCCGTTGGCTTCATCGACCAGCAGCTCCAGGAGCAGATCGCGAACATCGGGAAGTAGGTCAGCTCGACGATTCGCAGTCTTCGAGGTGATCCCCGGCCGGCACAGTGCGGACCGGCCGGGGACCACCCGAGGTCGCGTAGCCAGGACCAGTTCTGATGCCACTTGGAGGACCCGTGCGCTATTCCATCCCGACCGCAACAACTGCCGGCAGTCCGGCTCGGCTGCGGGACGACCCCGATCATCGGGAGCGCCGGAAGCGACGTGAACGCGGCCTCGTGGTCTTCGTGGCGCCGACGGTGGTGTTCCTGGCGGTGTTCGTGCTGTATCCGCTGCTGTACAACCTCTGGCTCAGCCTCACCGATGCACGGCTTCTCGGGACCACCCCGGAGTTCGTCGGGCTGGAGAACTACCTCCGTCTCTTCTCGAGCCCAACCTTCTCCAAGTACTTGTGGAACACCGTGGTGTGGACAGCCATCTCGGTGGTGCTCCAGATGGTCGTCGGCCTCGGACTGGCGCTTCTGATCAACCGGAAGAACCTCGCCTTCGGGACGGCCCTGCGAACGTTCCTCCTGATCCCCTACGTGGTACCGGCAGTGGCGTTGGCGTTGGTGACGAAGTGGGTGATGAACGGCGACTACGGCATCGTGGCCACCTGGCTGCAGTCCATGGGCCTGATCGATCACCGACAGTCGCCCCTGGCGTTGCCGGCCTATGCGATGGCAGTGGTCATCCTGGTCAACGTCTGGCGGTCGTATCCCTTCCCGATGCTCATCTACTGGGCGGCACTCAAGGGGATCGACGCCGAGCAGTACGAAGCGGCGAGCGTGGACGGGGCCGGCTGGTGGCAGTCGTTCTGGTACATCACGCTGCCTGCCCTGAAGAACACCACCATCGTGCTGCTGGTGCTGCGCATCGTTTGGACCGCCACGTACTTCGACCTGATCTGGATGATCACCGGGGGCGGGCCGGCGGGCTCGACCACACACCTGCCGATCATGATCTACCAGGCGTCCTTCGGTACCTTCCAGACCGGCTATGCCGCAGCCATCTCGATGATCCTCGGCCTGTTGCTCGTCGCCGGTGTCGTCTTCTACGTCCGGCAGTCACTGGCCACGAGCAAGACCACCAAGTAAGGACATGGGAGCGCGCAACATGGCAACGCAACTTCGCGTGATCGGGCCGCGACTGTTCTCCCGACTCGGCTTCTGGCTGCTCGTGGCGGCTGTGGTGGCCGTCGTCAGCTTCCCGCTGGTGTGGATGGGGTCGAGCTCACTGAAGCCGTCGGATGAGTTGTTCAAGACACCGCCGAGCATCCTTCCCAACGTCCCCACGTTGAAGTGGTACGCGGAAGCATTCGGTGATTCCGAGGCCCTGCGCTACTCGCTGAACAGCCTGGTCATCGCCACGGCGACGACGCTGCTCTGCGTCGTACTGGGAACCCTGGGCGCCTACGGCCTTGCCCGCTTCGAGTACCGCGGACGCAAGGCGATCATCGCGGGCATCCTGATGGCTTACTGCATCCCTCCGATCATGCTGATGACCCCGCTCTATCGGCTCATTGCCGGCGCCGGCCTGAACTCCAGCTACCTCGGCGTGATCGTGGGGCACTTCACCATCACGTTCCCGTTCTGCCTCTGGCTGTTGATTTCGTTCTTCGAGAAGATCCCCAAGGAGATCGAGGAGTCCGCGAGCGTAGATGGTGCTTCGATCTTCACTATCTTCTTCCGAATCGATCTACCACTCTGCATGCCGGGGATTCTGAGCGCCGGCATCATGGTGTTCATCCTGTCCTGGAACGAGTACCTGCTGGCCAGCGTCCTGGTCTCCAGCGACACGATGAAGACCCTCACTGTCGGTCTGGCCAACTACATCAGTTCGACCGAGATCAACTGGGGAGCTGTCATGGCGATCGGCACGGCAACCACCATTCCCATCATCATCTTGTTCACGGCCGTCCAGAAGTACTTCGTGGAAGGGATGACGGCAGGCTCGGTGAAGGGCTGAGCGATGGTCCTCCGTGACGGCAGCCGCCTGGTCTGCAGGAGGTCCAGAACGTCGAGCAGATCCGGGTGATTATCGATAGCAATCCGGCCGTCGCGGCGACGCGGCCAGGCAGGAGCAGCCGATTGCATGGCTGGGTCACGTCGAGCGGCATCGTCAAGACCTGCCGATCGAAGGAGTGAAGCGAGGAGCAGGATTGCGACCTGGTGTCCGGTGGGCGGCCCGGTGATCCTGATCCGGCCACCGCAGCGGCGCCTCTGACCGCGGCAGATTACGCGGTCGGGTTCGGGCCCTTCGCGCGAAGGCCGTCTTCGTGTTGGCTCGTCCCGGCGCGCTTCGGCGCTGCGCATCTGCACAGGTGATCGCCGTAGCCGGACGCAAGGAAGGTGGCCGAAGGCGGATCGATGCCGGCCTCCTGCGAGGGCCACGCACACCTGCGGCAGGGGTCGCTGCCCGAAACCTGAATCGGGACGATTCCTGGCTGCGGCGTGCGCCCGAGTGCGGCCGCAATCGCATTCCTCCCGCTGCGTCGCAAGCGCCTCCTTGCGTCGGACTTGCCGGGTGGGGTCCCGAGGGCCGCGCGGCGGCGACGCGCCGAAGCAACTATCGATAATCTCTTGCTCAGGCCCGCCGTGAGGTGCTAGCGTCGACTGCGGAACAGCTGTTCCGACAACATTCAAGAGGAGAAGTGAAAGAGTGAGCCGAGAGAAGCTGACCGGCATCTACATCCCGATGGTTACTCCGTTCAACGCCGACGAGTCCATCAACTTTGCCGGCATCAAGTCCGTGACGGACTTCCTTGTTGACAACGGCGTCAGCGGCGTCATCCCCTCCGGCAGCACCGGCGAGATGGTTGCGCTGACCAAGGAAGAGCAGATCGCGGTGAACCGCGAGACCGTGAAGGCCGCCGCCGGCCGGATCAAGGTCGTTGCCTCCACCGGCGCCTACCGCACCGGTGACGTCGTCGAGATGTCCGTTGCCGCCCAGAACGATGGCGCCGACGGCGTCATGGTTGTCACCCCGTGGTACATGGCGCCGAACGAGAACGAGCTGCTGCTGCACTACGAGACCCTGCGCAAGGCCATCGACATCCCGGTGATGGTCTACCACAACCCCTACTACTCGACCTGCCTGATGAGCGACGAGTTCATGGCCAAGCTCTACAACGAGGGCTTCATCGACGCCGTCAAGGAACGTCAGGCCGACGTGTACCGCCAGCAGGACCTGCGTTACCTCACCGACGACAACTTCGGCATCTTCTACGGCTACGACGTCAGCCCCGTCGAGAGCGTGAGCTGCTGGGCCGACGGCTGGGTCTGCGGCACCGGCAACCTGTTCCCGAAGGAGAACACCGAGGTCTTCCACCTGGCCAAGGACCGGAAGATGGAGGCGGCCATGAAGGCGCACTTCGAGAAGATCCGCCCCTACCTGCCGCTGTTCACCAAGCCCACGGCGGACGGCATGCCCACCCCGTGGCTGCAGATCATCAAGGAGGGACTGAAGCTGCGCGGTGTCGACGCCGGCGTCTGCCGCAAGCCGGTCATCTCCGAGTTGCCCACGGAGGTGAAGGATCACCTGAAGGTGGTCCTGAAGGAGTACGGCTACCTCGTCTGATCGTCGCCCGCCGGCGCTCCCTCGTCCCCGAACCAGGGCACCGGGCGTGATCGCAAGACTGCTCCGTGGCGCCATGAGCGCCCCGGAGCAGTCCCGTTCCACGACGCAGGCGACCGCGTCGGGCAAACGGGGGCGTCCGGGAGCCGAGCAATCTACGGTGGTGACCAACCGCGAGTCCCGGCCCAACCACGCGGGCTGCCCGGCTCGAGCTACGAAGAAAGGTGCCAGTGATGAGGCAGCAGGACTATCAGGCCGGTGAGACGATCCAGATGGTGGAGCGTGCCATGACCGTGCTGGATCTTGTCCGCACCGCTGGCGGTCCGATCGGTGTCCAGGAGATCGCCCGGAGCTGCGAGCTGAACCCCTCGACCGCCTTCCGGATCCTCAAGACCCTTGAGAAGTCCCAGTGGGTCTTCCAGCTGGGTGACGGCAGCTACATCCTCGGGCAGAGGCTCGGGTTCGTCACCGAGAAGCAGAGCCTGAACCTCGCCCTGCGTGAGGTCGCCATCTTCGTGATGAAGGACCTGACTGTCCGGATGGGGCCGGCCATGAACCTCATCGTGCGCGACGGCACGGAAGGCGTCATCATCCAGCAGTCGAGGACCGCCAGCCTCGTGGATTACGTCCCTCCACTCCTGTCCAGGGTTCCGCTCTATGCGACCGCCGGCGGCAAGGTCCTCCTGGCGGCCCTTCCCGATGACCTTGCCGGCCGGATCCTCTCGGACATCGAGCTCAAGCCGTTCACCAGCCACACGATCGTGGACAAAACGGTACTCGCCACGACCCTGCACGAGATCGCCGAGCGCGGCTATGCCCTGGATGACCGGGAGACGTCCGAGAACGGCTACTGCATCAGTGTCCCGGTTCATGCCGGCGACGGAACCACGGTCGCGGCCCTCTCCTTCAGCGGGTTGATCGGGATCACGGCGCCAGAAGAGCTCCTGAAGTACCTGCCGGCGTTGCAGCAGGCTGCAGCGGAGATCTCGCGGAGCCTCTTCGACAACTGGGAGTGGTAGTCGGCTCCCGCACGCACCCATCAGCCCCCACGGCGGCCCGCTGGCTGACTTCATCGACGGCCTGCACCGTCGATGCACTCTGCAACAGAAAGGCACCCGTGATGCGCGGGATCATCCTCGCCGGCGGCTCCGGCACGCGGCTGCACCCACTCACGCTCGCCCAGACCAAGCAGCTCCTGCCGGTGTACGACAAGCCCATGATCTACTACCCGTTGTCGACCCTGATCCTCGCCGGCATCAGGGAAGTGCTGGTGATCACCACTCCCCACGAACGGGACGGATTCCAGCGGCTGCTCGGCGACGGCCGCCAGTTCGGGATCGACCTCAGCTACGCAGTCCAGCCCGAACCGAAGGGGCTCGCGCAAGCGTTCACCATCGGGTCGGGGTTCGTCGACGGGCACAAGTCGTGCCTCATCCTCGGCGACAACATCTTCCACGGCCCGGGTCTGGGCACTCGCCTGGCCGAGCAGGCTGAGGTGCAGGGAGCGACGATCTTCGGCTACCGGGTCGACGATCCGACCCGCTACGGCGTCGTGGAGATCGGCCCGGACAGGCAGGCCGTATCGATAGAGGAGAAACCGATGCGACCGAAGTCGCACTACGCCGTCCCCGGCCTGTACTTCTACGACGAACAGGTCGTGGGGATCGCCGCTGATCTTGAGCCGGGTGTCAGGGGAGAGTACGAGATCACCGACGTCAATCGCGTCTACCTCGAGCGTGGCGAACTACGGGTATCGGTCCTGCCGCGTGGGACCGCCTGGCTCGACACCGGGACCCTGGACTCGTTGCTCGACGCGGGCGAGTTCGTCAGGACAGTGCAGGCGCGCCAGGGGCTGCTTGTCGGCTGCCCGGAGGAGGCGGCCTGGCGGGTAGGGCTCCTCGACGACGACGCCCTTCTGCAGCGCGCTGTCGCACTTGGCAGGTCCGGCTACGGCGCCTACCTGTCCGGCCTCGTCGGGAGTGAGGAGCCGGCCTGATGGCCGGAGCGCCAGTCGGCGTTGCTGTGGTGGGCGCAATGACGGAGTCCCAGACCGCGCAACTGCGAACATGAGGCCCGCGCGCGTGAAGCCGCCACCGGGCGCGGGGGTCGAGTCTCCCCGCGCATGGCTGATGTGGGTGCTCGGGCTGAGCGCGTACGCCGTCGCGGTGATGCAGCGGACCAGCCTTGGCGTGGCGAGCCTCCAGGCCACCGAACGCTTCTCCGCAGGCGCGTCGCTCGTGAGCCTGTTCGTGGTGGTCCAGCTGCTGACCTACGCAGGCATGCAGGTGCCGGTGGGGGTTCTCGCCGACCGTTTCGGAACCCGGGTAGTGGTGGGTTCGGGCGCCGTCCTGATGTGCCTTGGTCAACTCGACATGGCGTTCAGCACAACGGTGGTGTCGGCGATCGTCTCCCGGTTACTGGTCGGAGCGGGCGACGCAATGACCCTGGGGGCAGTGCTGAGACTGCTGCCCGCGTGGTTCAGGCCGCAACGGCTCGCCGTCCTCAACCAGCTGACAGGCATGGTCGGCCAGTTCGGTCAGGTGCTCAGTTCGGTCCCGCTCGCCGCCGTCCTCGGAATAGCCGGCTGGACGACAGGATTCGTCGCTGCAGCCGCGGTCTCCGCCCTCATCGCCGCTGCTGTCCTCCTCCTCCTGCGGAACGCCCCACCTGGCATCGAGCCGGTTCTCAGCCTGCCGGAGACCAGCCTTCCCGAACAGGTCCGCAAGGTCCTCGCGATCCCCGCAACGCTCCTCGGATTCTGGATCCACTGGATGTGCTCCATCTGGCTGGTCACGTTCTCCCTCATGTGGGGCTATCCCTTCATCGTCAGCGGGCTCGGCTATCCCCAACCCGTGGCAGCGGGACTGTTCACCCTCCTGGTTCTCGCCGGCATCCCATTCGGGCCGCTGGTCGGCACCCTCAGTGGCCGAGCCCCGCTGCAGCGCACCAACCTCGCGCTGTTTCTCTCGGCCTGGGTCGCCCTGGCCTGGGTGGCGATCCTGGCCTGGCCAGGGCCTGCCCCGGTCTGGCTCCTGGTCCTGCTGGTCCTCGGCATGGGAGCGTCCGGGCCCGGCAGCTCGATCGGGTTCGACGTCGTGCGAGCGTCGAACCCGCTGCGCCAGATCGGAACCGCGACCGGGGTGGTGATCATCGGGGGATTCCTCGGCGGAATGCTCAACGTCTGGGTGGTGGGGATCGTCATCGACCTTCTCGGTGGCTACTCGCCGGCGGCCTTCCGGTGGGCCATGGCAACCCAATTCATCTTCTGGGCGGTGGGAGTCGCCGGTGCCTACACGGCCAGGAAGAAGGCTCGCCAACTCGATCGTGTTCGTGGGGTGCGCCACCCGAAGCTTGGATCAGTGCTGAAGCGAGAGCTGCAGAACTGGCTGGTCCGTTGGCGCCTGTTCCGGTCACCGGAATCGGTCAGTCCATCGTTACAGCCTTTGCAGTTGACGGTCGACGACGGCCGCACAGTGGAAATCGCAGCGGTGATCCCGAGCCTCGGAGGGGAGCTCGCCGCGATCGACGTGATCGCAGGAATGCCGGACGAGTCATGGTGGCACGACCGGGTGGCGGACTACCTGGACCTGGTGGGCGCACCCGAACTGGATATTGGGTCTGTCGAAGTGCGTTGCGAGGATCCGTCTGCGGCGGTGACGGCTGAACGCGTCCTGGTTCAGGAGCTGTCTCGGCGCAACGCAACCCTCGCCTTCGAGGTGAGATCCGCACGCAGGTGAGGCCCCGGTTCCGACGCCCCGGCCGCGGCTGCCTGGCAACGGGCGCCATTATCGATAATATGGCGTGTGTCCTGAGACTGACCACGGGCCAGCGAGATGCCAGGACCTACCCGAGATGAAGGATCACCCGATGGAGAGCGCCGAATCGATCTGGCTCGAAGGCTCCGATGTTCGCCTCGAGCTGCTTCCTCTGGGTGCGACCCTGCGGCGATTCGAAGTGCGACTTGCTGACGACAGCTGGCGGAACATCGTTCTGGGTGCGCGCTCCCGCGAGGACTATCTGGGAGCCAACCTGTACCTCGGGATGACCGTGGGCAGGTTCGCCAACCGGATTCGCGGGTCAAGGTTCTGCCTCGACGGTGTGGAGCACCTGCTCCCGGCCAATGAGGGGCGCAACCAACTCCACGGTGGCGTGGCCGGATTCCATGCCCGGACCTGGAGGGTCACAGGCCGCCAGCCGAACTGGGTCGAGTTCAGTCTGGTCAGCCCGGACTCGGATCAGGGGTACCCCGGCGAGCTCCAAGTCGTGGTGCGCTATGAACTCATCGCCGGCGGAGCCCAGGTGAGCTACCGGGCGTCCACCGACGAGGCAACGGTGGTGAACCTGACCAATCACTCCTACTTCAACCTCAAAGGTGAAGGCCACGGGGACACCGACGACCACATCCTGACCGTGCACGCGTCCGCCTACACCCCGACGCGCACTGACCTCGTCCCTACCGGCGAGATCCGCGATGTGCGCGGGTCGGCTGCGGACTTCCGGCTCGGGGCACAGCTCGGCGCGGCGCGCGTCCGTGCCGAGGCCCAGGGCATCACGATCAACGGCGGGTTCGACCACAACTTCATCGTGGACGGTGAGGGACTGCGCGAACACTGCCGACTCACCGCGCCAGATGGCCTGAGTCTCGCGATCCGAAGTGACCAGCCGGCGATCCAGGTGTACGGGGGCGACCACTTCGACGGCACGCAGGTCGGTACGTCGGGAGTTGCCTATCGTCGACGCGCCGGGATCGCACTCGAGACCCAGCACTACCCGGACTCGCCGAACCAACCCGGGTTCCCGACGACCATCCTGCGACCGGGCCAGGAGTACACGACCACAACCCAGTGGTTGGTGAGGGTGATCTGATCGAGCGTCCCGGTCAGTCGTCCATGGCCTCGATCCCGAGCTCGGCCAGCCCGGCCATCCGCTCGCGCATCCTCTGTACCACTTCTGCCGGCA
>JADLEH010000043.1 GCA_020846255.1 Propionibacteriaceae bacterium
CTGAACAAGCCGCGCGGCGTGGTCTCCACGATGGAGGACCCGCACGGGCGGCCGGCGCTGCAGGAGATCGTCAGCACCCACACCAGCGAGCGCCTGTTCCACGTCGGCCGGCTCGACGCCGAGACCGAGGGGCTGTTGATCCTTACCAACGACGGCGACTTCTCCCAGCGGATGATGCATCCCTCCTTCGAGGTGCCGAAGGTCTACCTCGCCGAGATCAGCGGCGTGATCACGGAGGCGACGCTGAAACGGCTGCGCGGCGGGATCGAGCTCGACGACGGGCCGGTGAAGCCCGACAAGGTGGAGCTGATCCAGCGTGGCGCCGACAAGAGCCTGGTGCGGGTGACGCTGCACGAGGGCCGCAACCGCATCGTCCGGCGGATCTTCGACGAGATCGGCCAGCCCGTCCGCAAGCTGTCCCGGATCGCCATCGGCCCGGTGCGGCTCGGTGACCTGAAGTCCGGCGCGGTCCGCGACCTCACCCGTGAGGAGCTCGGCGCGCTGCTCGACCTGGTGAAGCTGTAGGTGGAGCGGATCCTCGGCGTCGAGACCGAGTATGGGCTCAGCGCCCGTACCGACCGGGGCCGGCTGAGCGCCCCGGAGGCTGCCGAGCTGCTGTTCCGCCCGGTGGTCGCCGGGCACCGATCGGCCAACGCCTTCCTGGTCAACGGCGGCCGGCTGTACCTCGACGTCGGCGCCCACCCCGAGTACGCGACGCCGGAGTGCCGGACGCCGCGCCAACTGCTGGTCGCCGAACGCGCCGGGGACGAGATCGTCGCCCGGCTGGCTGCCCGGGCGACCGAGCAGGCGGCGGAGGCCGGCCAGACGGTCAGCTTCCGGCTGTTCAAGAACAACGTCGACAGCTTCGGCAACTCCTACGGCTGCCACGAGAACTACCTGGTGAGCCGCGACCTCGACCTCGCAATGGCCGCCGACCTGCTGACCTGCTTCCTGGTCACCCGCCAGGTGATCTGCGGATCCGGGCGGCTGCACCGCGGCGAGTTCACGATCAGCCAGCGGGCCGACCACCTGCACGACCAGTTGTCGGCCCTCACCACCCGTGCCCGGCCGTTGGTGAACACCAGGGACGAGCCGCTGGCCGACGCCACCCGGTTCCGGCGGCTGCACGTCCTTGCCGGCGACTCCAACCTCTCCGAGACCTCTGCCTGGCTCAAGGTCGGCACAACCCTCGCCGTCCTGGAGTTGCTGGACCGGCCCGGCGGGCCGGATCCCCGGCTGGCCGCCTTGCGGTTGCGCGATCCCGGGGCGGCGCTTCGCCAGGTCGCCCGTGAGCCGGGCGGCAGGCTCGAGCTCGCCGACGGCGGCACCCTCAGCGCCATCGAGCTCCAGCTGGCGCACCTGGAGCTGGCGGCCGCGCACGCCGAGCCCGACCTGGCCGCCCTGTGGTCCCGGGTACTGGCAGCGCTGGCCGGCGACGAGCCCGAGCAGGTCGCTGCAGAGGTGGAGTGGGTGGCCAAGCGCCGGCTCCTGACCGGCTACCGCCGACGGTACCGGCTGCAACCGGACGACCCGCGGCTCGCCCAGCTCGACCTGGCGTTCCACGAGCTCGGCGGCCTGTTCGGCCTGCTCGAGACCAGGGGAGCCGTGGCCCGGCTAACCGATCCGGCAGACGTGGCTGCGGCCATCCACCAGCCGCCCGCCGGCACCCGCGCCGTGGCCAGGTCCGCCTTCCTCACCGCGGCCGCCCGCGCCGGCAGGGACCACACCGTCGACTGGCAGACCTGCACCGTCCACGACCTGCCCGGCCCCGACGGGCGGCCGGCGGACCGCAGCGTCGTGCTCGGCGACCCGCTGGCCGCTGTCGTAGAAGAGCTGGACGATCTACTGGCCGCCATGGCCGGGCAGCCCCGCGTCCGGGCAACCGGCGGGTTCCGTCCGCCCGCACAGTGAGGTTCGGTATTCTCTCCCGGTGTCCTACTCCCGCCTGATCCCAGCCCTGGCCTGCGTGCTCGCGCTCGCCGCCTGCGGCAGCCCTTCCGCCACGCCCACGGGCTCGGCCACCTCCGCGGCCCCGTCCGCCTCGGCCACCCCGACCCCGTCGGCCACCCCGACGGCCACGGTGACCCCGGTGACCTCGCTGGAGGGGATCAAGGTGACCGGCAAGCGGTTGGCCAAGCCCAAGGTGACGTTCAAGACGCCGCTGGTGATCGACGAGACCCGCTCGAAGGTCCTCGAGGCCGGCAATGGTCCAGGTGCACTCGCCGACGGCTACGTCACCGTCCACTACCTCGGCGTTGACGGCCGCACCGGCAAGGAGTTCGACGAGTCCTACAGCGACGGGGCGCCGGTCACCTTCTCCCTCGCCCAGGTGGTGCCCGGCTTCACCAAGGGCCTCACCGGGCAGCAGGCCGGCAGCCGGGTGCTGATCGCGATGCCGGGCGCGGACGGGTACGACTCCGCCGGTGGCAACCCCGACGCGGGCATCGAGGTGGGCGACACCCTGATCTTCGTCGTCGACGTCATCGCGGTCTCGGTCGCCGAGGCCTCCGGCAAGGTCGTCTCCCCACCCGCCGGCCTGCCGACGGTGTCGGCCGGGTCCGGCAAGCCGACCGTCACGATCCCCTCCGGCAACCCGCCGGCCAAGATGGTCGCCCAGCCGCTCATCAAGGGCTCCGGCGCCAAGGTGGCCGCGGGCGACACCATCATCGCCCGCTACGTCGGCTACTCCTGGAAGACCGGCAAGCTGATCGACGACGGGTTCGACTCGCCGACGACCGGCCAGTTGGCCGACCTGATCCCCGGCTGGCAGACCGGGCTCATCGGCAAGACCGTCGGCTCCCGGGTCCTGCTGGTACTGCCGCCGGCCGACGGCTTCCCCAGCGGCAGCAACAACCCGCCGGTCGAGGCGGGCGACACTGTCGTCTACGTCGTCGACCTGCTGTTCGCCTCCGCCTCGGAGTAGTCGGTCGGGTCCACCACCCAGGGTTCGCGGGGCAGGCGCAGCGGGTCGAACCGGTCGAGCAGGAGTCCCGGCGTGACCGGCTCGCCCGGTTCGCAGAGTCCGAGGGAGGCTGCCAGCAGGCCGAGGACCTGACCCGGGGTCCAGCCGTGTGGAGCCAGATCGGCGAGGCTGACCGCACCGTCCCGCTTGGCGAGGCGCTCCCCGTCCCGGTTCAGGGCCAGCGGAACGTGGGCGTAGCCCGGTGGCTCGCCGCCCAGCCGTCCGGCCAGCCAGGCCTGTCGCGGCGAGGACGACAGCAGGTCGTCGCCCCGGCAGACCTGGTCGACGTCCATCGCGAGGTCGTCGACCACCACGGCCAGGTTGTAGGCCGGGACCCCGTCGTTGCGGACCAGCACGAAGTCGTCCACCGTTCCGGTGACCTCCCCGGCCCACAGGTCGCGCACCGTTGACGTCGCACCTTCCGCCCGGACCCGCAGGGCCGGTCGCCGGGTCGCAGCCAGCACTGCCCGCTGCCTTGCCGGCAGCCTCAGGCAGGTGCCGGGGTAGGGGCGGTAGCCGTCCCCGTTCGGCGCGGACGCGGCCTCTGCAATCTCCCTCCGGGTGCAGAAGCACTCGTAGGTGTCCAGGCCCGCCACGGCTGCCGCGTAGGCGTCGAGCCGTGCCGACTGCCACACCACCTCGCCGTCGAAGTCGAGGCCGATCGCGGCCAGGTCGGCCAGTTGCAGCCGGGAGACCTCACCGGCGGCCGCCACCCTGGTGGCGTCCAGGTCCTCGATGCGCAGCCGGAAACCGCGTCCCGTCCGCCTGGCGAGCAGCCAGGCAACGACAGCCGTGCGAAGGTTGCCCAGGTGCAGCGCGGCAGTGGGGCTGGGCGCGAACCGTCCGTGCATCTGACTCCCTTCTCATCCGGTATCAAACCATCGTGGCGCACCTTCGGGAGCACCGGTCGGCTGGTAACCTCGCGCTGACCCCATCCCAGAAACGGCCGGTAGATGTCGCCCCGAAAGTCCGAACGGATCATGAACCTGGCGATCTGCCTGCTGATGGCCCGACGGTTCATCGAGAAGAGCCAGATCCGCCAGGTGGTCGAGGGCTACCACGACCTCAGCGACTCGGCGTTCGAGCGCACCTTCGAGCGGGACAAGGATGACCTGCGCATGATGGGGGTGCCGGTGGAGACCGGCAGCAACAACCCGCTGTTCCCCGACGAGGTCGGCTACCGGATCCGGCGCAAGGACTTCGAGCTGCCGGCGATCGAGTTCGACTCGGCTGAGACCGCAGCCCTCGGCCTGGCCGCAACCGTCTGGGAGTCCGCGACCCAGGCCGAGCAGGCGGTGTCGGCGCTGGCGAAGCTCCGCGCTGCCGGGGTGGACCCGGACCCGGCCCGGCTCTCCGGACTGGCGCCGTCGATCGGTGCCCGCGAACCAGCCTTCGCCAGCATCTGGTCGGCGACCGGCGAACGCACCCCGATCCGGTTCAGCTACAAGGGCCAGCCCAGGCAGGTGGAGCCGTGGGCGATGACCTACCGTCGCGGGGCCTGGTACCTGCTCGGACACGACCGCGACAAGCAGGCCCCGCGGATGTTCAAGGTGGCAAGGGTGGACGAGCCCGCGCAGGTCATCGGGAAGCCCGGCAGCTACCACGTGCCCGACGTCGACCTGGACGCCGCCTGGCGACGGCTGGAGCCGCGGCAGGCGGACACGGAGGCCGTCGTTGCGATTCGGCCGGGCCGGGCGCCGGAGTTGCGGCGACGCGCCCGGCCGGCGGAGCACAACGGTCCGGTCCCGGCGGGCTACGAGGTCCACGCCCTCGGCTACGCCCGGGAGGCCGACCTGGTCGGCGAGCTCTGCGCCCACGGCGCCGATGCGGTGGTGCTGGCCCCGCAACGCATCCGGCTGGCAGTGATCGCCCAACTGCGGGCAGTCGCGGGGGAGCGGTCATGACCTCAGCCGATCAGGTGGCGCGGCTCCTCGCCCTCGTGCCCTACCTGCAGTCCCATCCGGACGCCGAACTCGGTGACACCGCAGCCGTTTTCGGGGTCACCACGGAGCAATTGCTGGCCGACCTCGACGTGCTCTGGTACTGCGGCCTGCCGGGCGGGCTGCCCGGCGACCTGATCGAGATCGACATGGACACGGTGGTCGAGTCGGGCCGGATCCGGCTCACCAACGCCGAGTACCTGGCGCGGCCGATGCGGTTCACCCCGGACGAGGCGATGAGCCTGGTGGTGGCCCTTCGGGCCGTCCGGGAACTCGCCGGCGGCCACCTGGCCGAGGGCATCGACTCGGCCCTCGCGAAACTGGAACGCGCCACGGGCGCCCCCAGCCCGCAGGTCACCGTGGCCGGCGGCTCGGAGGAGATCCGGGAGCGCCTCGCCGAGGCTGTGGCCGCCCGGTTGGTGGTCGAGCTCGACTACACCGGTGCAGGGCTCGCCCCGTCCAGGCCGCGGGTGGCGCCGGCCCAGCTGATGGTGCGGGACGGCTTCGGCTACCTCCAGGCCTGGAGCCTCGAGCGGAAGGCCTGGCGGACCTATCGCCTGGACCGGATCAGCGCCGTCCGCACGACCACGGAGCCGGCCGGCACCTCGGGGGAACCGCCGGAGTTCGGGCCCGGCTGGCTGGAGCAGCGGCCCGACGCCGCCGAGGTGACGCTGCGGCTCGCCCCGGAGGCCGCCTGGATCACCGAGTACCACCCGACCCGGGCCGTGCGGCGGCTGCGCGGGGCACTCGAGGTCGACCTGCTCGTGGCCGACCCGGCATGGCTGCGCGCCCTGCTGCTCCGGCTGGGCCCTTCGGTGCTCGCCGTGCAACCCCCAGAAGCCGCTGCCGGCGCCCGCGAGGCAGCAGCAGAAGCGCTGCTCGCCTACGGGGCGGAGTAGGGTTCAGCGGTATGAACTGGGTACTGCTGTTCGGCCTGATCGCCCTCGGCGGGCTGGTCATGGTGGTCAGCTACGCGGTCTGGCTCGCCCACCTGGCCGCCGACGTGTTCTCCGAACTGGAGATGCTGGGCCAGCGGGCCGAGGAACTGGCCGAGCTGCTGGGTCGGATCCAGCCGGAACTACCTGCACGTCCGGAGAGCTAAGGTAGCCCGGAGCGACCTCATCGAAGAAGGAGAACGGCATGCCGAGTATGGGCGGCTGGGAATGGGTGATTCTTGCCCTGATTGCGTTGCTGCTGTTCGGCGGTTCCCGGCTCGCCGGGATCGGCAAGAGCACCGGCAAGGCGATCCGCGAGTTCAAGGAGGAGACCGCTTCGCTGCGTTCCACCCCGGCCGAGCCGGTTCCCCCGGTGACCACGACGCCGCCGCAGGCGGCCTCGCCCGTCGACCCCGAGCCCAACACCGACGCCAAGACCTGACCTGGAAGTGGCCAAAGGGACTTCCCGGTTCGCCTGGCTGAAACCGCCGCCGGCGACCCCAGGCGGGGTGATGTCGCTGGCCGATCACCTGCGGGAATTGCGCTATCGCTTCATCGTGTCCGCCATCGCGATCACGATCGCCAGCAGCCTGGCCGCGATCTGGTACAACCAGCTCTACCTGGTGCTGATGCGGCCGTACCTGCTCGCCGTCGAGATGCTGAAGGCGAGCAATCCCAACCTGACCGCCTCCACCGTGATCAGCGGCGTGGGCACTCCGCTGATCCTCGCCCTGCAGGTCTGCGTGGTCGCCGGGCTGATCGTCTCTTCGCCGATCTGGCTCTACCAGCTGTGGGCGTTCATCGTGCCGGCCCTGCTGGCACAGGAGAAGCGCTACGCGATGGGCTTCCTCGGGGCGGCGATTCCGCTGTTCCTGCTCGGCGTCCTGGTCGGCTACTACATCCTGCCGCAGGGCATTTCCGTGATGCTCTCCTTCACACCGTCCTCGATCCCGATCACGAACCTGCTCGAGGTCAACGACTTCCTCAAGCTCACCCTGCAACTGATGGTCATCTTCGGCCTCGGCTTCGTGATGCCGGTCGTGGTCGTCGGGGTGAACCTGATCGGTCTGGTCAGCGCAAAGCAGCTGGCCAAGGCCCGCACCTACGTCATCTTCGGCACCTTCGTCTTCGGGGCTGCGGCCACCCCGTCCACCGACCCGTTCTCGATGCTGGCCCTTGCGCTGCCGATGACCCTGCTCTACCTGGCCGCGGAGCTCATCTGCCGCGCCAACGACCGCCGCAAGGCCAGGACCGCTGCGCTCGAGGCGGTCTGAAATGGCGCTGCGCTACAACGGGCCGACCCTGACGCTGGTCGTCAACCCGGCCGCCGGTGGTGGCCGGGCGCGCCGCCTCCTGCCGAAGGTCACCAGCGGGCTGCTCACCGGGCTGCCCGGCGCGAGCCTGCGGGTGTTCCAGACCAGCACTTACGCGGAAGCCAGGCTTCGCTGCATCGCAGCGGTCGAGGCGGCCAGACCCCCGGCGGAAGGCCGGATGACCGACTCGCTGCTGGTCATGGGCGGGGACGGGATGATGCACCTCGGCCTGAACGCCTGCGCCACAAGTGAGGTGCCGCTCGGCCTGATCCCGGCCGGGACCGGCAACGACTTCTGCCGCGGTGTCGGGACCCCGGCCACGCCGGCGGCAGCCGTGCGGACCATCGTCGAGGGTCACACCAGGCGCATCGACCTGATGTCCGCCAAAGGTGCCCTGGCCGGCGGCGCCGAGCACCGCTGGGTCGGCTCGATCGTCTCGACCGGCTACGACGGCCGGGTGAACTACCGCACCAACCAGCTGCGGTGGAGCTTCGGCGGCCTGGCGTACGCATGGTCGGCGCTGGCGGAGCTGAGCCGCTTCGACCCGTTGCCGTACCGGCTGCTGATCGACGGGGAGCCGCGCAACCAGACCGCCATGTTCGTGGCCGTCGGCAACGCCGGCTGGTTCGGCGGCGGGATGCAGGGCTGCCCCAATGCAGACGTCACCGACGGCCTGCTCGACATCACGGTGATCCACCCGGTCAGCCGGGCCACCCTGCTGCGGCTGCTGCCAAGCATCTACACCGGCGGCTTCGTGCGTGACCCTGCAGTCGAGCTCCTCCGCGCAACCGAGGTCGTCGTCGACGGTGACGGCCTGTACGCCATGGCCGACGGCGAGGAACTCGGCCAGGTCCCGGTCACCCTGCGGGCGGTCGGGGACTGCCTCACCGTCTACACCCCGGAACCGGGCCGATGACCGCATCGGCAGCCTTCGCCGACTTCGCCGCCGGCTATCCGTTCGCCCTCGACGACTACCAGGTGACCGCCTGCCAGCACGTCGCGGATGGCAGGGGGGTGCTGGTGGCGGCCCCGACCGGAGCCGGCAAGACCGTGGTCGGCGAGTTCGCGGTCTTCCTCGCCCTGCGCACTGGACGCAAGTGCTTCTACACCACCCCGATCAAGGCCCTGAGCAACCAGAAGTACCGCGACCTGTGCGCTCGCCACGGCGAGGACCGGGTCGGCCTGCTCACCGGCGACACCAGCATCAACGGCGACGCTCAAGTGGTCGTGATGACCACGGAGGTGCTGCGCAACATGCTGTACGC
>JADLEH010000044.1 GCA_020846255.1 Propionibacteriaceae bacterium
GCCCTCGCCCACGCCGGGGAGCTGCTCGCCCAGGTGGACGAACTGCGCGCCACGAGGGACCAGATGCTGGTGCGCCTGCCTCAACTCGGGGTCGAGGTGATCGACTCCGACGCCAACTTCTGTTTGTTCGGTCCGTTCGCCGACCGCCATGATGTCTGGCAGCGGCTGCTCGACCGGGGCGTGCTCGTACGGGTCACCGGCCCGGCGGGTTGGTTGCGGGTCTCTGCCGGGACGCCGGCTGAGACGGAGCGGTTCTACGCCGCGCTGGCCGAAGTGATGGAGGAGATCCGATGAGCGCCCCGCGCACGTCAACGAAGGAGCGTCGCACCAGTGAGTCGCAGGTCCGGGTTGCCCTGAACCTCGACGGCACCGGCGAGGCAGACATCAGCACCGGCGTCGGATTCTACGACCACATGCTGACGGCGCTGGCCAAGCACTCGCTCATCGACCTGGCGGTCACCACCACCGGCGACCTGCACATCGACGGACACCACAGCATCGAGGACACCGCGATCGTCCTCGGCCAGGCCTTCGCCGAGGCGCTGGGTGACAAGGCCGGCATCCGGCGCTTCGCCGACGCCACCGTCCCGCTGGACGAGGCGCTGGCGCACTGCGTGGTCGACGTGGCGGGACGGCCCTATTTCGTGCACTCCGGTGAGCCGGACGGACAGGTGTACGCGTTGATCGGCGGCAGCGGCGTGCCCTACGCCGGGTCGATGACCCGGCACGTCGTGGAGTCGTTCGCGTTGAACGCCGGGATCTGCGTCCACCTGCGGGTGCTGGCCGGACGGGACCCGCACCACATCGTCGAGGCCCAGTTCAAGGCCCTGGCGCGGGCGCTTCGGGACGCGGTGGCGCTGGAACCGAGGATCGCCGGGATCGTGCCGTCCACCAAGGGCAGCCTGTGACGGGCCGGACGAACCCGGCAGGGTCCGGCCAGCCGGCCGACCCGGGTCCACGCCGGGCGGCGCCGGACGAACTCGGCGAGCTCGCCGGCGCATCCCCGCGGCGGGCTGAACCACCCCTGGTTGCGGTCCTCGACTATGGCTCGGGGAACCTGCACTCAGCCACCCGCGCTCTGGCCGCGGCCGGGGCAGAGGTCGTCCTGACCGCAGACCCGGAGGTGTGCCTGGCCGCTGACGGTCTCGTCGTGCCCGGAGTGGGAGCCTTCGCCGCCTGCATGGACGGATTGACTGCCGTCGGCGGTCCGCAACTGATCCTTCGCCGGCTGGAGGCCCGCCGGCCGGTGCTGGGCATCTGTGTCGGCCACCAGGTGCTCTTCGCCCTCGGGGTGGAGCACGGCGACCCGGTGCCGGGCATCGGCGTCCTGCCCGGGGTGGTAGAGGAGCTGGACGCCCTCCCACTCCCGCACATGGGGTGGAACACGGTCTCCCCGCCGTCGGCATCTGCGATGTTCGCCGGGGTCGAGGACCAGCGGTTCTACTTCGTTCACTCCTTCGGGGTCCACGAGGTTCCGGACTGGCCGGCGAATGCCCGGATCACCTGGACCGAGCACGGTGGCGACCGGTTCATCGCCGCCGTGGAGCAGGGTCCGCTGTGGTCGGTCCAGTTCCATCCCGAGAAGTCCGGCGAGGCCGGTGGCCGGCTGTTGCGAAACTGGCTGGGGACCCTCCGAAAGGAATCATGAACGAACTCGTCCTGCTGCCCGCCGTCGACGTACAGGGCGGGCAGGCCGTCCAGCTCGTCCAGGGGATCGCCGGCTCCGAGAAGGTGTTCGGCGACCCGCTGGCCGCAGCTGCGCGCTGGCAGGACGGCGGCGCCGAGTGGTTGCACCTGGTTGACCTCGACGCGGCGTTCGGCCGGGGGAACAACGCCGGGGTCATCGCGGGGATCACTGCTGAGATGACCTTGAACGTGGAGCTCTCCGGCGGGATCCGGGACGATGCCAGCCTCGAGCGGGCCCTGGCCACCGGTTGCCGCCGGGTGAACATCGGCACGGCGGCGCTGGAGAACCCCGAGTGGTGCGACCGGGTCATCGCCGAGCACGGCGACCGGATCGCCATCGGCCTGGACGTCCGGGGCACCCGGCTGGCCGCGCGCGGGTGGACCCGGGAAGGGGGGGAGCTGTGGGAGACCCTCGACCGGCTGAACGCGGCGGGCTGCACCCGCTACGTCGTGACCGATGTGGCCAGCGACGGCATGCTCACCGGGCCCAACGTGGAACTGCTGACCGGGGTCTGTGCCCGCACCGACGCCAAGGTGGTGGCCAGCGGCGGCATCGCCCAGCTGGACGACCTGCGCGTGCTTCGCGAGCTGGTGCCGATCGGAGTGGAGGGCGCGATCATCGGAACGGCGCTGTACGTCGGCAACTTCACCCTCGCGGAAGCGCTCGAGGCGGCCAGGGGTTGACCGTGGGTTCGGCGGCGCTGGTGGCGAGGCTGCTGCGGGCGCACGATCAGGACCTGCGGACCGAAGCTGAGCTGGATCGGGCCACGGATGTCACCCGGATCGGGCCGTTGTGGCTCGGCCGTTACGCGGAGCGCGGCTTCGTCACCTACCGCGACCTCGGCGGCGCGACCGGGGCGGAACTCGACCAGCTGGTGCAGGCAGCCGTCGGGCACTTCGCGGCCGACCCGCGAGTGACCTCCTTCGAGTGGAAGACCCGAGGCCACGACGCCCCGCCAGACCTCGCAGCCCACCTGGCTGCTGCCGGACTCGTTGCAGACTATCCCGAGACGGTCATGATCGGCGAAGCTGCTGCGCTCGCGGGCGGTGCGGCAGCACCGGTCGGGGTGGCGGTGCGGCGGGCCGGCGACACCGGTGACCTGGCCGGCGACGTCGTTGCGATCGGGGTCCTGCACCGGGCCGTCTTCGGTCCGGGGTCGCCGAACCTGGACCAGCACCACCTCGACACCCTCAGGGCTGACCCTGCGGGCAATGAACTCTGGTTGGCCGAAGCCGGTGGCCGGGTGGTCTCGGCGGGACGGCTGGTGCGGGTGCGCGGCGGCCGGTTCGCCGGGCTCTTCGGCGGCGCCACCGACCCGGAATGGCGGCACGCCGGGATCTACCGCGCGCTGACCACGGCCCGCGCGCGGTCAGCCCTGGCCATGGGGGCTGCGCTCGTCTACGCAGAGTGCACCGAGTTCAGCCGGCCGATCCTTGCGCGCTCCGGGTTGGTCGCCGTGACCACCACCACGCCGTACAGCTGGAAGCGGCCGAGCAGCTGAACTCTGGGCCAGGCTCGCCCGGCGGTCGCCCATCGACCTGCTTCGGGCCACCCCCCACGCCGGTCAAGCGCTCGCGGGCATGCCTGAGGCCCCGGTTCCCTGGCTGGAACCGGTAGCTCGGGTTGTTGTGGGTGGTGGATGGGACGTGTGACGGTCCCTCTCGGCCGGCCAGGGCCGGAATCGCATCAGGGGTCTGGGCGCTGGCTTGCTTGCCCGGCGACCCGTCATCTGGCGCCGTGGCCTGGGTCGCCGGGTGCCGGGTGGATCGGGAAGGAGTGGCCATCGGTAGGGGCGGGTGTGGTCGAGGTCGGCGCTGGCGGTGGTGGTGGTGCTGAAGGGGAAGACCTCGAACCGGTGGCGCATCAGGACGGCTCGGCGCATGGGGGCGGGGATTTCGTAGTCGTCGACGGGCGTGATGCTGTTGGGGTTGAACACGGGCCGGACCTCGACCCGGGAATGCGCCAGCATCTGGGTGATCTGTTGGACGGTGAGGGGTCCGAGTTGTTCGCAACGGCCGATCCCGGCTCCGGTGGTCAGGGTGTCGTCGGACAGGTGGATGACCAGGGTGGCTTTGGGTAGGAGCCGTTCGGGTGGGACGGTGATGGTGCCGCAGCTGTGCCCGGCGCAGCCGGACGGGGACCGCTGCCCGTGTTCGTGGGGCTCCTCGACGGGTTCGGGGATCATCACGGTGTCGCCGGGCTGTGCAGGGGCCTGCTCGTCGTCGAGCCCGGGTTGGGTGAGGGAGTGCTGGATCAGGGCCAGGGCGCGGGCCGGGGTGGCGAGGATGCCCAGGGCGGTGGCGCGGCGCTCGGCGGCGGTCCGGGTTGAGCCTTGTCCGGCGAGGATGGTGGCGAGTTGTTCCAGGGCCGCGTCCAGGTAGGTGGCATCGGCCGCGGTCAGCCAGCCGTAGATGTCACGCAGCCCGTCGCGGCCCATCACTCCGATCTCGACCCGGGTGCTGTGCTGGGCCGCCCAGCGGGCCTGGGCTGCGGCCGGGTCGGCCTGCACCACGAGGGCTTCGACGAACTTGAGCAGCCGGCCCGGGCCAAGCCGGGTGGCGAACGGTGCGATCGTGGCATCCAGCCACAACGCCCTGGCCAGTGACAACTCAGCCGTGACCCGGGCGATCCGGCGGGCCAGCCATACCGGCAGCCCGCAGGCGACGGTGGTCTCCCACAGCCGGGGCAGCCGGGTTTCCAGGTTGATCAGCTCCACCACCTGCGTGGTGACACTGTCGACGCTGCGGTGCAGGGCCGCGGCCAGCTCCAGGCAGGCGAAGTCATCGACCAGCCCGGTCCCGTCCCCGCCCAGGCGCACCTTGTCGGTCGGGATCTGGTGCCGGTAGGTCCTGACCACCCGCAACATCGCCAACGCCTGCTGCACCTCGGCCCGCCGCCCCAGCAGCTGGGCCTGCTCCAACACCGCCAAAGCCGCCCCGGCGTCCAACCCCGACACATCCACATAGTCGAACATGTGTACGATTCTGGCAGGCCCCACCGACAGTCCCGCAAGCAGGAGTGTCAGAGGGCCTTCGCACACTGTTCCGATGAGGAAACCAGAACTCGTACCCAGGGATCGACGCGACTGGGTCAACACCATCAGCCTCGAGCACGTCCGGCGCGGGGTGGCCGGCGGCTTCACCCAGGCCGACCACGGCAGGAGCACCCGGCTGTCCCGGCTCCGGCCGGGAGACCGGATCGTCTTCTACTCACCCCGCA
>JADLEH010000045.1 GCA_020846255.1 Propionibacteriaceae bacterium
GCCGACCTGGGTGAGGCCGCCGACCTCGGTGATGCCGCCGACTTGACCGACGCTGCCGAGACCGGGGTGTTCTGGGTGGCCAGGGAGCGGGCTGACTGCGCGGTGTTCGCGGTGTTCGCAGTGTTCGCGGACGGAGAGGTGCTGGCGCTGAGCGTCGGGCCGGCACTCGGGGTGGCTGCCGGGCTCGCGGCAGGTGAAGCCGAGGTCGTGGCTGCCGGGGACGGGGTCTGCGAGTCGGCGGAGGCGATGCCGATCCCTCCGACGACGGTGAGGCCGATGGCGCCGGTGATGGCCCAGGCGGCTGTGGAGCGCGAGATCTTCATGTTCGTTCCTCTCGTAGGGGCTATGGCTACACAAGACCGGCACCCGGTGAACTGCCAAGGAGAGCCGGGTGAGAGTTCTCTCACCGCTCTTGCCGCCGGGCTGTGCCGTGGCGGTTAGGGTGATCGCGGACGAGCCGAAGGGGGGTGCGCTGTGACCGCAGCAGCGACCTCCGAATCGCGCGCCCGCGCGGTCGCACTGGCCCTGGCGGCGGTGGCGCTGGCCGTCGGCACGCTGCTCGTGGTCTCCCTGACCAGGACGACGGCTGCCGGCCTGCTCGGCGACCTCGACATCTATCGCGAGGCGATCCGGACGAGCCTCGCCGGGGGCGACCTCTACGCCTACACCTACGACCATCCGACCGTGCACGGCCTCGGGTTCACCTACCCGCCGTTCGCCGCGCTGGTCCTGGTGCCCTTCGCCCTGCTCGAATCGCTCCCGGCCAAGATCATCTGGACGGGCCTCACCTTCGCTGTGGCCATCGGCTGCCTCGCCGTCCTGGTCCGCCAGGCCGGCAGCGACAGCACTGGCCGGGTCCGGGCGCCGTCCGCATCGAGGGTGGCCTGGGTGGCCGGCCTCGCCGTGCCGGTGATGCTCACCTACCCGTTCCTGCACAACCTCGTGGTCGGCCAGGTGAGCCTCTTCGTCGTCGCCCTGGCATTGTGCGACCACCTGCTGCCCCGGCGCTGGCAGGGCCTGCTGGTGGGTCTGGCCGCGGCGATCAAGCTCACCCCGCTGGTGTTCCTGCCCTACTACCTGCTCACCCGGCAATGGCGGCAGGCGGCCGTCTGTGCCGGCTCCTTCGCCGGCGCCTCAGCGCTGGCCTGGGCGATCCTGCCCGGTGCCTCCCTGGCGTACTGGACGGACAAGCTGTGGCAGACCGGACGGGTCGGGCGCACCGACTCGACGGTGAACAAGTCGCTGCTGGGCTTCCTCTCCCGGCAGCTGCCCGATGGTGTCCCGACCAACCTGGTCTGGCTGGTGGTGGCCGCGGCCGTTGCGGTGCTGGCCTACTGGCGGGCCGGGCAGCACTTCCGCGACCACAACCTGCTCGCCGCAACCCTGGCCGTCGGCGCCCTCTCCGTTGCCGTCTCGCCGATCTCGTGGCCGCACCACCAGCTGTGGCTGGTGTTCGCCGCCTGCTGGTACGTCCTGCAGTGCGGGCGCACTGCCCTGCTGCTGGGAACGGCCCTGTTCGTGGTCTTCCTCGGTTACCCGTGGTTCGACGACTACCCGGCCGGGACGGTAGGCACCCTGCTCGGCATCGGCGTCGAACTGCCGGCCCTCGCCGTCCTGGTGGTGCTCGGGTTCGGGCTGCTGCCCAGCCGCAGGGCCAGGGTCGCGCCAGAGCCGGCCCTGAGCTGATGGCCGGCGACTGGAGCCGCGCGAGGCTGCTCGCCGCGAGCGTCGCGCTCGGGCTCGCGCTGGTGTCCGGCTACTACTTCCTCGCCGCGGTGGTCGGCGGCAGTCCGGCCGCCGATGGTGGCCTGCGCCTTGCCGACTTCGACGTCTATCGGGCAGCTGTGCAGTCCTGGCTCGACGGGCGCGGCCTCTACACGGGGGTCGCCCCGAGCGGGGTCTGGACCTCGGAGCTCCAGTTCACCTACCCGCCGTTCGCAGCCATCGTGCTGGCTCCACTCGCCTGGCTCCCGGCTCCGGTCGCGGACTGGTTGTGGTTCCTGCTGTCGCTGGCCGTCTATCCGGTACTGGCGATCCTGCTGCTGCGGCAGGCGCCCGGTGCCCGCCAGGGACCGCGACTCACATCGTTGCTCGCCGGTGCCCTGGTCAGCCTCGGGTTGCTGCTCACCCAGCCGGTGAGCCACGGCCTGTTCGTCGGCCAGATCAGCGGCTTCATCATCGTGGTCGCGCTGCTGGACGCTGCGGGCATCGTCCCGCAGCGCTGGCGGGGGTTCCTGGTGGGCCTGGTTGCTGCAGTGAAGCTGATCCCGCTCGTGTTCGTCCCGTACTTCCTCGTCACGCGACAGTGGCGGGCGGCCCGGAACAGCCTGATCGGTTTCGGTGCTGCGACCCTGCTCGGCTTCGCCGTCCTGCCCCAGGAATCGGTGCGCTACTGGACGGCGCTGGTGTTCGACTCCTCCCGGGTCGGCGAAGTCGCGGTGAGCCGGAACAAGTCGCTGCTCGGCCTGCTCCACCGCTGGGGCCTTGGCGGCGAGAGCTGGCTGTGGGTCGCCCTCGTCGCGGCGATCGCCCTGGTCGCGTTCTGGCGGGCCAGCCGGCACTACGCCCGCGGCGAGGAGTTCGCTGCTGCGCTGGTGGTCGGCACCCTCTCGATCGTGGTGAGCCCGATCTCCTGGCCGCACCATCAGGTCTGGATTCCACTGGCCGCCATGTACCTGATGCTGCTGCGCCGGCGCTGGCCGGCTGTTGCCGGGGCGTTGTTGCTGGCCGGCTACTGGTTCTACACCCCCTTGATCAGCTGGGCGGAGACCGGCCCCCTCTGGTTGCGGCTCGCCTGGGAGATCCCGACCCTGGTCCCGGTGACCATCGCGCTCCTCGGCCTGGCCAGGAGACAGCCGTGAGTGACCTCCGGCTCCCCGCTCCGGCGAGGGTCGGCGCCGCCGCCGGCATCGGGCTGGGCCTCGCCTACGTCGGGGTGGCTATCGCCGCCCTGCCTGCCGTCCAGGTCGACCTGGGCACGTACCAGGCGGCGGTCGGACGGTGGTTGACCGGCGGTTCGCTGTACGGCCCGACCAGCGAGGGGGCCTTCCTCTACCCACCGTTCGCCGGGCTGCTCCTGGTTCCGGCTGTGCTGCTGCAAGCCCCGGTGCCTGCGGCGATCAACGTGGCCGTGCACCTGGTCGCCTGCGTGGTGCTGGCCGTCGTCCTGCTCGTTGGGTGCCCGTCGGGCCCGCGCGGTCGCGTGGACGGGGTGCTCGGGTTCCTGCTGTGCACGCTTGCCCTGCTGGCAAGCAACCCGGTCGTCTCGGGGGTGTACTTCGGTCAGGTGAGTCTCGCCGTGGTGACCATGGTGGTCCTGGACTCGGTCGTCGGACCCCGCTGGCGCGGCCTGCTCACCGGAGTAGCTGGAGCGATCAAGTTGTGGCCCCTGATCATGGTTCCGCACTACCTGCTCACCCGGCAGTGGCGCGCTGCGGCGAACTCGGCTGTCGGGTTCGGTGTGGCCACAGCGCTCGGTTTCGTCGTCGCACCGACCGACTCGCTGCGGTACTGGTCCGGCAGCGTTTCCGTGCCCACCGCGCTGGCACCGTTCAACAAGTCCCTGTTCGCGCTGGTGCACCGCTGGAGCCTTGATCCCGGGCTGTGGATCGCCGGCGTCGTGGTCATCGGGGCGGTTGCCCTCTGGCGGGCCGGCCGGCACCACCGTCGCGGGGAGGGCCTGGCCGCCGTTCTGGTGCTCGGTCTCGCGACCACCCTGGTGAGCCCGCTGACCTGGATGCACCACCTGGTCTGGTGGCCGCTTGCCGGGCTCTGGCTCGTGCTGGCGGGGAACCGGTGGCAGCGCCTCCTGGGTGGGCTGATGATCGTGTCGATCCTGTCCGGCTCACCACTGGTGCCCTACACCGCGGAGGTGGCGCCCGGCCTGGACCTGCTGGGTGATGTGTTCACGGTCGGCTCGGCGGTCCTGGTGTTCACCGGCCTGCCCGGTACGGCTCGGGCCGAGGCGGTCCCGTGACTGCTGTCGGGCCGGCTTCGGCGGTCGAGCGATCGGGTCGGGTCGATGCGCTCGTCCGCAACGGCTCCAGCCTCCACCACTACCGTCGGTTGACCGATCGGCCCGACCGGCCCTGGCAGCGGATCGGCACCGTCAGCGAACGGGCTAGCGGACCCGGCCGGCTCGGCAGGGCCGGCAGCGGCTTGCTGGCCCTGATCCCGGAGGACGGCCGGATGGTCGGCTATCGATTCGATCAGACCGGCTGGCAGCGGGCAGAGGTCGAGGCCGCGCAGCTGGGTCGACTCCCCGGGGGGATGGCGCCCTCCGCCGCGGAGCTCGGCGTGGGGGCGCGAAGCCTTCGAGCGGTCGCGACCTACACCGCCCGCGGCTGGCCGCAGGCCCTCACCGACGAGGACGGCTCGGTCTTCAGCTACCACCGGCGGCCCGACGGACGTTGGGAACGCAACTCCTGCCTGCGGCTGGCGGACGACGCGCCGTTCGTGGCCGACGGCCCGGAGTCGGTGAAGCTGGCCCAGGTGACCGGCGACCTGGACGCGACCCCGACCCCGTGGGGTGAGCGCGCGCCGACCCTGAGCAGGTCGCTGAGCACCGCCGGGATCAGGGGCACCGACCTCGGCGTCCGCGTCGACCACGACGGGCGGACCTTCCTGCTGTTCGGGGACACGCACTGGACCCGGCCCTGGCTCAGTACCAGGGACTCGATCGCAGAGGTGACCGAGGCCGGCCCGCTGCCCGGGTTGCCGGGCGTTCGGTTCCATGGCTCGCCGCTGAAGCTGGTCGGTGGCGGCACCACCATGCGCGAGTACGACGTGCCGCTGGACGGGTTCTCTGCCGGCGGCAACCTGTACGGCTTCTTCACCAGCAACCACGGTCGCCGGCGGCGCATCATGGGCCGCTCGGTGCTGGCCCGTGCCGAGGACCCGGCCCTGCCGATCGACCCAGCCAGCCGGCACCGTCCCGTGCGGTTCAGGGTGCTCGGGACCTTCAGCGACCGGCACTTCATCAACGTCTCCACCCAGCTCGTGCCCGCGGCAACCGTCCCGGGCTGCGGAACCGTGGGGGAGGTGCTGCTGATCTGGGGCAGCGGCCCCTACCGTGCCTCCGAACCGCGCCTGGCGATGCTGGACGGCGAAGCGCTCGCCCGATTGGCGGAAGCGGGTTCGGCGGGGGACGGATCCGGCTTCGGCGTCCGCTACTGGACGGGGTCGGGTTGGTCGCAACTCGAGGACGACGCGGCCCAGCTGTTCGGGCCGGCCGCCCTCGGCGAGCTCTCCGTGCGCTGGGTTCCTGCTGCCGGGGCCTACCTGATGCTGGCCGGGGCCGGCCCCGAGGACCCGATCGGCCCGGCCATAACGCTGCGGACCTCGCCCACTCCGTGGGGACCGTGGTCGCGGCGGCGGCGGTTGCTGGACTGGGTGGCCACCGGCATGTCCCATGCCGACCCGTTCGCCAGGTTCATCAGGGCGACCGGTACCGACGACCCGGTGGGCGACCGGATCTTCGCAGCGCAGGCCCGGGTCACTGGCGCCGCCTACGCCCCGTACCTGTTCGATGCCAGCGCCGAGGGCTCAGATCTCGTGCTGCGCTACACGCTGTCCACCTGGAACCCGTACCAGGTGGTGCTGATGCAGCACCGGCTGCCCATCCAGCCCCTAATCTAGGACGGGCTTGCTTGAGGAGGTGCGGTGCGGACCGAGCGGATTCGGGTCATGACGCTGCGCGCCCTCCTGGCCCTGCCACCGCTGCTGGCCGCGCTCTACATCGGCGGCACCCAGATCCCCGGCAGCACCCTCTGGCCCTGGCGCCCCAACATGATCGACCTCGAGGTCTACCAGCGGGCCGGCCAGCGGCTGCTGACCGGCGGGGACATCTTCGACGCTGCCGGTCAGCTGCCCTGGATCTATCCGGCCTTCGCAGCCCTGCTCACCATCCCGTTCGCAGTCGTGCCGTTCCTGCTCGCTGCGTTCGCCTGGCTGGCGCTGTGCACGGCCGCGCTGGCAGCCGTGCTGTTCCGCCTCGGCTTCACCGGCTGGCGGCTGAGCCTGCTCACCACTGCCGTGATCCTGTTCGTCCAGCCGGTTCGCGACACCCTGGGTTTCGGTCAGTTGGCCATCTTCCTCGTCGCCGCCGCCGTTCTCGACTCCATGCCGGGGCCGCGGGTGTTCCGGCGCCGGCTCCTGCCGGAAGGCTGGCTGGTCGGCGCCGCCACCGCAGTGAAGCTCACCCCGGCGGTCGTCGCCGCCTACAACTTCTTCGCCGGGCGGAGGAAGGCCGGACTCGTGGCTTTCGGCACTTTCCTTGCTGCGACGGCGCTCGGCTTCGCCGTGCTGCCACAGGCATCGCTCAGTTACTGGTTGAAGCTGGCCACCGGCGACTCCGGGCTTAACTCCGGGATCCTCTACGCGTCCAACCAGTCGGTGCTGGGGGTCTGGACCCGGCTCACCGGTGAGCCCAGCCGCGGCGGACTGGTGCTCAGCGCACTGGTTGTGGCCCTCGGGGTCTGGGCAGCCGTCCTGATGCACCGCAGTGGCCAGGTCGCCCTTGCGTTGTGCCTGGCCGGCCTGACCAGCCTGCTGGCCTCGCCGATCTCCTGGTCGCACCACTACGTCTGGGCCGTGCCACTCGGCATCGTCTTGTGGCAGGCAAGGGACCTGCCCGGCCATCTGCGGTGGCCCGGCATCGGGTACACGCTGTGGGCAGCCCTGGCGCCGTTCATGATGCTGCCGATGGGCGGCGAGCTGGAGTTGGGCTACACGTTCTGGCAGCAGGTGGTGGTGAACATCGGCGTCTTCGCCGGGGTGGCCCTGCTGGCGGCATCCGCTGCGACTGCGCTCGGCCCCTGGGGACACCGGAAGGCCCAGTCATGAAGCGGTGGTTCACGGCTGCTGCCGTCCTCACCCTGGCCTCGGTGGTGCTCGGCGCCGTGGTGTGCGCAACCGAGTCCGGCGCGGCCTGCCCGAATTGGCCCGGCTGTTACCCCGACGGCTTCGCTCCCGCAGCCCAGCTGAATCCGCTGATCGAGTTCGTGCACCGGGTGGTCGCAGCTGTCACCGGCCCGACGGTGCTCGTCGCTGCCGTCCTCGGGCGACGCCTCGCCGACCCGCGGCCGCGGCGGCTGGCCTGGATCGGGCTGGCGGGCACGATCTCGGCGGGGCTGTTCGGGATGCTGATCGTCAAGATCGGCATCCCCTGGTGGCTCGGCGTCCTCGACCTGGCCAGTGCGCTGATGGCCACCGTGGTGCTGCTGGTGGCCCGGCTGCTGCTCGCTCCCGGGGCGGAATGGGCGCCCGGCCCGGTGGCCCGGCCGGCGTGGACGGCGGTCGGCACCCTCGCGGCCATGCACCTGCTGGCCCTGGCCGTTGCCGGCGCGAACTCGTTCACCCGCTGCCTCAGCTGGCCTCTCGGTGTGATCGCCGCTGACCGGTGGCCCTGGCTCCAGGTGGTGCGGGTCGGCCTGGCGGTGGTGGCCGCCGGAGCGATCGCGGTAGCAGCCAGGCGTGCCGGACGTCAGCCCGGCACCCGCCTCGCCGGGCGGCTGGCCACCGTGCTGCTGGTGGCCGAGCTCGGTCTGGCCGCACTGCTGCTGGCCGGCTCCGGCGGGCTCCTGCTGCGCACTGCCTACGCTGTGGTCGCGGCCTGCCTGTTCGGCGCCGTGGCACTGCTCGCCGGCCGCGCCAGCGTCCCGGCCGGGCCCGGGGCAGAGCCCGGGAAGACCCCGGCCCCAGCGGTGCTGACGGCGGAATAGCTGCAGGACTAAGCTAGTTGAGTCTGGTGAACTCAACTTTGCGAGGAGACGACCTTCCTGATGGACACCGAGAAGCTGACCACCCGTAGCCGGGACGCAGTGTCGGCTGCCGTCCGCACTGCACTGACGAACGGCAACCCCAACGCCGAGCCCGTCCATTTGCTGCACGCCCTGCTGCTCGTCCCGGACAACACCGTGGCCCCGCTGCTGGCCTCTGTCGGTGTGGAGCCGGCCGTCGTGGACGCGGCCGCCAGGGGTGCGATCACCAAGTTGCCGTCCGCCCAGGGTTCTTCGGTCAGCCAGCCGGCAATGTCCGGCGGCCTTGCCCGCGTGCTCGCAGATGCCCAGACCAGGGCCCAGCAACTCGGGGACCTGTTCGTGGCGACCGAGCACCTGCTGCTGGCGCTCTCCGCCGTCCAGACCGACGCGAGGAAGATCCTCAACGACCTCGGCGTGACCACGGAGAAGCTGGTCAAGGCGTTCGCGGACGCCCGGGGCGACAAGCGCGTCACCTCGGCGGAGGCCGAAGGCGCCGAGTCGGCGCTCGACAAGTACTCCGTCGACCTCACCGAGCGGGCGAGGGAGGGCAAGCTCGACCCGGTGATCGGCCGCGATGCCGAGATCCGGCGCGTGGTGCAGGTACTGGCCAGGCGGACCAAGAACAACCCGGTGCTGATCGGCGAGCCGGGCGTCGGCAAGACCGCAGTGGTCGAGGGCCTCGCCCAGCGCGTGATCGCCGGCGACGTGCCGGACTCGCTGCGTGACCGGCGGGTGGTCTCGCTCGACCTGGCCTCGATGGTGGCCGGGGCGAAGTACCGCGGCGAGTTCGAGGAGCGGCTGAAGGCCGTCCTCAACGAGATCCGCGACGCCGAGGGCAAGATCATCACCTTCATCGACGAACTGCACACCGTCGTCGGGGCCGGCGCCACCGGCGACTCGTCGATGGACGCGGGCAACATGCTGAAGCCGATGCTTGCGCGCGGCGAGCTCCGGATGATCGGGGCAACCACCCTTGACGAGTACCGCGAGCGGATCGAGAAGGACCCGGCGCTCGAGCGGCGGTTCCAGCAGGTGTTCGTCGGCGAGCCCAGCGTCGAGGACACCATCGCCATCCTGCGGGGGCTGCGGCAGCGTTACGAGGCACACCACAAGGTGCGGATCACCGACTCGGCCCTGGTGGCTGCCGCGACCCTCTCCAACCGCTACATCACCAGCCGGCAGTTGCCGGACAAGGCGATCGACCTGATCGACGAGTCCGCGTCCAGGTTGCGGATGGAGATCGACTCCTCACCGGAGGAGATCGACCAGTTGCGTCGTGACATCGACCGGATGACCATGCAGGCCTTCGCGCTGGAGAAGGAGGAGGACCCCGGGTCCCGCGAGCGCTACCAGCGGCTCACGGCCGCGCTGGCCGACGCCAAGGAGGAGCTCCGCGGGCTGGAGGGACGGTGGGAGGCCGAGAAGTCCGGCCTGAACCGGGTCGGCGAGATCAAGGAGAACATCGACAAGCTGCGGATCGAGGCGGAGCGCGCGCAGCGCGAGGGCGACCTCACCAAGGCCTCGGAGATCCTCTACGGCCGGGTTCCCGCGCTCGAGGCCGAGCTCGAGAGCGCAACCGAGGCAGAGAAGAACGCCACCTCGATGGTCAGCGAGGAGGTCTCCGCGACCGACATCGCCGAGGTGGTCGGGGCCTGGACCGGGATCCCGGTCGGCCGGCTGCTGCAGGGGGAGAGCGAGAAGCTGCTCAGCATGGAGGAGCGCGTGGGTGAGCGCCTGATCGGGCAGCGCCGCGCTGTGCAGGCGGTCAGTGACGCCGTGCGCCGCTCCCGGGCCGGGATCTCCGACCCCAACCGGCCCACCGGCTCGTTCCTTTTCCTCGGCCCGACCGGCGTCGGCAAGACCGAGCTGGCCAAGTCGCTGGCCGACTTCCTCTTCGACGACGAGCACGCCATGGTGCGCATCGACATGAGCGAGTACGGCGAGAAGCACACCGTCTCGCGCCTCGTCGGGGCGCCGCCGGGCTACATCGGGTACGAGGAGGGCGGCCAGCTCACCGAGGCGGTGCGACGGCGGCCGTACTCGGTGGTGCTGCTGGACGAGGTCGAGAAGGCCCACCCCGAGGTGTTCAACATCCTCCTGCAGGTGCTGGACGACGGTCGGCTGACCGACGGCCAGGGCCGGACCGTCGACTTCCGCAACGTGATCCTGATCATGACCTCCAACCTCGGTTCGCAGTTCCTCTCCGACCCGAGCCTGCACGCTGACACGAAGCGGGACGCGGTCATGGGGGTGGTCCGGCAGGCGTTCAAGCCAGAGTTCCTGAACCGGCTGGACGAGATCGTCATCTTCGACGCCCTCGGCACCGAGGAGCTGACCCGGATCGTCGACATCCAGCTGCGCCGGCTGAACAAGCGGCTGGCCGACCGGCGGATCGAGGTGGATGTGACCCAGGCTGCGAAGGACTGGCTGGCCCTCACCGGCTTCGACCCGGTCTACGGCGCCCGTCCGCTGAAGCGGCTGGTGCAGACCACCATCGAGGACACGCTGGCCAGGCAGGTGCTGGCAGGTGAGATCGCGGACGGCGACACCATCGCCTTCGACGTCAACGCCGACCAGTCCGGGCTGGTCGTGGTCCAGCCGGTGGCTGCCGGCTGACCGGTGCCTCAGTGCCGCCGGGTTCCGCCGGGCACCAGCAGGGCCGTGGGCAGGTCGAAGTGGTACGGGCTGAGGAACAGGCCGCCGCGCCACTGTCCGTCGATGAGCACCCCCGCCTGCGCGTTCTCGCCGAGGGCGACCTCCAGGTCCATCGTCTCGGCGTAGAAGTTGGCGCCGGACCGGGCGGTGGCGGCCTCGACGGTGTCCGGGGCTCCGGCCAGGTCGCCGAAGTACGGCTCGGTGCCCGCTCCGAGGGAGTCGAGGTCCGCGCACGCCCCGTTGACGCCGAAGTAGAACGCCCGGCCGCGGCTGGCGTTGCTCACGGCCGCGCCCTCGACGACCAGCTGGTTGACGCTTGAGGCGGTCGACCACGGTGCGTACGACACCAGTCCCGAGCCGGCTCCTGCGCTGATCGGGCGGGCGTCCCGCCCGGTCTCGGCACTGTGCAGCGGCCGGGCCTGCAGCTGGACCAGGGTGTCGTCCGGTGTGACGAAGTCCGGCGCGAACCCGGCATCGCAGGACAGCACCGACAGCACCACGACCTCTGCACCCGACGTCACGGCCATCACCAGGTGGTCGCGGCGGAGGAAGATGTGCTGGGTGAGCTGGGTTCCGGCGAGGGCCGGCTTCACGAACGCCGGCTCGCCGAGCTGGCCGACCAGGTAGGACAGGCTGTTCCCGGCGTGCAGGCCGGCCAGCACCTGGTACTCGGCTTCCCGCCAGAAAACCGCCCGGTACGCCTGCGGGCCGAGCCCGAGCACCAGCACCAGGGCACTCGTGAAGCCAGCCAGGCCAAGCAGCAACCGACCGACCAGGTGGCCGACGACGGAGGTGCGGTGCCAGCGCGTCCAGGCGGACCAGGGCCAGCGGCCGATCCAGCGCACCGGCTGGGGGAAGGTGTCGCCGGGATCGCCGACGTCGGCGACCGCGCGGTCCGGGGGTGCCGGTCCGGCCAAGGGCTGATCAGCTGGCATGCCGCCTCCGTCCGAGCCGGTCGGCGCGCAGGGGTGGCGTCACCGCTCCCGCTCATCTTGGCACTGGCTCGACCGGCGCGAGGGAACGGGCCGGTCGAAGCTGATCCCGGTTGTCCGGCGGCCGGCGGGTAGGCTGCGGGGAGTGAACCGTGTGGTGCCTGCCCCCGACGACCGGCGGGCGTTCATGGTGATGCACGGCAAGACCGAGCAGTCCTGGGTCGACCCGGGCGACCCGCTGCGCCTCGAGTTCGAGTACGTTCAGCGGATCGCCGAGGTGCTGGACGAGACGATCCTCACCCGGCCGCTGACCGAGAACCTCCGCGCCATCCATGTCGGTGGCGGTGGTCTCACCCTGCCCCGCTTCGTCGCTGCCAGGCGTCCCCGCACAACCCAGGTGGTGCTCGAGCCGGACGAGGACCTGACCGCCTCGGTGCGGGAGAAGCTGCCACTGCCCCGCAACTCCGGCATCAGGATCCGGCCGGAGGACGGCCGCACCGGCATGGCGAACCTGCCGGACGCCTGTGCGGACGTGGTCATCGTCGACGCCTTCGCCGGGGCCAGCGTGCCGCCGGAACTGGCCACGGTGGAGTTCTTCGCCGACGTCGCCCGGGCTCTGCGCCCCGACGGTCTGATGGTGATGAACCTGACCGACCAGGCCCCGTTCGGCTGGGCCCGGCGCTGCCTTGCCGGGATGGTGGCCACCTTCCCGCAGGTGGCCGTCAGCGCTGAGGTGCCGGTCTGGAAGGGCCGGCGTTTCGGCAACCTCGTGGCCATGGCCGGCGACGACCTGCCGACCCAGGCGGTCGAGCGTCGGCTGAGCCGGGCCGGCTTCCCGTACCGGCTGGTGTGGGGCCGTGAACTGGCCCGCTGGCTCGGTGGCGCCACCGGGTTCAGCGGGACCGATGCCGAGCCGTCCCCCTCCCCGGCCTGGAGCCGGGGCTGGTTCGCGTGACGGTACGGTGCTCCCATGGCAGCCCGCGAATCGCTAATCGAACAGATCAAGACCCTTGCGGTGGTCCGGGGCCGGGTCACCCTTGCCTCCGGCAAGGAGGCCGACTACTACGTCGACCTGCGCCGGGTGACCCTGGACGGGGTGGCTGCGCCGCTGGTCGGTGAGGTGATGACGGGGCTGGTGGCCGACTGGGACTTCGAGGCCGTCGGCGGGCTGACCCTCGGCGCCGACCCGGTCGCGGTCGCGATGCTGCACCACGCCGCCCACACCGGCGGCCGGCTGGACGCGTTCGTGGTCCGCAAGGAGTCGAAGGCGCACGGACTGCAGCGCCGGATCGAGGGCACGGAGGTGGCCGGCCGCCGCTGCCTCGTGGTCGAGGACACCTCCACCACCGGCGGTTCGGTGATGACGGCCGTCGAGGCCGTCCGTGAGGCCGGGGGCGTGGTGGTCGGCGTAGCCGTGATCGTCGACCGCAGCACCGGAGCCGATGTCCTGATCGAGGCGGCCGGGGTGCCGTACCGGTACGCCGTCGGGCTCGCCGACCTCGACCTGGGCTGACCGCTGGCGATCGTCGCCCGGGTCTCGACCGGTTGGCGGGTCGGGACGTTAGGCTTGGGCCTGCCGGGCCGTTGCGGCCGGGACCGTCCCTCGGATTGGAGAACTCTGAATGAGTACTGGCCTGGTCATCTTCATCGTGCTGTTGCTCATCGTCGTCGGTGTAGCGCTCTACGCCGTGTCGCTGTACAACGGCTTCGTCCGTTCCCGGAACCTGATCCAGGAGTCGTGGCGGCAGATCGACGTCGAGCTCAACCGGCGCTACGACCTGATTCCCAACCTGGTCGAGACCGTCCGCGCCTACGCGGCCCACGAGCGCAACACCCTCGAGGGCGTCACCCGGCTCCGCAACCAGGCCGCAGCGCTGGCGCAGGCCGGCGGCGGGGTCACTGAGGAACGGGCCCAGATCGAGGAGCAGCTGAGCGGCGCCGTCCGCAACCTGCTGGTCAGCGTCGAGGCCTACCCCGAGCTGAAGAGCAACGTCAACTTCCTCGAGCTGCAGCGCGAACTGACCGCCACCGAGGACCGGATCGCGGCCGGCCGGCGCTTCTACAACGCCAACGTGCGCAACTACAACACCCAGGTGGAGTCGTTCCCGTCCAACGTCCTCGCCGGCATGTTCAAGTTCGAGAAGGCCACCTACTTCGAGGTGAACGAGGCAGCCGTCCGCCAGGCCCCGCAGGTGAGCTTCGGCGAGATCAGCACCCGGCCCGGAGGCTCACCCGAACCGACCAACGACCAGCTCGCCGCCGGCAGCACGCCGTCCGCCCTGCCCAACCCGCAGGCCTACCCGCAGGCCAACCCGGCCACGCCGGCTCCGGGGGAGTTCGGCAACCCGCAGCCGCCGACCTATGCACCGCCGGCCCAGCCGCCGACGTACACCCCGCCGACGCAGCAGCCGCCGACCTACCAGCAGCCGCCGCAGTCCTGAATCGTTCAGAGGCGCTCAGCCAGCAGGCTGAGCGCCTCTGACGTCCCGGCGTTCAGCCGCACCTCGGCCAGCTCGTCGCCACGGGTGAGGCCCCGGTTCACGATCACGACCGGCTTGCCCGCGCGGGCGGCGTGCCGGACGAACCGCAGCCCCGACATGACTGCCAGCGAGGTGCCCGCGACCAGCAGGGCGCCGGCGGAATCGACCAGCCCGAAGGCCGCCCGGACCCGCGAGGGCGGCACCGTCTCGCCGAAGAACACGATGTCTGGCTTGAGCACCCCGCCACAGGCCGGGCAGTCGGCGACGACGAACCCCGAGGTGGCCTCAAGCACCGCGTCCGCGTCCGGGGCGATCTCGACATCGCCGAGCTCGCTGACCCGTTCGAGGAACCCCGGGTTGAGGGCCAGCAACCGGTCGTCCAGCTGCGCCCGGGTGCACTCCCAATCGCAGGCCAGGCAGCGGATCCGGTCGTAGTGGCCGTGCAGGTCGACAACGCGCTGCGAACCGGCCCGCTGGTGCAGCCGGTCGACGTTCTGGGTGATCACCCCGACCACCTTGCCGGCCCGTTCCAGCGCTGCCAGCGCCAGGTGTCCGGGGTTGGGCTCGGTGCGGCTCATGCTGTGCCAGCCCAGGTGGTTGCGGGCCCAGTAGTGGCGCCGGTAGCCGGGATCGCCGACGAACTGGGAATAGGTCATCGGGTTGCGCGGGCGGGCGTCCGGCCCGCGGTAGTCGGGCAGCCCGGAGTCGGTGGAGAGTCCAGCCCCGGTGAGCACCACCAGCCGGTGGCCGGTGAGGACGGCTACCGCGGACTCGAGTTCGGCCGGTCCGGCCGGCGGCCGGGTGTCGGCAGCACCGGGCAGCCAGCCGATGCCGGACCTGCGTTCCATGGCCTCAGGACTCGGAGGCCCTCGCCGCAGCGGACCGGCGCCGGGCGAGGACGGCCTCGACCACCATCGGCAGCACCGAGACCAGCACGATCAGCACCAGCACGAGGTCGATGTTGTTGGCGATCAGCGGCACGTTGCCGAGGAAGTAGCCAAGGACGGTGACGCCGACGGCCCAGAGCACGCCACCGATCGCGGTCCAGGTGATGAAGGCCCGGAAGTCCATCCGGCCGATGCCGGCGATCAGCGTTACGAAGGTACGCACGAACGGGACGAACCTGGCCAGCACCAACGCCCGGTTGCCGTAGCGGCCCAGCAGCTCGTGGGTCTGGTCGACGTACTTGGGCGCGAAGACCTTGCCCCAGAACCCCTCCCGGGGCTTGAACAGGGCCGGGCCGATCAGGTGCCCCAGCCAGTAGCCGGCCACGTTGCCGGCGACCGCGGCCACGGTGAGGATCACGCAGGAGAGGATCAGCACCTGCCAGGGGGCCATTCCGGGGAAGGTGATCGACGGCGGGTTCATCGCGATGAACATGCCAACGGTGAACAACAGGGAGTCGCCCGGAAGCACCGGGAAGATGGCGCATTCGATGAAGATGATGAACGCGACTCCCCACAACGCCCAGTTCCCGAGGTTGTGGATGATGAAGGCCGGGTCGAGCCAGTCGGGCAGCAGCAGCGGCACTAACGCGAGCTGGGGCAACAGGTCCATGATCAAAGAGGGTACCTTGGCGCCTGTGGAGCCGCTCAATGACGAGGAGCTGGGCGCCGTCAGCAGCCCGGGGGTGGGTCCCCATCCGTCGCCCTGGCCGGACGATGCGCGCTACGACCAGACACTGCTCGCCGAGGGTGACCGCCGCAACGTCGTCGACGCCTTCCGCTACCTCAGTGTCGAGGCGATCGTCGCCGAACTGGACACCAGGCGGCAGCCGCTGCACGTGGCGATCCAGAACTGGGAGCACGACTTCAACATCGGTTCGATCGTGCGCACAGCGAACGCCTTCAACGTCGAGGCCGTCCACATCCTCGGCCGCCGGCGCTGGAACCGGCGCGGGGCCATGGTCACCGACCGCTACCTGCACGTGCACCACCACCCGGACGTGGCAGCTTTCCTCGGCTGGCTGGCCGAGCACGACGTGGTCCCGGTGGGTGTGGACAACATCCCCGGTTCGGTTCCGCTGGAGACGACCCGCCTGCCGCAGCGCTGCTGCCTGGTGTTCGGGTCCGAAGGCCCCGGCCTGACCGAGGAGCTGAGCGCCGGGTGCCGGCAGCTGGTGGCGATCACCCAGTACGGCTCCACCAGGTCACTGAACGCCGGCGCCGCGGCTGCGATCGCGATGTACCACTGGGCCTGCCAGTGGGCCAATTAGGATTGGCCCGGTGAGCGACGAGTACGGGGTCTACTACCGGCCCGACCTGGTGGTGGGCCAGGTCCGGCGGGCCAGGAGCCTGCTCGTCTGGCGGATCGGATCGACGCTGGTCAGCGCTGCCCTGGTCGGGGCGGTCTGGTACTTCTTCCCCGAGCAGTTCGGCTCCTGGGGCCCGTGGATGCTGGGGATCTCCGTCGCGACCGGCCTCGTCACCACGATCTGGAGCCTGATCCAGTTCCTTCGCATCCGGGCCGACGCGCGGATCGCCCAGCCGGGCCTGGCGATCGGGCTGAACCGGCAGGGCATGCTGATCGGCGAGCGCTGGTTCCCCTGGCCCGAGGTGGGTTCGGTGATCGTCAAACCCGGCGCCCTCGGCAGCTCCACCTCGCTCGTGACCACCGACCGGGCGAAGGGCACCGGGGTCGTCCCGCTTGACTACACCGACACCATGCCGGCCACCCTCGACGCGGCCGTCCGGGTCCTCTCCGCAGGTCGGGCCTGGGTGGACCTGTCCCGCATGGACTGATCCCGGTGCGTGGTGATTACCGTCCAATCTCTGCTCGAAGCACCAACCCCGGCCGAGTTTTGAGAGACTGGGGTTGTTCCGTCTAGTGCCGCGCACCGTCGCAGGCGCTGTCACCTTGAGAGAGGCCAATACGAATGCCCATTGCCAGCCCTGAGAAGTACGCCGAGATGCTGGACGCCGCCAAGAGCGGCAAGTACGCCTACCCGGCGATCAACATCACCTCTTCGCAGTCGATCAACGCCGCCCTCGCCGGGTTCGCCGAGGCGGGGTCGGACGGCATCATCCAGGTCAGCACCGGCGGCGCCGAGTACGCCTCCGGCCCGACCATCAAGCACATGGTCACGGGTGCCGTCGCCCTGGCCGAGTACGCCCACGTCGTTGCCAAGAACTACCCGATCAACGTCGTCGTGCACACCGACCACTGCCCCAAGAACAAGCTGGAGGACTTCGTCCGGCCGCTGATCGCCATCTCGCAGGAGCGCGTCGACCGCGGCCTCGAGCCCCTGTTCCAGTCGCACATGTGGGACGGCTCCGCTGTCCCGATGGCCGAGAACCTGAGCATCGCCGACGAACTGCTGGCGCTGACCAGCAAGGCCCGCCAGATCCTCGAGATCGAGGTCGGCGTCGTCGGTGGCGAGGAGGACGGCGTCGCGGCCGAGATCAACGACAAGCTGTACACCACCGTCGCGGACGGCATGGCCACGATCGAGAAGCTCGGCCTCGGCGAGAAGGGCCGCTACATGACGGCGCTCACGTTCGGCAACGTGCACGGCGTGTACAAGCCGGGTGCCGTCAAGCTGCGTCCGGCAGTGCTCAAGGAGATCCAGGACGCCGTTGGCGCCAAGTACGGCAAGGAGAAGCCGTTCGACCTGGTGTTCCACGGTGGCTCCGGCTCCACCCCGCAGGAGATCTCCGACGCCGTCGACTTCGGTGTCATCAAGATGAACATCGACACCGACACCCAGTACGCCTTCACCCGTCCGGTCGTGGAGCACATGTTCCGCAACTACGACGGCGTCCTGAAGATCGACGGCGAGGTCGGCAACAAGAAGCAGTACGACCCCCGCGCCTGGGGCAAGTCGGCCGAGGCCGGCATGGCCAAGCGCGTGCTCGAGGCCTGCGAGTACCTGCGCAGCGTCGGCAAGACCATCGGCTGAGCAGTTCTACCGAAACGGGCCGGCCCTCCCGGGGCCGGCCCGTTCTGCTTGCCCGGACAGCCCTAGCCTGAGGCCATGGACCACAGCGGGCGGATCGCCCAGGTGGCTGCGCTGTTCGATCGCGTGGCCCCGACCTACGACACCACCGGCCACCCGTGGTTCACCCCGATCGCAGCGGCACTGGTCGCTGAAGTGGCTCCGCGGCCGGGGGAGCGGGTGCTCGACATCGGGACCGGCAGGGGGGCAGCCCTCTGGGCGGCCGCGGAAGCTGTCGGCCCCGGCGGGAGCGCTGCCGGGATCGACATCGCGCCCGGCATGGTGGCAGCGGCCCGCGAGGAGGCGGCCCGGCGCAACGTCTCCGTCCGGATCGAGCTGGGCGACGCCACCGCCCCGGCCGCCGGCCTCGGTCCGGTCGACCTGATCGTCTCCTCCCTTGTGCTGTTCTTCCTGCCCGACCCGGCCGCAGCCGTTCGCAGTTGGGTGGATCTGCTGGCGCCGGCCGGGCGCCTCGGCGTGGCCACCTTCGGCCCGCGGGACCCGGTCTGGGAGCGCCTTGATGCAGTTTTCGTCCCGTACCTCCCGCCGGAGCTGCTGGACGCGCGGACGTCCGGCTCCCGTGGCCCGTTCGCCAGCGACGAAGGGGTTGCCGGCCTGCTGGCAGCCGCCGGCCTGCGCGAGGTGCGCACGCGGCACTTCAAGCAGCACCTGCACCTGCGCGATGTCGGGGACTGGCGGCACTGGTCGGGTTCGCACGGCCAGCGCGGCATGTGGGAGGCGGCCGGCGATGCGGCTCCCGAGGTGCTGGCGCTGGCAGCCGAGCGCCTGGAGGCGGCCCGCGACGGGGACGGCTACACCCTTGGCCAGGATGTGCGCCTCACCGTCGGGCACAGGTAGGCCGGCGGATCTGCGCGCCGGATCCCCTTCCGGGGGCGACCCGGTAAAGTGACGGCGCAAGAGCCCGCAGGCATTGCCGCGGGCTTCTCGAACGAAGAGGGGCACCACAATGCCGGGAATAGTGGTTGTCGGCGCGCAATGGGGCGACGAGGGCAAGGGCAAGGCAACCGATCAGCTGGGCGACCGGGTTGACTACACGGTGCGCTACTCGGGCGGCAACAACGCCGGCCACACGCTCGTGGTCGCCGGCGAGAAGTATGCCCTGCACCTGTTGCCCTCCGGGATCCTCAGCCCGAAGAGCACCCCGGTCATCGGCAACGGGGTGGTCATCGACCTCGACGTGCTGTTCGAGGAGATCGACGGTCTCGAGGCGCGCGGCGTGGACACGTCCCGGCTGCTCGTCTCGGCCAACGCCCACATCATCGCCCGGTACCACAAGGAGATGGACAAGGTCACCGAGCGGTTCCTCGGCAAGCGCAAGATCGGCACCACCGGGCGGGGCATCGGCCCGGCCTACTCCGACAAGATCAACCGGCTGGGCATCCGCGTGCAGGACCTGTTCGACACCTCCATCCTGTGCCAGAAGGTGGAGGCGGCGCTCGAGCAGAAGAACCACCTGCTGGTGAAGGTCTACAACCGGCGCGCCATCGACCCGGCCGAGGTGTCGGAGGAACTGCTCGCGCACGCCGAGCGCCTGCGTCCCATGGTCACCGACGTGGTCCGGGTGCTCAACAGCGCCCTGGACGCCGGCAAGGTGGTGCTGTTCGAGGGTGCGCAGGCCCACCACCTCGACGTCGACCACGGGACCTACCCCTACGTGACCTCCTCGAACCCGATCGCAGCCGGCGCCTGCATCGGCGCGGGGGTCGGCCCGACCCGCATCGATCGCACGATCGGGATCATGAAGGCCTACACCACCCGCGTCGGGGAGGGCCCGTTCCCCACCGAGCTGCTGGACGCCGACGGCGAGAAGCTGCGCACCGACGGTGCCGAGTTCGGCACCACCACCGGCCGCAACCGGCGCTGCGGCTGGTTCGACGCCCTTGTCGTTGAGGCTGCGGTGGCTGCGAACGCCTTCACCGACATCTTCCTCACGAAGCTGGACATCCTCAGCGGCTGGGAGAAGATCCCGGTCTGCGTGGCGTACGAGGTGAACGGTGAGCGCACCGACCGGCTGCCGATGACGCAGACCGACTTCCACCACGCCGTCCCCGTCTACGAATACCTCGACGGCTGGAGCGAGGACATCACTGGGTGCCGCAGCTTCGAAGAGCTCCCGGCAACGACCCAGGCCTACGTCCGCCGGCTGGAGGAACTCGTGCGCTGCCGCATCTCCGGGATCGGCGTCGGCCCGTCCCGCGAACAGGTGGTCATGCTGCACGACCTGCTCTGATGGACCGCCAGCAGCCAACCCCGTGGTGGGTACCGATCCTGCTGGGCTTCCTCGGCCTCACCGCGGGATTCCTCACCGTTGCCTACCTCTCCTGGATCCAGGTGGCCGGGCAGGTGTACTGGTTCGGGCTGTTCATGGCGATCGCCAACCTGGCTGCCACCGTCGCGGCGATCGTCGCGACCGGCATGGACGCCCGCAGTGGGCAGGTGGCCTGGACCTGGTGGGCCGTGCTCGGCAGCTTCGTCGTGGTGAGCATGGCGCTGTTCGGTTTCATGGGCCTCTGGGCACCGCGCTGAACGGCGCGGTGGCCGAGGGCCGGCCTCGGTAGGATCGCGGCGTGACGAACCTGACCGTGCTGGTGATCGGATCGGGCGGACGGGAACATGCCCTTGCCTGGGCACTCGGCCGCGACCCGGGCGTGGTCGTGCACGTCGCCCCGGGCAACCCGGGCACAGCCGCGGTCGGCACGAACCATCCGGTGGACGCGATGGACGGTGCCGCTGTCGCCGACCTGGCGGTCGCCCTGGGCGCCGGCCTCGTCGTGATCGGGCCGGAGGCCCCGCTGGTCGCCGGTGTTGCCGACGATGTGCGGGCCCGCGGGATCCCGGTCTTCGGGCCGAGCGCCGCAGCCGCACGGCTGGAGGGGAGCAAGGCCTTCGCCAAGGAGATCATGGCCGCTGCCGGCGTGCCGACGGCCGACGCGCGGCTCTGCCTCTCGATGGACGAAGTTGTGGCTGCCCTCGACGAGTTCGGCGCCCCCTACGTCGTGAAGGACGACGGGCTGGCTGCAGGCAAGGGCGTGATCGTCACGGGCGACCGCGACGCCGCCGTCCGGCATGCTGCGAGCTGCCGGCGGGTGATCGTCGAGGAGTTCCTGGACGGGCCGGAGGTGAGCCTGTTCGCGTTGTCGGACGGCACCGACGTCCTGCCGTTCGAGCCGGCCCAGGACTTCAAGCGGGTGGGGGACGGCGACACCGGACCCAACACCGGCGGCATGGGCGCCTACACCCCGCTGCCCTGGGCGCCGCCCGGCCTGGTGGCGCAGGTGGTGGCGACCGTGATCCAGCCGACCGTTGACGAGCTCCGCCGCCGCGGGACGCCCTTCGTCGGGCTGGTCTACGCCGGCCTGGCCCTCACGTCCCGCGGCCTGCGGGTGGTCGAGTTCAACGCCCGCTTCGGCGACCCGGAGACCCAGCCGCTGCTCACCCGCCTGAAGACCCCGATCGCCGAGGTGCTGCTGGCGGCGGCCACCGGCCGGCTCGCCGGTCACGCTCCCCTGGAGTGGGGCAGCGGTGCCGCCGTCGGCGTCGTGGTCGCTGCCGACGGTTATCCGGAGGCGCCCCGCAAGGGCGACCCGATCACCGGCGCCGACGTCGAAGGCGTCTTCCACGCCGGCACAGCGCTCGACGCCGATGGCCGGCTGGTCAGCGCCGGCGGCCGCGTCCTGACCGTCGTGGGCACCGGTGACGACCTGGCGGCCGCGCGCGAGGCCGCCTACGCCAAGGTGGCCCTGATCGACCTGCCCGGCGGCTTCCATCGCACCGACATCGCCCTCAAGGCCGCACAAACGGGGACAGTCCCCTTTCCAGTTCAGGAGAAGGCATGATCCCCAACGTCCTCGCCAACCGGTACGCCTCCGCGGCCATGCGCGAGATCTGGTCGCCCGAAGCGAAGATCGTCGCCGAGCGCCGGCTGTGGCTGGCCGTGCTGCGGGCCCAGGCCGAACTCGGGGTCGACTTCGGCGGTGACGATCCGACGGCTGTGATCGCCGACTACGAAAGGGTCGCGGAGCAGGTCGACCTGGACAGCATCGATGCGAGGGAGCGGGTGACCCGCCACGACGTGAAGGCGAGGATCGAGGAGTTCAACGCCCTCGCCGGACACGAGCACGTGCACAAGGGCATGACCAGCCGCGACCTCACGGAGAACATCGAGCAGCGCCAGCTGCTCAGCTCCCTCGAACTGGTGCGGGAACGGATCGTCACCGTCGCCGTCAACCTGGCCCGGCTCGCCGTGCAGTACCGGGACCTGCCGATGGCCGGCCGCTCGCACAACGTCGCTGCCCAGACCACGACGCTCGGCAAGCGGTTCGCCTCGGCAGCGGACGAGCTGCTGGTCGCGTTCGCGCGTGTCGACGAGCTGATCGGACGCTACCCCGCCCGCGGCATCAAGGGTCCGATGGGCACCGGCCAGGACATGCTCGACCTGCTCGGCGGCGACCAGGCCAGACTGGCCGAACTGGAGCAGCGGGTCGCCGCGCACCTCGGCTTCGGCGGCGTGTTCACGGCAACCGGGCAGGTCTATCCGCGCTCCCTCGACTACGAGGTCCTGACCGCGCTGGTGCAGGTGGCCGCCGGGCCGTCGAGCCTGGCCACCACGATCCGGCTGATGGCCGGCCAGGAACTGGTCACCGAGGGCTTCGCCGAGGGCCAGGTCGGGTCGTCGGCGATGCCGCACAAGATGAACACCCGCTCCTGCGAGCGGGTCAACGGGCTGGCCGTTGTGCTGCGGGGCTACGCCTCGATGGCCGGCGAACTCGCCGGCAACCAGTGGAACGAGGGCGACGTCTCCTGCTCGGTGGTCCGACGGGTGGCTCTCCCGGACGCCTGTTACGCCCTCGACGGCCTGTTCGAGACCTTCCTCACCGTCCTCGCCGAGTTCGGCGCCTTCCCGGCCGTGATCGAGGCAGAACTGCAGCGCTTCCTGCCCTTCCTCACCACCACACGGGTGCTGATGGCGGCCGTCCGCGCCGGTGTCGGACGCGAGACCGCGCACGAGGTGATCAAGGAGCACGCCGTCGCCGTGGCGCTGGGGATGCGGGCCGGGGGAGCCAACGACCTCTACGAGCGGCTGGCAGCAGACCCCCGCCTCGGCCTGACCAGGCAACAGCTGGGCGGGATCGACCCGCTGGAGCTCACCGGGTCGGCGCGCGGCCAGGTCGACGTCATCGCTGCCCGGGTGGCGGCACTGGCCGCACGGTTCCCGGCCGGCGCCGCGTACCACCCGGGTGCCGTGTTGTGAGTCCGGCCGGCCGGCGCGGCCGCCGGGTGGCGCGGCGCGGGCGACCATCGAGGAGGACCCTGGCCTGGGCCGGCTCGCTGCTGGGCGGGCTGGGCGTCGGTGCCGTCGTCACTGCGCTGGTCCTCGCGCAGGCACCGCCGCCGCCGCCCACCCTCCCGACGCAGCAGGCGGCGAGTGCCCCGGGCACCCCGAGCCCAACCCTGACCCAGGCCGAGCCGGAGACCGGCGGCGTGCTGCGGGTGTACAGCAACAACATCGAGAACCTCGTCCGGAACGAGGCCGACGGCGCCTGCTCGCGGGTCACCGAACTCGAGCACCTCTCCTCGATGCTGGTCGACGACGCCGGGCGTCCAGGCACCGCCGACGTGGCGCCACCCGACCTGCTGCTGCTGCAGCAGGTGAGCGGCGGCGCGCAGGCCAAGACTTACGCCGACCGGCTCTCGGTTCGGTTCGGCTACCCCGTCGGCACGTATCGCTTCACCGTCGCCTGGGACGACCCGCTGGGTTGGGGGGTGACGCATGACTGCCGGGTCCGCGCCCTCGGCAACGACAAGAGCAAGCAGACGAACGGGATCATCTACAACACCCGCACCCTCACCCTGACCGACCGGGCCGTCTTCGCCGCCGGCTGGCTACGGCCCGGCACGGCTTTCGCGAACGGCCGTGGGTGCACCACCTACGGGCCGGAGAGCAGGGACGCGAAGCCCAGCCGGGCCCACAAGTGGCAGCGGACCACGGCCGTCGCTGCGCGGTTCACGATCAACGGGAGCGGGACCACGGTCTTCGCCGCCACCATGCACCTGCCCCACCAGAACCTCTTCCACGGCTGCGCCGGCTACCGGGACACCGGTGTCGGGGGCAGCGGCATCCGGCTGGACGAGGCAGCCACCAGGCTGCTGCGGCACTCGAAGCTGCGGGTGATCGGCGTCGACGCCAACCGCACGCGGCTCGATCCGGCGGTGCTCGACGACTACGGGCTGACCGGCTACGGCAGCACCGACACGCTCGGGCACATCAAGATCGACTACCTCTTCGTCAGGGGCGCCGTCCAGCCGTCCGCCATCGACCACACCGTGCCCGGCACCGACTCCGACCACCTCGCCCTGTACGGCTTCATCGACTATGGCCACGACACGGGGAAGGCCTGAGGCACCCGTTAGGCTGGCGCCGTGCTCGACCAACCGATTCACGTGGGCAAGGTCCGCAGGCTCTACGCCTGGCCGCAGGACCGCTACCTGATGGTCGCCACCGATGCGATCTCAGCCTTCGACCATGTCCTGCCGACCGAGATCCCGGACAAGGGCAGGGTGCTCACCCAATTGTCGCTGTGGTGGTTCGACCAGCTGCAGTTCCCGAACCACGTCGTCTCGACGCAGGTCCCGGCCGAGGTCGCCGGCCGGGCAGTGATCGTGGAGAAGCTCGACATGGTGCCGGTGGAGTGCGTCGCCCGCGGCTACCTGACCGGCTCGGGCTGGGCCGAGTACAGCGCTTCGGGCACGGTGTGCGGGATCCCGCTGCCGGACGGCCTGCTGGACGGCTCCAAGCTGCCCCGGCCGATCTTCACCCCGGCGATCAAGGCGCCGCTGGGTGAGCACGACGAGAACGTCGACTTCGCCACCATCGCCGGGTTGCACGGAGCCGACCTGGCCGGGCGGCTGCGGGAGGCGACGCTGGCGCTCTACAGCCGGGCCGCCGACCTGGCAGCCGCGCGGGGCATCATCCTCGCCGACACCAAGTTCGAGTTCGGGTTGCGGGACGGCGAGCTGGTGCTGGCCGACGAGGTGCTGACGCCGGACTCCTCACGGTTCTGGGACGCGGCCGCCTGGCAGCCCGGGCGGAGCCTGCCCAGTTTCGACAAGCAGTACGTCCGGGACTGGCTGGCGCACGATTCCGGCTGGGACCGGGTCTCGCCGCCGCCCCCGTTGCCCCCAGAGGTGGTCGCCGCCACCCGGGAGCGCTACCTCGAGGCCTATCGAAGGCTCACCGGCCGCCAGTTGGGGGCACCCGAGCCGGACGCGGGAGGCTGAGTTTGCGGGCTGGGCCGGACACGGGCCGGCCCGGGTCGCCGGTTAGACTCCCTGCCATGGCCCGAGTGATCGTTGACGTGATGCCCAAGCCCGAAATCCTCGACCCGCAGGGCAAGGCCGTGACCGGAGCACTGCGCCGGCTCGGCTTCTCCGGGTTGTCGGTCCGGCAGGGCAAGCGGTTCGAGATCGAGGTGGACGGGGAGGTGACCCCGGAGCGCCTCGACGACATCCGCCGGCTGGCCGAGACCCTGCTGGCCAACACCGTCATCGAGTCCTTCGACGTCCGGACCGACCAGTGACGGCACGCGTCGGCGTGGTGACCTTCCCCGGATCACTGGACGACTCCGACGCGGCCCGCGCCGTCCGGTTGAGCGGTGCGGAGCCGGTGCCGCTCTGGCACGCCAGTGACACCTTCGATGTGGACGCGGTCATCCTGCCCGGTGGGTTCTCCTACGGCGACTACCTGCGCTGCGGCGCGATCGCGCGGTACTCCCCGGTGATGGGCGAGGTCATCCGGCGGGCCAACACCGGCATGCCGGTGCTGGGCATCTGCAACGGCTTCCAGGTCCTTTGCGAGGCCCACCTGCTGCCGGGAGCCCTGATCCGCAACGACCGGCGCACCTTCGTCTGCCGCGACCAGAAGCTGCTGGTGGAATCCACCGACACCGTCTGGACCTGCGACTTCGAGCCGGGCGACGAGATCGTGATCGCCCTCAAGAACGGTGAGGGCAACTACCAGGCCGACGCCGAGACCATCCGGAGGCTCGAAGGGGAGAACCGGGTGGTGTTCCGCTACCTGGAGGTGAACCCCAACGGTTCAACCAACGACATCGCCGGGATCACCAACGAGCGCGGGAACGTGGTCGGACTGATGCCGCATCCGGAGCACAACGTCGAGGAACTCTCCGGTGCCTCGACCGACGGCCTGACGTTCTTCAGCAGCGTCCAGCGGTTCCTCGGCGCAACTGTCAGCTGACCGCGCGGGCGACCAGCCCGGACAGCGGTGAACCCGGGTCCAGCCCGGCCAGCCGGGCGGCGCCGTCCAGCGCGTTGCCCATGGGCTCGGTGAGCTCGAGGGTCGGCCACTGCATCCGCAGGTAGCGGACGAACCTGGAGCGGATGTTCGTCGAGCGCAGCACCTGGCCGAGGGTGCAGACCGACGGGTCGTGCATGGCGCAGGCCCGGCGCAGCCCGGCCAGAACCGACTCACTCAGCTCGGCCGCTGCGGAATCGATGATCCTGGCAGCCACCGAATCACTGCCGGCCAGCTCGTCGACCACCTGGGCGAAGTCGGCGATCCGGCTCACCCGGCGCTCGTCGGACTGCAGCTCGACGTAGGCGCCCCGCAGATCGCCGAAGAGAGCTTCCAGCCGGTCGGTCAGCACCGTGAGCTGGCCGCGGCGGTCGAAGCCGCGCATCGCCGCCTCCATCCCGGCCCGGCCGATCCAGTAGGCGCTGCCGGCGTCACCGATCAGGTAACCCCAGCCGTCCACCCGCGCCACCGTCCGCCCGACGGCGAGGGTCACCACGCCGGTGCCGGCAGCGATCACAGCTCCCTGCCGGTCGCCGAGGGCGCCGAGGTAGTTGGTGGTGGCGTCGTGGGCCACAGCGACCTCGCGGACGCCGTGGCGGCTGAGCAGCCCGAGCAGCTCGGTGGCCTCAGGGGTGACAAGCCCGGAGCAGCCCACTCCGACGAACGCCGGCGCCAGACCGTTGGCAGTGATCAGGTCGCCGATCACGGCGGCGAGTTGCGGCATCAGCGGTCGATCGGTGAGCACGCCCGGGGCCTCGCCGTCGATGCGGTCCCTGCCGTGCTCCCAGCGCAGGCGGATGCCGGTCTGGCCGGCGTCGACGGCGAGCCGCTCGATCATGGCCTCACCCTAGCCATCAGGCCAGGCGCGCCGGGCACCAACCGCGAACACTGTTGAGGAAGGCAACCCCCTCGGCCAGCCCGAGATCGGTGACCGCGAGCCTCCGCTCCCGGAGCTGCCCGCCGGCGAGCAGCTCGGCCCGGAGGGTGCCCGGCAGCAGGCCCACAGCCGCAGGTGGGGTCCACCACTGCCCGTCGAGCTGCAGGGCGAGGTTCCCCAGGGTGCACTCGGTGAGGTCCCCTCCGGTGTGGCAGATCACGTCGAACACCCCGGGCCCGGCCAGGTCCCGAAGCCGCTGGTAGTGGGCGCGGTGGGTCGTCTTGTTCCGGATCACGGGGGCGAAACCGACCACGTCCAGCGGTTCTGGCGCCAGCCGCAGGGTGACCGGGGTCCCCTGGGCGGGCGCTGCCGTGACCGTCACCTCCGGCGGGCCCCCGCCGGCCAGCAGCCGGAGCCGGTGGCTGCCCGAGGGCGGGCAGGCAGCGGCCAGCGCCGCCGTCACCTCGGCCGGATCGAGCGGCAGCCCGAGCTCGGTGCAGCTGCCGGCGAGCCGGGCCAGGTGCGCCTCCAACAGGTGGATCCGGCCGTCCACCGCCAGCATGGTCTCCAGCGCCCGCAGCGGCAGCCCGCCGAGGAACCGTGCCTTCGCCAGCCACTCGGCCACCTCGGACGCGGGCTCGGAGTCGGCGACGATGCCGCTCCCGACGCCACAGGTGAGGCTGTCGCCGTCGGCGACGACGGTGCGGATCGGCACGTTGAACGTTGCCCTGCCTCCGGGCCGGATCAAGCCGACAGCCCCGCAGTACCAGCCCCTGGCGTCCGCCTCGAGCGCGGCGATCACGGCCATCGCCGCCAGCTTCGGTGCCCCGGTCACAGAACCGCAGGGGAACAGCGCAGCGAACACCTCACCGAGTCCGGTGCCCGGCCGGGCGGTACCGGTGACCGTCGAGGTCAGCTGCCAGACGGTCGGCAGGCGGTGCAGCTCGAACAGCCGCTCGACGCTGATCGTCCCGGGGACGCAGATCCGGCCGAGGTCGTTGCGCAGCAGGTCGACGATCATCAGGTTCTCGGCCCGGTCCTTCGCACTGTTGCGAAGCTGCTCGGGCGGGGACTCCGCTGGGGCCGTGCCCTTCATCGGCTGGGTGACCAGCCGACCGTCCGGGGTCCGGTGGAAGAAGAGTTCCGGCGAGACGCTGGCGATCCCCGCCAGCTCGGAGAAGACGGCGTAGCCGCCGGGTTGCGCTGCTGCGATGGCGGCGAAGTACCCGAACAGCTCGAAGGCGACCGGCCGCACCGCCCGCCAGCGGGACGTGAGGTTGGCCTGGTAGCAGTCGCCCGCTGCGATGTGCTCGCGCACCCGCTCGATCGCGGCAACGGGAGAGCTGCCGGCCGCCATCCCCTGGTCAGGTCGCCAGTCGAGTGCCACGTGCCGGCCGGTGTCGGCCGGCCACGCTTCGGGCTGGCCGGCATAGACCTCGAAGTGGGCTGCCGGGGTGGCGTCCCGGATCGCCTGCTGGGCCGGGTCCCAGGCGCCGGCCGCGCCATAGCTGAGGCCGCCGACCACCCAGGCGCCGGCCAGCGCCGCCCGCTCGGCCGCAGCCACCACACCAGGCACCTCGGCCGGCCCACCAGCCCGCAGCACCTCGACCGGCGGCCTGGTGAACCGGCCGCGCAACCGCCGGGTCCGTTCCGGCGGTTCGGCGGGGACGTCGAAGGCCGCCCAGGTTCGTCCGGTCACCGGCCCCGGCCGACGAAGTGGTCCATGGTGTGGTTGATCCCGAAGAAGTCGACCAGCGCGTCGAATGGCCGCACCGGCAGTACCCGGAGCGCCGGTACCAGCCGGGCCAGCGGGGGCAGCACCAGCTGTTGCCGGCCGGACTGCACAGCGTCGAGGATCCGGGTGGCGACGTCGGCCTCGCGAAGGATCGGCAGCAGCCTGGGGAAGCGGGTCTGCACGCCGGCGAACATCCCGGTGTCGATGTAGTAGGGCGCCACCACAAGGGTGGACACCCCGGTCCGGCGGAGCTCCGCCCGCAGCGACTCGGTGAAACCGATCGCAGCCCACTTGCTCGCGGAGTAGTCGGTCTGCCGCGCAACGCCGACCAGGCCGGCAGCGCTGGCGATGGTGACGATCGTGCCGGTGTCCCGGGCGAGCATCCCGGGCAGGAAGGCCCGCGTGGTCCAGTACAGGCCGAGCACGTTCACCTCGAAGGTGCGCCGGATCTGGGCATCGGTGGCTTCCAGCAGCAGCCTGCCGGTGACCACGCCGGCGCTGTTGATCACGACGTCCACGTCGCCGGCCTCCGCAGCCGCCAGGTTGACAGCTGCCGTGTCGGTGACGTCGACCCGCTGGTGCGAAGCCGTGCCGCCGGCGGCAGCGATCAGCTCGCTGGTGTGCGCAGCTGCTGCCTCGTCCAGATCCCACACCACGACGCGCGACCCCCGCGCCGCGGCCTGCAGGCAGAGCCGGCGCCCCAGGCCGCTGCCGCCGCCGGTCACGAGGGTGGTCACCAGCTCACGCCGTTCAGCAGCCGGATCCCCAGCGTCATCGCCTTCGCGTAGCCCTCGTTCCCGACCTTCGCCGGCGGGGCGATCGGGTGCAGCCGCTGGACGGCGATCGTCTGCGGCTCGGTGTACTTCAGCAGGCCGTGACCGCCGTGGCGCCGACCGACCCCGGACTCGCCCATGCCGCCGATCGGTGCTGCGTGCGAACCCCAGGTGGCCGCGTAGCCCTCGTTCACGTTCACCGTCCCGGCGCGCACCCGCGCTGCGATCTCCGGCCCCCGCCGCGCCGACCAGACACTCGCGTTCAGCCCGTAGCGGCTGTCATTGGCCCGGGCCACCGCCTCATCGTCGGACTCGACCCGGTAGACGGCGAGCACCGGCCCGAAGGTCTCCTCCCGGCAGAGCAGCATCTCCTCGGTGATGTCGGTGAGCACCGTCGGCTCGTAGCAGTACGGGCCGAGGTCGGGGCGGGCCCGGCCGCCGGCCAGCACGGTCGCGCCCTTCGACACCGCGTCCATCACGTGGGCGGAGACGGTTGCGAGCTGCCTTGCCGAGGCCAGCGAACCCACGTCGACCTTCCAGTCGTAGCCGACGCCGAGGCGCAGGCCGGAGACCTCGGCCAGCAGTTCGGTGAGGTACTCCTCGTAGACGGCACGGTGGACGTAGGCCCGCTCGATCCCGACGCAGACCTGGCCGGTGTTGGCGAAGGCGGCGCGAACCGTGCCGGCCGCGGCGGCTGCGATGTCGGCGTCGGCCAGCACCAGCAGCGGGTTCTTGCCGCCGAGCTCGCCGGAGAAGCCGATCAGCCGGTCGGCGCAGGCACTGGCCAGGAGGCGCCCGGTGGCCGTGGAGCCGGTGAACATCAGGAAGTCGACGCCGGCGACGAGTGCCGGGCCGAGGTCGGCGCCCGACCCGGGCAGCACCTGGAACAGCCCGTCCGGCAGTCCGGCCTCGGCGAGCAGTTCGGCGAGCAGCAGGGCGGTGAACGGGGTCTGGGAGTCGGGCTTGAGCACGACGGCGTTGCCGGCGAGCAGGGCCTGGGCCGAGTCGCTGGCCGGCAGGTTGAACGGGTAGTTCCACGGGTTGATGATGCCGACGACCCCGAGTGGACGGTTGTGCTCCACCGCCCGGGTGAGCACCGGGATGGCCCCCCGCCGTCGACGCGCACGAAGCTGGCCGGGTGCCTCTGCTGCGAAGACCCGGGCAGCGCGGCTGGCGTCCATCACCTCCTCGAAGGCGCTCAGGCGGGCCTTGCCGGTCTCGGACTGGATGGTGTCGAGGATCCGGTCCCTGTGGTCGAGGACGAGGCGCGCCAGGCGCCGGAAGACGCGGGCCCGGACGGTCACCGGCACGTTCTGCCAGGCGGCCTGCGCCTGCCTCGCCCGGTCGATCGCAGCGGGCACCTGCTCGGGCGGCGTCACCGGCACCGTGCCGTACACACTGTCGTCGAAGGGACAACGAACCACCAGGTGTCGGTTGGACGACATTCTCGGCCTCCAGTCAGCTCGCTGTCAGGGTACGCGGACGCAGCCCGGCCGGCAGCCCCCGCCACGGTAGATTTGCCGCTGTGGCCGACACCGTGAGCAACGCCCTGCAGACCCCAGACGTGACCCAGCCCTGGTCGGAACTCGGCCTGAAGGGGGACGAGTACGACCGGATCCGCGAGATCCTTGGGCGCCGCCCGACCTCCTGCGAGCTGGCGATGTACTCAGTGATGTGGAGCGAGCACTGCTCCTACAAGTCCTCGAAGGTGCACCTGGCGAAGTTCGCAGAGGTCGGCAAGGACACCCCGCGCGGACCGCTGCTGGCCGGCATCGGCGAACAGGCCGGCGTCGTCGACGTCGGGAACGGCTGGGCGGTCACGTTCAAGATCGAGAGCCACAACCACCCGTCCTACGTCGAGCCGTACCAGGGCGCGGCCACCGGCGTCGGCGGCATCGTCCGCGACATCCTGGCCATGGGTGCCCGGCCGATCGGGGTGATGGACGCGCTGCGCTTCGGTGCGCTGGACGCCCCGGACACCGCGCGGGTGCTGCCCGGGATCGTCGCGGGAGTCGGCGGCTACGGCAACTGCCTCGGCCTGCCGAACATCGGTGGCGAGGTCGTCTTCGACCCCACCTACTACGGCAACCCGCTGGTGAACGCGCTGTGCGTCGGCGTGCTCAGGCACGAGGACATGCACCTGGCGTTCGCCTCCGGCACCGGCAACCAGGTGATCCTCTACGGTGCGGCCACCGGCGGCGACGGCATCGGCGGGGCTTCGATCCTGGCGTCGGAGACGTTCGAGGCGGACGGCCCGGCGAAGCGCCCGGCTGTGCAGGTCGGCGACCCGTTCATGGAGAAGCTGCTGATCGAGTGCACCCTCGAGCTCTTCGCCGCCGGGATCATCGTCGGCATCCAGGACCTGGGGGCTGCCGGCATCTCCTGCGCCACCTCGGAGCTGGCGAGCGCCGGTGACGGCGGGATGCACGTCGACCTCGACCTGGTGCCGCTCCGGGACTCGACCCTCAGCCCGGAAGAGATCCTGATGAGCGAGTCGCAGGAGCGCATGATGGCCGTGGTCGAGCCGGGCGACGTCGCCGAGTTCATGCGGATCTGTGCCAAGTGGGACGTGCTGGCCACTGTGGTCGGTGAGGTGATCGAGGGCGACCGGCTGCTCATCGACTGGCACGGCGAGCGCGTCGTCGACGTCGATCCGGCCACTGTCGCCCACGACGGTCCGGTCTACCACCGGCCGCTGGAACGGCCCTGGTGGATCGACGACCTGAACGCCCGCACCGCCAACCACCTGCCAAGGGCCAGCGAGCCGGACGACCTGGCCGCGACCCTGCTGAAGCTGGTCGGGGCCCCCAACCAGGCCGACAAGTCCTGGGTGACCGACCAGTACGACCGGTACGTGCGGGGCAACTCGATCCTGGCCCAGCCGGAGGACTCGGGCATGCTTCGGATTGACGAGGAGACCGGCCTCGGCATCGCGCTGGCCACCGACTGCAACGCCCGGTTCGCGCTGCTGAACCCGTACCTGGGCGCCCAGCTGGCGCTCTGCGAGGCCTACCGCAACGTGGCCACCACCGGCGCCGAGCCGGTCGCGATCACCGACTGCCTGAACTTCGGCTCTCCTGAGGACCCGGAGGTGATGTGGCAGTTCAGCGAGGCCATCCTCGGCCTCGTGGACGCGTGCAAGGCACTGGGCACCCCGGTGACCGGTGGCAATGTGAGCTTCTACAACCAGACCGGTGGCGCGAACATCATGCCCACCCCGGTGATCGGCATGCTCGGCGTGATCGAGGACGTCGCCGACCGGATCCGGTCCGGCTTCACCACCACTGGCGACAACGTGTTCCTGGTCGGGGAGACCCGCGAGGACATGTCCGGCACGGCGTGGGCCGAGACCATCCACGGCCACCTCGGCGGGATGCCGCCGACGCCTGACTTCGACCATGAGCAGCGGCTCGCCCAGTTGCTGGTTGCCGCAGCCAAGGGCCACCTGCTGAGCTCGGCGCACGACCTGGCCGACGGCGGGCTCGCCCAGGCCCTGGTCGAGTCCTGCCTGCGCAACGACCGCTCGGTTGCGGTCACCCTCCCCGCCGGTGACGCCTGCGTGCAGCTGTTCTCCGAGACGCCGGGACGCGTGCTGGTCTCGCTGCCGAACGCGACCCTGGACGACTTCGCCGAGCTGTGCGCCAGGCACCGCCTGCCACTCACCCGGCTGGGCGAGGTGACCAGCACCGGCTTCCTCGAGTTGCATGGCCACTTCGCGCTGCCCCTGGACGAGATCCGGCAGCGCTGGACGGCTCCCATCCCGGCGGCCATGCACGCCTGATCAGGGGAGATCCCGGGTGTCCTCGGGGTCCGCCGGCGAGGGTGCAGCACTAGGGTTGGCCACATGGAATCGTCCAGCAATCCCGAGAACACCACCAAGCTCCCCGAGGCGGAGACCGAGCCGGTAGAGGCCGAAGAGATCGTTGACCCGACCCCCGCCGAGGCGGGCGAGCCGGCACCCGAGCTGCTGATCGAAGCGGCCGAGCCCGAGGAGCAGGCAGCACCCGACCTGGCCGCCGTCGAGCCGGCGGCCCCGCCGGCACCGGCCGCGCCGAGCCTCGACCTGCCGAGCCTCGAGCTGCCGCACAACGGTGACTACACCGAGAACGTCGCCAGGGCGAGCTACGGCCAGCCCCTGCCCCAGCAGGCCCCGCCCGCTGCCGCCTACCAGACCCCCTACGCAGTGCCGGAGCCGCCGGCCCAGCCGCAGTACGGCCAGCCCCAGTACGACCAGCCCCAGTACGGGCAGCCCCAGTACGGCCAGCAGCAGCCCCAGTACGGCCAGCAGCAGCC
>JADLEH010000046.1 GCA_020846255.1 Propionibacteriaceae bacterium
CGCACTTCAGCAACAGGGTCAGCCGGTAGTCCGCGAGGTAGTCCTGCAGCGTGGCCAACTCGCCGTCGGGGCTGACCCCGTCGGTGTTGCGCGGGTCCTCAGCCGGATCGACCCACAGGTCCGGGTAGACCGTGGCCCTGCTCCACCGGCCGGGTGGTGTGCTCATCCGGCCATGATGGTCAGCGGTTTCCGGCCTGGCAAGGCCAATGGATCGGGCATCGACGCCCTGATCGGCGATTCCTCCGATCGCCCCTTGCCCTGAGCAGCGCTTCGGCGATGCGCACGATCTGGGACAAAGCTGCCCCTGGATCGGCCTAGCCTGCCCGGGGTACCCGATCGGGGCAGCTGGCGGCAGTTTTCTCCCAGAAAGTAGGCTCCGCCCAGGCAACGCAAGTCGCCGAGACGCTGACCGCGGAGGAACCGACGTGCCTGACGATCGAGCGCCCCTGGAACCCGCCTTCGTCGGCGCCGGTCGTCAACTGTTGGTCGAAGGGCTGGTCGCAGCCTTCGACCAGGTCAACCGGTCCAGTCGCCCGCTGTGGATCGCACTGGAGGCGCCATCGGGCTGGGGCAAGACCCGCGTCGCCCGTGAGTTCTATGCCCGGCTCGCCGCCGACCGCCAGCACGAGCCCGGCTACTGGCCGCCGACGATCCTCGGCAGCCACACCGACCTGGCCGACGACGTCTCGGCCCGGCGCAAACGGGTCCACCCGCACGTCCGGCACGTTCCCGGCAGCCTCCCGGCTTTCCTCTGGCTGGGCGTCTCCGCCTCGGTTCGGAACGGCGTCCCTTCCTTCGCCCTGGCCGAGGACGTCAGCCAGCTGGAGGCGCACGCGCCCTACCTGGACGACGCCTGGTCACGGCTGGCGACCTGGTCGCAGCGTCATGGGGACTGGTGGCGGCGCCCGCTCGCCGAAGTCGGCAAGGAGACGATCACCGAAGTCGCCGGCCAGGTGATCGAGACCGTCGTCGGTTTCGGTGTGCCGGGGCTCGGGCTGGTCGCCTCGGCCCTCGGGGCGCTCAACACCGCCCGGAAGTCTGCGGGCGCCCGCAAGGACCGGCTCGACGGCTCGGAGGCGATCACGGCACCTGGCTTCGACATCGTCGACGAGACCTCGGCGCTGCTCGTCCGGCTCGCCCGGCCCGGGCTGCCGGTCGTGGTCTTCGTCGAGGACTTCCATGCCGCCGACGGCCTGCTTGCCGAACTGCTGGGCCGGCTGGTGGCAGCCGAGGCGGCCATCCTGATCGTAACCACCGCCTGGCCCGGTCACGTGGCCGAGCAGGCTGGCCTTGCTGCTGCGCTCGAGCGGGAGCCGTCACGGGTCCTTCGCATCGACCATGAGACCCATCCGATGCCGGAACCGTTCCCTGCGGACGCCTCGCTGGGCCCGTTGCCCGGCGAAGCCCTCGGCGCGATCGTCGCCCACTACTACCCGGCGGCAGAGCCGGGGACGGTGGCGATGCTGATCGAGCGTTACCGCAACCCGCTGGCGATCGAGCTGTTCTGCCTTCTCGACCGCTACCGGACGCGATTCCCGGAGGGGAACCTCAAGTTGCCGCAGGGCGAGGTGGACCGCCTTCCCGAGACGATCCGCGATCTCTACCGGCAGCTGTGGCGCGAGCTTCCGCCACAGGTGCGTCGCGGGCTCACCCTCGCCAGCCTCGGCATCCCGGCCGCGATCGACGAGCACTCGGCCCTCGAGCCGGTCTGGCACAACCCGCTCGTCCTCAAAGCGATCGCCGGCCTCGACCTGCCCCAGAGCGAGCAGGTGGCCGCGAGCCTCGCCTCCGGCCCGACAACCCTGGCCTGGGCGCGCTCGCTGGGCGACCACCTACGGCAGTTCCACGAGACCGACCAGTGGCAGATCGCACGCGACGACGACGAGTTCCTCTGGGACACCGATCGTGACTCGTTCCTTTCCCGGCTCGCCGCGACCCTCGCGGACGCGGTCGCAGCTGAGACCTTCGAGACCGCGCCCGAACGCGCGCACGCAGCCTGGCTCGCGATCGCCCTGCGGGCGCGTGACCTCGTCTCGGACGGGAACCTCGCCGCGGCCGTCCTCGCGGCACTGGACGCGATCGACGACCAGCCGCGCGAGCTGCCGACGGTGGTCCGGCTCACCGAGGGAGCCCTGCGCCACCTGCACACGTCCGACCGGGCGGAACTCGACATCCGCGGCCGGCACGCCTTGGCACTGGACGAGCTGGGCCAGCACGCGCGGGCCACCGAGCTGCTCGCCGCGCTCCACAGCGACGCCGCGGCAGCCCTCGGCAGCGACGACCCGGAGACCCTCCGGGTGCGCAATCTCCTTGCGAACGCCACCCGCCACGCGGGATACCCGGGGGTTGCGGTCCAGCTCTACCAGGACAACCTCGGCGACCAGACGCGGGTGCTCGGCGAGCACCATCCCGCCGTGCTCACGACGCTCAGCAACCTCGCCAACGCCTATGCCGAACTCGGACGGGTCGAGGAGGCAGCAGGACTCCTCGAACAGGTGCACGAGGAGCTCTCACGCCTCAATGGGGCGGACCACGGAGCGATCCTGCAGGTGGGCAACAACCTGGCGCACACCTACGGCCGCCTGGGTCGTACGGCAGAGGAGGTCGCGCTCCTGGAGGAGATCGTGGCCGCCATGACGCGGCTGTGGGGGCCAGCTGACCCGACGACGCTCAACTCCCGCCTGAACCTGGCCGTCGCCCACGGCGAGGACGGCGACCCGACCACAGCGATCGGGCTGATGACGGAGCTGCTCCCCGAGCTCGAACGGGTGCTCGGCCCCGACCATCCCGACGCCTTCAGGGCCCGCAACATCCTCGGCGGGATGTACCGGGTCGAGGGGCGCCACGAGGCCGCCATCGCCGTCCATTCCGACAACCTCTTGCGGGCCGTCCGCACCCTCGGAGCGGCGCACCCGTTGGTCTGGACGATCCGCAACGACCTCGCGATGGCCGAGTCCGAGTCGGGAGCCCCGGTGCGGGCCGTGCCGTTGCACGAGCAGAACCTTGCCGACCGCGCGGGCCTGCTCGGGCCGGACCATCCCTCAACCCTCACCACCCGGCACAACCTCGCCATGACCTACCTGAACGCAGGCCGGACGGAGGAGGCGATCGCGGGGTTCACCTCGCTGGTCCCCGTCCTCACGCGCGTGCTCGGCGCTGCACACCGCGACACCCTCGCCGCGGTCGAGACCATGGCCGGGGAGCTCGCCGGCCAGGCCCGGACGGAGGACCTGGCCGGCCTGCGCGAACGGCAGGTGGCCGACCTGACCGCTGCGCTCGGGCCCGCCGACCCGAGGACGCTCGAAGCGCGCCACGACCTGGCCCACGCCTACGGGCTGGATGACCGACGGGAGGAAGCGATCAGCGAGCACACCGCAGCTCTGGAGGTCGGGCTCCGCGAGCTGGGGCCGGGGCACCCGTGGACGCTCGCGAGCCGCAACATCCTGGCAAACGCCCTCTTCATCGCGGCCCGGTACGCCGAGGCGACCGCGCTCTACCGGCTCAACCTAGACGCGTGGCAGCGCGCCGCTGGTCCGGACGACCCGGGAACCCTGCTGGCGATGCACAACCTTGGCCTCGCGCAGGAAACCGAAGGCGACCTGGCCGAGGCGCGCGACAACTACCTGGCCGCCGCAACCGGACGTGCCCGCGCTTTCGGCGCCGATGATCCCGACACCTTGAGCTCGCTGCTGTCCGGGCTCGTGCTGCTGCGCCCGCTGGGGCGTCCCGCCGAAGCTGTGGAGGCGATCGAGGAGTGCCTTCCCGGGCTTGCGGCCACCTTCGGGGAGACCCACGAGACCTACCTCTGGGCGCTCACCGAGCTGGCCCTTGCCCACCGCGAGACCGGTGCCCACGGCCGTGCCGCCGAGCTCGAGGCGGAGGTCGCCCGGGGCGGTGCCGCCCACAGCGAGACATGAACCGCGCGACCCGGATCGATCCCGGCCCGGGACTTCCACCGTGGACGAGGATCTAGCCGGGTAGTA
>JADLEH010000047.1 GCA_020846255.1 Propionibacteriaceae bacterium
GCGTAGTGGCTGCGTGGCCGCGGCCGGTGGCGGTAGGCCTCGGCGAGCACCCGGGACTTGTAGGCGGCGACGTCGGTCCCGGTCGGGCATTCGGAGGCGCAGGCCTTGCACGAAAGGCACAGGTCCAGCGCCTCGTGCACCTCCGGTGCCCGCCAGCCGCCGGTCACGAGGCTGCCGTTCACCAGTTCCTGGAGCACCCGGGCCCGGCCACGGGTGGAGTCCTGCTCGCGTCCGGTCGCCTGGTAGGACGGGCACATGGTTCCCGAACCGGCCAGGCACTTGCCGACCCCGGTGCACCGGTGCACCTCTGCGGCGAAGTGGTCGTCGAGCCGGGGCAGCCGTGAGCCGGCGGCGGCCGGCAGCCGGAGGTCGGCGTCCAGCGGGCGTGGGTCGACCAGCACGCCCGGGTTGAGGAGGTTGGCCGGGTCGAAGATGTGCTTGACCGCTGCGAACAGTGCCAGGGCCTGGCTCGAGTACATCCGGCCCAGCAGTTCCGAGCGGGCCCGCCCGTCGCCGTGCTCGCCGGACATCGACCCGCCGTAGCCGGCAGCCAGGGATGCAGCCTCCTCGACGAAACGGCGGTAGCCCGCGACCCCGGAGACGCTCGACAGCTCGAAATCGATCCGGACGTGCACGCACCCCTCCCCGAAGTGCCCGTAGGGCAGGCCGTGCAGGCCATGGGCGCCGAGGAGGGCGTCCAGGTCACGCAGGTACGCGCCGAGGGCCTCCGGCGGCACAGCTGCGTCCTCCCACCCGGAGTGCGCGGGCTTGCCCAGGCCGATACTGGCCAGGCCGGCCCCGTCCGCCCGGATCCGCCACAGCCGGGCGGCCCGCTCCGGGTCGCGGATCACCTCACCGGCGAGCCCGCCGGCAGCTGCCAGCAACGAGCCGGCCCGGGTGGCCAGGGCTTCGGGGTCGGCGTCGGTGAGCTCGATGAACAGCCAGCCGTCGCCGGCGGGCAGTTCGGGAACGGTCGCTGCCCCCTGGCGGCGTCGGACGACGTCGACGATCCGGGAGTCGAGGCCCTCGACAGCTGTCGGGCGCAACGGCAGGACTCGCGGCATCGAGTCCGCAGCCGTGGCCATGTCGGGGTAGCCGATGACCACCATGGCCGAATGTGGCAGGTCGTTGACCAGCCGGACCCGCGCACCGGTGACCACGGCAAGGGTGCCTTCGCTGCCGACCAGGAACTTCGCGACGTCGAACCCGTTCTCCGGCAGCAGGTGTTCGAGGCTGTAGCCGGAGACCTGCCTCGGGAAGCGGCCGAACTCGGTGCGGATGATCCCGAGGTTCGCCTTGACCAGGGTCTCGAGGGCGGCGAGGGCCGGGGAGTCGGGCCGGTACCCGGCGGCCAGGGAGAGGTGCTCCCCGCTGCCGGTGATCACCTCGAGGCCGAGGACGTTGTCGGCCGTCCGGCCGTACCCGAGGGCCCGCGGGCCGCAGGCATTGTTGCCGATCATGCCGCCGATGGTGCAGCGGTCGAAGGTGGAGGGGTCGGGGCCGAAGCGCAGCCCGTGGCGCGCAACCGCCCGGGTCAGCCGGGCTGGGACGACGCCGGGTTCGACGATTGCCGCCCTTCCGGCCACCTCGATGTGGGCGATCCGGTCGAGTTTCGAGCAGTCGACCACGAGGCCGGGCCCGACGGCGTTGCCTGCGATCGACGTGCCGGCGCCGCGGCTGGTCAGTGGCAGGCCGGCCTCGCGGGCGGCATCGACGGTGGCGATGAGCTCCGCCACGGTCACCGGCCGGGCGACAGCCGCCGGGGGAACGCGGTAGAGCGAGGCGTCCGAGGAGTAGAGCGCTCGGGTGAGCGTCCCGGTGTCGGGACTGATCCCGGCAGCGACCAGGGCAGTCAGCTGCTCGGTGAACCCTGCTGGCACCAGGTCAGTCTGTCACGCCGATCACTGCATCCATGGCGCGACCGAGCGCGGCGAAGTCCTCCGGGTCGACCGGGTCCACCAGCGCCCGCCTCACGGACTCGACGTGGGCCGGCGCAGCCGTGACCAGCAACTGGTAGCCGTGGGTGGTCATCACAGCGATCACCCCGCGGCGATCGGACGGGCAGGCCATCCGCGCGACCAGGGCTTTGGCCTCCATCCGGGCGATGGTGTGGGTGAGTCGCGAGCGGGATTGCCGGACCCGTCCGGCAAGATCGGACATGCGCAGGGAATGCTCCGGGGACTCCGAGAGGTGGACCAGGATCTCGTACTCGCCGAGGTCGAGGCCGAACGGGCGCAGTTCGGCGTCCAGGCGCTCGTTGATCTTGGCGACCCCGTTCAGGAAGGATCGCCAGATCCGCTGCTGGTCTGTATCCAGCCAGCGTGGCTCGAGTTGGGTGGTGGTCACCGCGGCATTCTACAATGAAGTTTACGGTTCAACAACATTTGGCTTTGAGTTACCCAATTGTGCGACCTCGACACCCTGGGCACCGCATCGGGTGCCCACCGGCAGGTCGGTGGCGCCGGGCCGGGCCGGGCTCCTTTCGAAGCGTGGCGGCCGCCCCTAGACTGCACGGAAGTCCAACGGTGGATGCGAGGGGGATTCGACGGGCCATGGCTGACATCGACACGATTCTCGAGGCCGCGCCGCCGACGGTGGGCGCGCTGTTCCGCTGGCGGGTGGGCAGGACGCCCACAAAGGAGGCCTTCCGCTACCCGGACGCAGACGACAACTGGGTCTCCATCGACTGGGCGGAGACCGGACGGCGGGTGGACCAGCTGGCAGCCGGGCTCCTCGCCCTCGGCCTCGAGCTGGAGCAGCGGGTGGCGATCGTCTCCAGCACCCGGATCGAGTGGATCCTCGCCGACTTCGCCATCAACGCAGCCGGCGGTGCCACCACGACGATCTACCCCAACACCCAGGGCAAGGATTTCGCGCACATCATCAGCGACTCCGGCTCGGTGCTCCTCGTCGCCGAGAACGCCGAGCAGCTGGCCAAGCTGGACGCAGCGCCCGAGCTGGCCGAGCAGGTCCGTCACGTCATCCTCCTCGACGGTTCCGGGGACGGGGAGCGGGTGCTCAGCTGGCAGCAGCTGCTCAACCTCGGCAAGGAGCGCCTCGGCACCGACCCGGAGATCGTGGAGCGGGCGATCGCCGCGGCCACCCCGGACGGGCTCGCCACCCTCATCTACACCTCCGGCACCACCGGCCTGCCCAAGGGTGTCGAACTCACCCACCACGGCTGGGTGTACATCGGCCTCGCCGTCGACACCCTCGAGATCATCAACGAGGACTCCGTCCAGTACCTGTGGCTGCCGCTGTCGCACGTCTTCGGCAAGTGCCTGCTGGCCTGCCAGGTGGCGATCGGCTTCGCCAGCGCCGTTGACGGCCGGATCGACCGCATCGTGCCGGGCCTCGGCGAGGTCCACCCCGACTTCATGTGCGGCGCCCCGCGGATCTTCGAGAAGGTGCGCAGCGCAGTGATGCTGGCCGCCCCGCGGGGTGGCATCAAGGGCCGGATCGCCCGCTGGGCCTTCGCTGTCGGGCGTGCGTCCCGGGAGTACCGGCTGGCCGGCAAGCCGCTGCCCGTGGCGATGGGCGCGGCCTACTCGGTGGCCGACCGGCTGGTCTTCAGCAAGCTGAAGGAGCGCATGGGCGGCAACATCGACTTCTTCATCTCGGGGTCGGCGAAGCTCAGCGCCCAGGTGCAGGCCTGGTACTACTCGGCCGGCCTGCTGGTGGTGGAGGGCTACGGCCTCACCGAGACCAGCGCGGTCACCTGCGTGAACCTGCCGATCGCCCCGAGGTTCGGGACCGTCGGCCCGGCCCTCCCCGGCACCGAGCTCAGGATCGCTGCCGACGGCGAGGTCCTGGTGAAGGGCCCCGGCGTGATGCGCGGTTACCACAACGACCCCGAGCGCACCGCAGAGGTGATCGTTGACGGCTGGTTCCACACCGGGGACATCGGCAAGCTGGACGCGGACGGCTACCTGACGATCACCGACCGCAAGAAGGACCTGATGAAGACCTCCGGCGGCAAGTACGTCGCGCCGACCAAGGTCGAGGGTGTGATCTCCGCGACCATCCCCTACGTCTCCCAGGTGGTCGCGGTCGGCGACGGGCGCAAGTACATCTCGGCGCTGCTCACGATGGACCGGGACAACCTGGCCAAGTGGGCGACCCGGCACGGCATGGCCGACAAGGACTACGGCGACCTCACCCAGAGCCCGGAGCTCCGCAAGACCATCGACCGGTTCATGACGTCAGCCAACGCCAAGCTGGAACGCTGGGAGACGGTCAAGAAGTACGCGATCCTGCCGTCGGAGTTCAGCGTCGACGACGGCGGGGTCACCCCCAACATGAAGATCCGCAGGCGGGTCGTCGCCGAGCGCTACGCCGACATCGTCGAGTCGCTCTACGAAACCGACCCAGAAGACGAGTGACTCCCTACGTCGCCAGGGTTCCGCTGCGGTGGGTCGACCTGGACGCCCAGGGCCACGTCAACAACGCCCTGGTGGCCGACTACCTGCAGGAGGCGCGGGTGGGCTGGCTGTTGTCCGGGCCGAATGCGCACCTGCTCGGCACCGCGACCATGGTGGTCTCCCACCAGGTCGAGTACCTGGGCCCGATGGTCTTCAGCACGGAACCGGTCGAGGTGGACCTGAGCGTCGGTTCGGTGGGTGCTGCGCGCTTCCAGCTGGGCTACTCCGTACGGCAGGACGGACGCGAGCTGGCCAGGGCGCACTCCACGATGTGCCTGTTCGACTACGGCGCCGGCCGGCCCCGGCGGATGACCACGGCTGAGCGGCACTGGTTCGCAGCGCAGACGACCGCCCTGGAGCCGTTCCGTTCGCTCGGCCGCTGGCACGTGGGCGACCGGGCCGGGGAGACCGAGTTCGTGGTCCGCTGGTCCGACCTAGACCCCTACGGGCACGTCAACAACGTCCGGGTGTTCGACTACTTCGCCGAGGCCCGCGTCCGGCTCAACCCGGACGGGGACGGCACCAACCGGATGCAGGTCGCTGCTGCTGACGGCCTCCTGTGGATGGTCGCCCGCCAGGACATCGACTACCTGGGCCAGATCAGCCATCGCGACGAGCCGTACCGGGTGCGCTCGGCCTTCGCAAGGGCCGGTCGGACCTCGGTCACGATCGTCGCCCAGGTCGAGGACCCCAGCGACGCCGCCGTTCTCGCCAGGGCCCGGACGGTGCTGGTCTGCGGGGACCTGGCCGGGCGCCCGGTGCCGCTGCCGGCCGACATGCTCGCAGCCGCATCGAAGTGGCCGGCCGTCCCGCACTGAGCCGGGCGGCGATCCTGGCCGGTCAGCCGACAGCGTTGCCGAACCGCACGCCCTCCGTCGGCTCCCACGATCGGGCCGGGTAGGAGTCCGAGACCACGTAGACCGAACCCCCGTCCTGGAACGGGCTGGAGATGGCGAAGGCGATCTCCAGCCCGTCACCCCGGGAGTGCAGCCCGGCCACGCTGCTGCCGAATCGGCTGCCGGCTTCCACCTGGCCCGCTGTGCCGGGGGAATCCTCGGTGAGCGTCGGATAGGGGGTGGAGATGTTCGAGGTCCCGATCCGGACGATGTGGGCACTCCCGGCGTCGACGACCGCTCCGATGTCCTCACCGGGCACGCCGATGACCAGGGCGCGGTCGTCGCGGAAGGCGACAGCCTGGCCGAACTTGTCGCCCTTCTCCGCCGAACCGGCAATGCCCCTGGTTGCCTGGGTCAGGCCGATCCGGTTCACCAGCGTGTGGTTGCTGTTGCGGAGAACGGTCACGCTCCCGGCATCCCGGATCGAGCCGGCGTCCTCTCCCGGTGCCCCGACAGCCAGCAGCGCCGGCACCTGGGTCGTGGGCCTGATGTTGACCGAGATGGCTGTGCCGAACCGGTCACCGGTCTCCGCGCCGCCAGGAATCCCGGGGCTGTTCTGGGTGTAGAGGGCTGCGGCTTCGAGGTTCTCCCGGATGGCCGTCACCGACCCGGCATTGTCATGACCGGCGACCACGTCACCGGGAGCCCCGACCAGCAGGGTGCGGGCCAGATCGTCGTCGGCCGGGTCGGGCTTGCCGATGTCCAGGTTTGCGATGGCAACCACGTGCCCGAACCGGTCTCCCGCCTGCGGCTTGCCGGGCAGGCCCCGGGATCCTTGCCGCACCTGGACCTCGAGGAGCGGGGCGACGGTGAAGTGGCTCAGGTTCACCACTCCCGAATCGTTGTTCTCGCCCGGCACACCGTAGGCGACGGTCACAGGTTCCTCATCGGTGCCACCGAATGCAGCTATCGAGTAGCCGAACTCGTCGCCCGCCTCGACGGTGCCGCCGACGTCGCTCTGCACGATGCTCGTTGCCACCGTCGCATCGGGGTCGTCCCCGATCGGCTCGCGGGTGATGACGTGAGCCGTCCCGGCGTCGGTCGCACCGGAGACGTCTTCCCCCGGTGCGCCGACCAGGATGCCGGGGCACCCGCCGTAGTTCGTCCGGGCGATCGTGACCGACCAACCGAAGTGGTCGCCAGCCTCGGGTGTTCCGGCGAAATCGGCCTGGGTGAGGGTCTGGCGCTCGCCCTCGCCGATCCGGCCGTCGGCGTCGCCGTAGAGGATGGTGACGGTGCCGGCCTCGGCCAGTCCGTCGACTGTCGCGTACGGGTCGCCCACCGCCGCATCCTGGAACCCGTCACCGTTGAGGTCGCGGTCGGGCCGCAAGCCGCAGTCGACGGCTGCGTGCGCATCAGCCGGGTTGCCGAGCGGGATCAGGACGGCGGCACACAGCACAGCCAGCCCTTTGAGCACCGTTCGTCGAGCCATGCCAACTCCTCATCCGGGGACCGGGCCCCGGCTTGACGGGCCCAGCCACGTTGCCGGGTCCACCCCCACGGTAGGTCCCGGGGCATCATGGCGTCCCGATCCTCGTGGTCAGTACGTCGATGTACGCACCGGGCTCGTCGAGCCGGGCCGTCACCGTTGGTTCCGCCCGGTCGGCGACCGGCAAGGGATCAGCCGCCGCCGAACTGCACGCCCTGGGCGAGGGCGACGGTCCCGGAGTAGTTGATGGTGTTGGTGGCGCGGCGCATGTAGGCCCGCCACGCGTCCGAGCCGGACTCCCGGCCGCCACCGGTCTCCTTCTCCCCGCCGAACGCGCCGCCGATCTCCGCCCCCGACGTTCCGACGTTCACGTTCGTGATGCCGGTGTCCGCTGTGGCGAGGAACAGCTCGGCCTCGGTCTGGTCGCGGGTGAAGATGCCAGCAGAGAGTCCCTGGCTGGCCGCGTTGTGGAGCCGCAGGGCTTCGTCGAAGTCGTCGTAGGTGACGGCGTAGAGGATCGGCGCGAAGGTCTCCCGCAGCATCACCGGCGTCTGGGACGGCATCCGGACCAGCGCCGGACGGACATACCAGCCGCCAGTGCCGACCTCGACCCGCTCCCCGCCGGCGAGCACCTCACCGCCGTCGGCAACCGCCTCGGCCAGCGCTGCCTGCATCGCGTCGAAGGCCCGCCCGGTGATCAGCGGTCCCACCAGGGTCGCCGGGTCCAGCGGGTCGCCGACCGGAAGGGACGCGTACGCGCGGGCCAGGCGGTCGAGGGTCGCCTCGGCCACCGAGCTGTGCACGATCAGCCGCCGCAGGCTGGTGCACCGCTGTCCGGCTGTGCCGGCGGCTGCGAAGACCATCGAGCTCACCGCCACGTCGAGATCGGCGGACGGGGCAAGGACGACGGCGTTGTTGCCGCCGAGTTCCAGCAGCACCCGGCCGAACCGGGACGCGACCCGCGGGCCCACCTCGCGGCCCATCCGGGTGGAACCGGTGGCGCTGACCAGCGCGACGGCCGGGGATTCCACCAGCGCTTCGCCGACCGCCCGGTCACCGAGCACGAGGGCTCCGACCGCCGCCGGCGCCCCAACCTCAGCAGCCGCCTGCGCAAGCAGCGCTGATGTCGCCAGCGCCGTCAACGGGGCCAGCTCCGATGGCTTCCACACCACGGTGTCGCCGCACACCAACGCGATCGCCGCGTTCCACGACCAGACCGCAACCGGGAAGTTGAACGCAGAGATCACCCCGACCACGCCGAGGGGGTGCCAGACCTCCTGCAGCCGGTGACCGGCCCGCTCCGAGGGCATGGTCCGCCCGAAGAGTTGCCGCGACAACCCGACGGCGAGGTCGCAGATGTCGATCATCTCCTGCACCTCGCCCAGCGCCTCGGAGCCGATCTTGCCGACCTCGATGGTGACCAGGTCGGCCAGTGCCTGCTTGTGCTCGCCGATCAGTTCGCCGAGTCGCTTCACCAGCCGGCCACGCACCGGGGCCGGGGTCAGCCGCCACTCTGCGAACGCGGCGTCGGCCGCTGCGATCGCAGCGGCCACCTCGGCGGCCGTGTGGGCACGGACGCCGACCAGTTCGCTGCCGTCGATCGGGCTGCGGCAGGTCCAGGCCTCGCCGGTCCCGCCGGCGGTCGCCGGGTCGATGCCGAAGCCACGCAGCAGTTCGGTGGCTCGTTCGGCAAGGCTCGTGCTCATCTGGTTACCTCCGGGGTCGGGATGCGCAGTTCGACGCAGGCAGCCACCAGGGAGGCCCGGCTCTGCTCGGCGTAGAGCCGCATGGGGTCGTGGACCGTGCGTCCGACGGCTTCGGCGATCCAGTCCAGATCTCTTGGTGAGCCTTCCTCGCGCGCGTCCCGGCTGCCCTGGTTGTCCAGGTTGGAGGCGAAGATGCCGGCCGCCGAGCGGGGCAGGAAGTCCTCGTAGACGATCGGGGTGGCCACCAGCCAGCCGGCCTCGACCAGCCCGGTCACCGTTGTGGGCGGGTCGCCGGCGCCGCGGCGTTCGGCCGTGAACTCGAAGAAGCCTTCGCCGTTGGCCAGCAGGCCGGTCTCCTCGGTGGGCCAGTTGGCCTGCCAGACCTCGACCTTGATCGCGTCCCGAGCCGCAGCGGTTGCCCCGGCCGTCCGCTCGTCGATCTCGACGATCAGCCGGTCGTACCGGTCCCGGCCGGCAGGGGTGAGGGCGATTCCGCGCTGCTCCACCTCGCCGAACCGGACGCTGAGTGCGCCGTCGGTGATGCTCCCGTCGGGCTCGAGGAAGCGGCGCGGCTCGGCCAGGGCCTTGAACGAGGTCTGCCGCAGCAGCACGTCCGGCCCGGCCCACTTCGGCGGGCCCTGGATCTCGTCGATCATGGTGATGCCCAGGTCCTGCATCCGCCGGTAAAGGTCGTCGATGTCGAGCACCCGCGGCGTGAGGTGGTTGATGTGGGTGGTCGGCACCCCGCCGATGTCGGCTGCGACGCCGGAGATGGCCGCGAGCCGGCCGTACCAGGCTCGGTCCACCGGTTCGGGGGAGAGCTCGAA
>JADLEH010000048.1 GCA_020846255.1 Propionibacteriaceae bacterium
CGAACTCGATCACCGCAGCGCGTTCGTCGTCGATGTAGCCGTCGCTCAGCCCCGCACCCACCATCGCCAACGCGTGCTGGTCGACGATCTCCTGCTCGAACTCGTCAACGTCAGCCCGGGATGCCAGTCGGCGAGGCGCGTCGATCGAACGCACCACAGCCAAGCTCATGAGCACCCCTCCAGATCACCAATCCAACGTGCCGGTCATGTATATCACCAAGCGGTCGGGATTCCTGACATCCTGTCGCGCTTCCAGCGGACACCCGCACCACCCCACGAGTACATCGAACGCCGAGTGAGGGACCGCGATGGTTGATCGAACTCAAGAGAGTAGAAACAAGCACAGCTTGCGTGACGAGCGGGGCTCGGCGGCGGTCGAGATCACCATGGTCGCCCCGGTCCTGGTGGCGTTCATCCTCGTGGTGATCTTCGGCGGACGCCTCGTGCTCGCCCGGCAGGCTGTCCAGAGTGCCGCGTTCGACGCCGCCCGCGCCGCCAGCCTGGCCCGCACCCAGCCCGAAGCCCGCGCCTCAGCCGCCCGGATCGCCGCCTCCACCCTGGCCAACCAGAAGCTCCCGTGCGCCACCACCCGGGTCGTCGCCGACACCACCGGGTTCACCAAGCCCGTCGGGACACCCGCCACGGTCACCGTGCGCGTGGTCTGCGAGGTCCCGGTCGCAGACCTTGGCCTCCCCGGCATCGGCGGCACCCTGACCGTGGAAGACGCCGCGGTCAGCGCTCTCGACCAGTTCCGCGAGCGGAAATGATCATGCGAAGCCGGTTGCGGGATGAACGCGGCGCCGCCGTCACCGTATGGACGGTCCTGATCGCGGCCGCCCTCACCATGATCGTCGGGCTCGCCGTCGACCTTTCCGGACGAGTCAACACCGCCCGCCTCGCCGGGGACGTCGCCGCCCAGGCCGCGCGCACCGCCGGGCAGCAGCTCGACGCTGACGTCTATACCAGCACCGGCGGAGACGTCGAAGTCGCCGCCGCCCGCGCGAAGACCGCCGCCATCGCCTACGCCAAAGCCGCCGGCATGACCGCCACCGCACGCATCGAATCCGGCACCGACCTGGTCGTCGAGGTCAGCGCCGACTACGAGCCGGTGTTCCTGTCAGCGATCGGGATCGGCACCCAACACGTCGCCGCCACCGCCCGCGTCCGGGTCGTCAAAGCCCTCGAAGGGAAGGAACGCTGATGCTGGCCAAACTGCGCGGACTGCTCGCCCTGCTCGGCCTGGCCGCGATCGTCGTCGGCATGCCCGCGCTCCTGATCGCCGCCGCCCCCATCGGTGTGCTCAGCATCACCTGGACGCCAGAAGGCATCTGGCAGGCACTCGCCACCCCCGACAACGGCACCAGCGCCCTGGCACTGTTCAAACTCGTCGGCTGGATCACCTGGGCCATCCTCACGGTGGCCGTCTTCCTCGAACTGATCGGGCTGCTGCGGCGCGCACCCATCCCCCATCTGCCGGGCTTTGCGGTGCCGCAACTGCTCGCGCGACGGCTCGTCGCCACCGCAGCCGTCCTGTTCATCGCCACCTCCACCCTGACCACCAGCGGCATCGAAGCGCCGCCGGTCGCGCAGGCCGCAGGCGCACCCCAGGCCCCCGCCGATGGGGTGCCTGCCCACGGAAGGCCCTCAGAAGCCCACGGGCAGGCCGACCGGCCGCACACCTACACGGTCAAGAAGGGCGACACCCTCTCCGAGATCGCCCTGGAACACACCGGCCGGGCAGCCAACTACCCGAAGCTGTTCCGGGCCTCCACCCACACCGTCCAGCCCGGCGGACGGCACCTCACCGACCCCGACGAGATCGACGTCGCCTGGAAGATCACCATCCCTGCCCACCACCCGAAACATCCCAAACCCGCCAAGGAGAGCAAGTCGACTGGCGAGGCCACCTCGACCGCAGCGCCCAGCGTGCCAACTCCGACCTTGGACCCGCAGCCGAGCAGCCCGGCGAGGACCCAACCGACCAACGCACCCAACGAGCAGTCGGCGCCCACAACGGCCGCGGCACCGGCGGACGCCTCGCCGGAAAGCGAGACCCCGGCGTGGGTGCTTGGCGGCCTGGCCGGAGCCGGTGCGCTGCTGGCGGGCGGCCTGATGCTGACCCTCACCCGGCGCCGGGCCGCGCAGTTCCGCAGCCGACGACCCGGACGGATGATCGCCACCGCGCCAACCGACACGATCCCGGTGGAGAAGACCCTCATCCGCGAAGGCCGACCCGCCGGAGCCCTGGTGCTGCTCATCGACGAAGTGCTGCGCCGCACCACCGCCACCCTCACCAACGCGAAGCAGCCAGTGCCCGTCCTGGTCGGCGTTGACGCCCACCCCGACCACCTCACCGCACGATTCGCAGGCCCCACCGACCTGCCGCCGGTGTGGACCTGCCTCGACGGCGGCGCGCGCCAGATCTGGCGGATCGCCGTCAACGCCGACCTCGACCAGGCCGGCCCGCTCGTCGAGGACGGGGCTCCGCCCTGGCCGCAACTGGTCACCCTCGGACGCGACACCGCCGGCTGGCGGCTGGTCAACCTCGAAACCATCGGAGTCGCTACCCTCACCGGCGACCCGCTGTACAGCCACGACCTGGCCCGCTACCTCACCACCGAACTCGCCGTCTCACCGTGGTCACGCGACGTCGAGATCGACTGCCTCGGCATCTGCTCCGAACTACCCGGCCTCGCCCCCGACCGCATCCACTTCCACACCGAACCCGCCGTCATCGCCAATCGCGTCCGCGACGCCGTGGCCACCGCCGACCGGCTCACCACGCTTGAAGCATCGACGCTCGAAAGGGCCAGGGTGACCTATGCCGGGGAGGACCTGTGGGACAGCCGGCTGCTGATCAGCGCCGCCACCGGCGCCGACCACCTCGACGTCCTCACCCGCTTGGTCACCGACCAGAAGGGACGCACTGCAACCGCGGTGCTGCTCGTCGCCACGGACCAGCCATCGGTCGGGATGGAGATCCGGCTCACCGACAACGGACGCGTCCGGGTGCCGGCGCTCGGCCTGGACCTGGTCGCGAACGGGCTCACCGAGGACGAAGCCCACGGCTGCGTCGCCCTCATCTCGGCCGGCCGCAACTTGGACGACTCTGAGATGCCCGTGGTCGACGATCCGGCCCGCAGCGACTGGAACCAGTTCTGCGACGAGGCCGGCGCCGCCCGCACCGAGGTGACCATCCCGCGCGACAGCGACGACCCCCAAGCGGCCTCCGTGCTCCCTGAACCCGACCCGGTCTACGTGAACGAAACCGCCAACACCGCCCAGGATCTGGCCGAACTCGCCCCGAAGGTCACCGCCAAGATCGCCGAGCGGATCGAAGCCAGCGACCCCACCCTGGACGCCGACCTCGCCGACTGGTGGTCCGCCTCCTGCACCCGGCCCCGACTGAGAGTGCTCGGCCCGGCCAAGGTGCGGCTCGGCACCGGCGGATCAGCCTCCAAAGCGATCGACCGCATGCCGGCCTGCATCGAAGCCGTCACCTACCTATCCACCCGGCCGGGCGGCGCCACCACCCAGGAAGTCGCGGACGCCCTCGGCATCACCGACGGCCGGGTCCGGCAGGACATGTCCATCGTCCGAGCTTGGCTCGGGGACAACCCGAAAACCGGTCGCAAGTTCCTCCCCGGGGCTACGGAACATCGCCTCGCGATCGAACGCGGAGTGGGGCTCTATCTCATCGAAGACCTGCTCTGCGACGCCGAGCTGTTCAAACGCCTCCGGCTCAGAGGCCAAGCGCGCGGCCGCGACGGGTTGGACGACTTGTGTACCGCGCTCCGGCTCGTCAACGGAGCCCCCTACGACGGAATCCGGGCCCGCGGCGGCGCCTGGCTCGCCGGGAACCCGCTCGACCAATACCTGTTGTGCAGCATCGTCGACGTCGCCCACATCGTCTCCACCATCGCGTTGGAAGCTGGCGAGACTCAACGGGCCAGGGCTGCCTCCGAACTGGCAGTGCTCGCCGCGCCCTCAGACGCAACCACACAGTTCGACCTCGCAGCCATCGCCGCGAAGAACGGTGAGGGCGCCAAGGCGGCTGCCATCGCCAGAAACGTCGTCAGATGGAGGGACGCCGCAGGCGAGTCGATCGACCTTTCCAGTCGAAACGACGCGATCCTCAGGGCGCACCGTTGGCTGGAACGAGCCAACCAAGCCAGCTGAGGCTGGGCGCGATTCCCACTTCAGCTAGGCGACCCGGGGCCTGGCTCTTGAAACGTCAGTCGGTGCCCCGCAGGCCCTCGATCTGCTCTTGAGTCAAGAAGGCGCACCAGCTTTCCGCGGCGTCCCCGATGGCCGCCAGCCCTTCGAGTTCCCGGTCAGCGCCGCCAAACAGCGTGCCCCCAAGGAGCGGGTCGAACTTGACGGCGTCATACACAGCCCGCACCAGCTCCCTGGTGAAGCGTGCCCGATCCAAGGGGGTCAAGCGGCCGGCGAGATCACGCACGCCGTCCAGTTGGCCCTGTACCGCGGAGGTGATGGCATCCCGGTCCATGCGTGGGCTGCTCCTCGGTGTGTGGCCTTCTGCCTGTCGTCGACGAGCCTACCCAGGCGTCGTGGCGCGATGGGTTCCTCCGTTCGGACGGGCAGCCAGCGGTCGTAATTCGGCGGGGCGAACATCCGGCGGGCTCGTGCGCGGGCCACTTGGGTTGCACTCCGCGCTTCGTATTTCCGCTGATCCATCTGTCCGGATCGGCACCCTCCGCCGGCTTAAGGGGGTGAACCCGAGAAGGGGGCGGAGACATGAGTGGGGATCGCGACGACGTCGCTCGACTGTTCGATCAAATCGCCAGCGAGCAGGACGTGATCGACCAGCTCGCCGCGACCGTGCGCCGTCTGCAGGCGATTCAGCAGGCCAAGCGGCAATTGGCTGCGCTGAGTCCGGCGGATCTCCGGCGAGCCGTCGCTCAGCGACATGCTGCGCTGGCGGTCGGAAAGTGATCAGCGTCGTCGCGGTGGACGAGCTCACCCGTGCCTACCAAGCCGCCCTGAGCGGCGAGTTCCGCACCGGTCGCCACCGCGCCGCGCCGGCTGGCGATGGCGCGGCGACGTGGACTTCGGCCCCTGGTGAGCAAGTGGTCGTAGTGGTCGGCTGCCATGGCGGCGCCGGCGCCTCTTCGGTGGCGCTCGGTCTGGCCGACGCCGCCGGCGATGCGCGCGTGGTCGAGTGCTGCACAGCGGCCGCGTCCGGGTTGGCTGCAGCCGCTTCCGCTGAGCTGGGGGTCACGAGCGACGGCTGGGTCCGGGGTTCTCGGGGATCGGTGCTGATCGAGCGATGCAGCGACCGGATCGGACGCCCCGCCGCGTGTCCACCGCCCTCACCGGGGAGCTCGCCGCTCACGGTTGTGGACTGCGGCTGGGACGTCGACCTGCTGGCCTCCAGCGACGGGTGGCTCGGCGAGCTCGTCCGCAGCCAGGCGGGCGTCGTGGTCGTGGCCCGGCCGACCGTGCCCGGGCTCCGTCGACTGGAAGCGGCCGCGGATCTACTCGGCCAGGGCCGTCTGGTTGCCGCCGTGGTCGGCGTGCGGAAGCGGTGGCCGCGGGACGTCGAACGTGCACTGGGGCCCCACGGGCGGGCCCTACGCGCCGAAGGCCGGCTGATCGGACTCCCACACAACCCCACCCTGGCGGTCAACGGGCTGAGCGCTGAACCACTGCCGGCATCGATCAGGACCGGCTGTTCGTCCCTGCTCACCCTGACGAAAGGACTCCGATGAGCATCTTCCCTGCTGCTGTCTCCCACCTGGTCGGGGCGGTCGTCCCGTGGGTGATCCCGCTGGAGGTTTGTCCGAAGGCGCCGCCGGGGGCCCAGAAGTACGCCGACGACGTGATGGGCTACGTGCTCTGGGGTGTGGGGATCGTGTTCTTCCTCGGGCTGGTCATCGCGATCGCCGCCTTGGTGGCCGGGCGGATCGTGAACATGCCGCACGCTACCAAGATGGGCATCGTCGGCATCGTGATGGTGATCGTCGCGGCGATCGCCTACGTCGTCGCGCCGGGCATCGTGGACGGCATCCTCGGCAACGGCTGCATCTGAGGCGGCCAGGATGTTCCGCACCCGCAACCGACGAGCCGTGGTCGACGCAGCCCCGTGGAGCCGGGTCCGTCTCCAGTTGATGCTCGGCGGACTCGCACTGGCCGTCGTCGTCGCTGTGGTGGGCGGCGGGCTGGCCGTCTGGCGTGCCGTCGTGCATGACGGGCCGCCGGCCCCGGTCGCAACCGGCCCGCACGAAACTCTGACGGCCGCCGACCAGCCGAGCCGGGACGACATCGCCGCAGCGGCCATGCCGGCGGTCGATTCACAAGCCCCGTTCCATCCTGATCCGGCAACAACGCCGGCGGCGTCAATCGTGGTGCCGCAGCCGTCGATCCTCGACGGCCCGGCCGGCGTCCCGTCCGGCTTTCCCCACACCTCCGAGGGCGCTGTCGGCCAGTGGGCCGCGATCGCGCAGACGGTGCTGGAGTCGATGAGCCTGCCCCGAACCCGCGAGGTCCATGCCGCGTGGGTGCCGCCCGGCGGGCCGGGGTTCGAGCGGTGGACCCTTACCCGGAACGTGACCTCGTTCCTGGCCGCCGCCCGCCAGGCCGGGGACGAGAAGGACCTCACCACGGTCGTGTCGGCGGCCCCGGCGGCCGGGCTGGTGAAGGGTAGCGACGGGCCGGACTGGGCGGTGGTCTGCGTGCTGCTGGACGTACAGGCGTGGATCACGGCCGAGTCCCGCATGGGGTACGGCCTGTGCTCCCGGATGCAGTGGGTCGAGGGACGCTGGCAGGTCGCCACCGGTGCCGAACCCGCACCAGCCCCGTCCGCGTGGCCGGGATCGAACGCTGCGGTCGCCGCGGGCTGGCTGGCCTGGCGCGACGGGGAGGTGCGCTGATGCCGTGGGACCCGTTCAGCCAGCTCGGCTCTGTCGCCGCCCAGATCGTCACCGACGCCTGGACCGCGGCGTGGCTGAGCGTGTGGAACGCGGGGCTGTGGGTGCTGCGGCTGGTGCTGTCGTGGATGGACGCCTGGCTCACCCCCGATCTGTCCGCCGACGGGCCCGCGCATGACCTGTACCAGGTCACGTTCTGGCTGGCCGGGGTGATGGTGCTGGTCATGTTCCTGGTTCAGCTCGGGATCGCCGCCGGCCGGCACGACGGCAAGGGGCTGGCCCGGGCCGGGGTCGGGATGGGCCAGTTCCTGGTGGTCACCGGCGGCTGGATCGCCTACACCGTCGCGATCACCACCGCGGCCGGCGGGCTGACCCGGGCGGTGATGGAGCAGGTGATGGGCGTCACAACCTGGAACTCGTGGGAGCCGTGGACGTCCTTCGACGTGAAGAAGGTCACCGACGCCGGCTTGGCGACCGTGCTCGGTTTGATGGGGCTGCTGATGTGGATCGCCGCGATCGGGCACCTATTGGTGATCCTGGCCCGCGATGCGGCGTTGATGGTGCTGGTCGCGACCGGCCCGATCACCGCCGCCGGGCTGGTGAACGAGGGCACCCGGGCCTGGTTCTGGAAGGCGTTCCGCTGGTTCCACGTGGCCGCGTTCACCCCCCTGCTGGTCGTGATCGTCACCGGGGTCGGCATGAAGTTCGCCACCGGCGCCGCGTCCGGGAAAGCAGGGTCAGTGGAGGCCTCGGTCGGCACCGCGCTGCCCGCGATCATCCTGATCAGCATCGCCGTGGTGTGCCCGGTCGCCCTGTTCAAGCTGCTCGCCTTCGTCGACCCGGGCACGTCCTCCGGTGCGTCGATGCGGGCCGGGCTGGCCGCGATGGGCGGCCTGCAGGGCCTTCTGAACGGCAACGCAACGGCCGGGGCGGACGGCACAGCGAACCAGTCGACCGGCAGCCAGTCGGCCGGCGAGGCGAGCGCCGACGCCGCCACCACCGCCCGCGTCACCAGCGCGGTGCAGCAGGGCGCCAGCTTCCTGGGCCCGATCGGGGCCGGGCTGGCCGCTGGCCTGGGTGCGATCACCACGGTAGGCGCGGCCGGCACATCGATGTTCACCGACCTCACCAACCAGGCAGGCGTCGGCCACAACACCTACCAGCCCGACTACCAAGGCGGCACCGGTGACCCGGCCGCCCGAGCCAACCGGGAAGCCAACGCCACCGACAACCAGCCCGCCGACCCCGGACCAGCGCCCACCGGCAGTGGCGAATCGCCGGCACCCGATCCGCTCGGCGGCCCACCGGCCGACTACGGCGCAACCGCCGGCGCATGGCAGCAGTACCCCGCGGCGCCATCAGGTGTCGGCGGTCCAGCCGGCGCCGGTGGTGCGGGTGTAGAGGCGGCAGAGGTCGCCGTGGTGGCTCTGTAGCAGGGAAGGGAGACGATCGTGGCAACGGTGTATGGCGACTACACACGGGACCGCAGCGGCCTGTTCTTCGGGCTCAGCGGCGGGCAACTCATCACCCTCGTGGTCGCCGCCGCGCCCGCCCTCTGGGCGTTCCAGCGGCACCAGTGGGCAGTCGTGGCGGGGCTGATCCTCGCGTGGCTGTTGGTGGTTGGGCTGGTCGCGGTCCCGATCCGGGGACGGTCGGCGACCGGCTGGCTGATCGCCTCCGTCGCCCACCTCGCCGCGACGGCGCTGCGCTGGTCGCGGTGGCGATCCAAAACCGCGACCGGACAAGGAGAAGAACCGGCCGAGCCGGACCTCCCCGGGATCGTCGCCGGGATGAGCATCCACGACGGACCGCCGCAGGGGCCAGCGAACACCCGGGTCGCGATCATCCAGGACAACGCCAACCGGGTGTGGGCGGCGACCGCTGCGATCACCCACCCTGGCCTGGCGCTCGCCGACGGCCTCGAGCGCGACAGCCAAGCGCGCGGCCTGACCACACTGCTGAACGCCTGCGCCCGCACCGAACTGATCTCCGAGGTGCTGTTCCTGGTCCGGTCGGTTCCCGAGGACGGCGCCGAACGCGACCAGTGGCTCACCCGCCATCAACCCGCCACCGCCCCCTCGCTGGCAAAGGCGGTCAACGGGCAACTGGCCGCCACGTTGTCGCAGGCATCAGTCCGCACGGAGGCGTTCTGCACGATCGTGGTGCCCGAAGATCGGCTGGCCCGGGAAGCCAAGGAGTTCGGCCGCGGCGTCGACGCCCGCGCCCGGGCGATGGCGATGCTAATGGCCGAAGTCGAAGCTCAGCTACGCACCGGCATGCGGATCAGCACCGTGTCCTGGCTCACCTCACCCCAGCTCGCTGTGGCCGTCCGGACCGGGTTCGCGCCGGGCGACAGGGCCGGCATCATCGACGCGCTCGCGGCCCACGACACAGACGCAACGGTGAACGCCGACGTCCCCTGGGCCCAGGCCGGCCCATCGGGGGCGGACCTGACCGTGCGCCACTACAGCCACGACGCATGGCAGTCGGTCTCGGACACCTTGAAACTGCCCGCCAAGGGGGCCGTGCTCGGTGCACTCGCGCCAGTGCTGGTGCCGACCGAGCCGGGCGAACGCCGGTCCGTGGTCGTCGTGTTCCCGATCCTGGCCCAATCGGTCGCCGACCGGCAGACCCAGAACGCCGAATGGAGCGCCGACATGGCCGAAACCCTGCGCAACCGGGCCGGGGTAAAGACCCGCGCCAAGGACCAGACCTTGATCGCCCGCACCCGCGGTCTGGACGCCAAGCTCGCCACCGGCAACGCGCTCGTCCGGCCCTACGCCGTCGCGTGCGTCACCGTCCCCCGGACCCTGCGGATCGCCGAGTTCGGACGCCGCCTGGATGCGTCCATCCGACGAGCTGGGTTCGCCCCACTCCGGCTCGACCTCGCCCAGGACGCCGGCTTCGCCGCCGCCAACCTGCCGCTCGGCATCGGGCTTGACCGGAAGTCCGAGCAGTGAACCGCCGCAGCAGCACGTCACCTGGACGCGGGGTAGGGCGGCTACTGGCTGACTTCGGCCACGACCTGCCCACCGTCCCGGGTGCAGAGCCGCGCCTACGGGAAGCCCGCCTGTTCCAACCGGTGCCCCGCCGGGGCCGCCGCCAACCAGGCCGGGGCTGGTCGCCGGCGAATGCACCCGTCTCGGTGTGGCGGATGGCCTCAGACCAGGCGCCCGTGCTGTGGCCGTTCGTCACCAGCCCCGGCCTGCCGCCTCGCGGCGCCCAGATGGGAATCGACTTCTTCTCCCGTGCCAGCTTCTACGCCGACCCGAACGGCTGGGTCCTCGACCCGACCATCCCGGTCAGCAACCCGAATATGTTCACCTTCGGCAAACCCGGCATGGGCAAGTCCGCCACCGCCAAGGCATTCGTGCTGCGCATGCTCGGCTTCGGCTACAAGGCGCTCATCCTGGGCGACCCCAAGGACGAGTACGAAACCCTGTGCCGCGCTTTGGGCGTCGAACCCATCGCGATCGGCCAAGGCCTGTCCGCCCGGATCAACCCGCTCGAGTTCGGCCCCCTCGGCCAAGGCTGGAACCAACTCGGCGCGGCCGAGGCGCAGCGGCGCTCGGCGATCGTGTTCGCCCGCTGGCTCACCCTCATCCGGGGCTTGGTCGGCTCGGCGAAGATCGGACAGGCCCCGGTGCCGTTCGGGCCGTCGGAGGAGACCGCCGTCGACGCAGCCCTCAAGCTCCTCACCGGCAAGACGGCCGGGAACACCCGGCTGGTCGAGACCACCATCCCAGCACTGTGGCACCTGCTCGACGAACCACCCGCCGAACTGGTCACCACCTGCCGCTACGCCTCCACCCGCCACTTCCTGGACTCCACCCGGCTGCTCCGAGACGCGCTCGGTCAACTGGTCGGTGGCAGTCTCAAAGGTCTGTTCGACAGCCACACCACCATCGCACTCGACTGGGCCGCACCCATTCAGTCGCTGTCCCTGTCCCGCCTGGAAGCCCTCGGTGACGAAGCCGTCGGCATGGCGCTGCTGTGCCTCAACTCGTGGGGGCGGGCAATGCGGGAGACCGCCGCGCAGGGCGACCTGCGGATCGTGGTCCGCGACGAGTCGTGGAAACAGCTGAGGCTCGGGGTCGACGCGGTGAAGAGCTTCGACGCCGACCTGCGGCTGTCGCGCCGGGACGGCGACATCCAGTTCGCGCTGGCCCACAAGCCGTCCGATCTGGTCAGCGTCGGCGACGCCGGCTCCCAGGCCGCGGCCATCGCCAAGGACATGCTGCACCTGGCCGACACCAAGATCCTCCACGGACAGGACGCCGCCGTCGCCGAGGAACTCCGCCTCCTTCTAGGACTGCCCGACATTGCCGTCGACATCGTCACCGACTGGTGCCGCCAAGCCCCCGGACGCGCCCTGTGGATCGTGGGCGAGCAGTTGTTCAAAGTCCTCACCGTGCTGGCGCCCGTGGAGAGGCGCCTGGTCTGGACGAACTCCGCCTTGGAATCGGCTGGTTAGAAGTTCGCATGAATGTTGACGGTTTCGGCGCGAACTTGGAGCTTCCCGGCACGGGGAGCCTAGACCGATGCTCAGATTCGGGGAACCTGGTGGTCCCGGGCGAGGCCGGGGTGCTCGATGGTGGCCAGGTAGCGGGTGGCTCCGCCCACGGTGAGGCCGAACAGGTCGCACAGGCGGCGGACGTCACCGCCGGTGGCGTGGATCTCGTGCAGGATCCGGTCTTCGCGCAGGGCTTGGGGCCGGACGGTGGTGCCCTTCCAGGGGTAGGTGCCGCCGATCGGGCTGAGCCGTGGCGCGGTCTTGCGGTTGATCAGCAGGTGGGGGTTGATGCTGCCGGGCCAGGTTCGGTTGCGGTGGTCGAGCCAGGCGGCGAGTCGGGTGCGGACGGGGGCGGCGAGTGGGATGTCGCGGCTGTCGAGGTGGAGCCGGCCGTCGACGATGTCGGTGAGCTGCAAGCGGCGCAGTTGCAGGACGGTCAGGGCGTGGAAGCCGACCAGCGCGACGGCGAGGGCGATCGCGGGGTCGGGGGAGTTGAGCGCTTGCCGGATGGCGGCGGTGTCGAGCGGGAGGGGCAGGTTGGTGGCGACGGGCATGGCTGGCAGCCCTTTGGTGGGGTCGGCGAACACCTGCTTGCGGCTCTTGAGGACCTTGAACAGGGTCTTCAGCGCGGCCAGGGTCATGGCCCGGTAGACGGGCGGCTGGGCGGTGATGGCGGCGGTGATGTCGTCGCGGGTGATCTCGGCGAAGGTCTGGTGGCCGGTATCGATCCAGGCGTGGAGGGCCGGGGTGATGGCCCGGATGTAGTTCTCGACGGTCTTGGGGTCGCGGGGTGCCATGCGGGGGGCTTGGCGGGAGCCGGCGAGCAGGATGTGCATCCAGTGTTGGAGCTGCTCGCCGATGGCGGGCGGCAGGTCGCCGGTCTTGGTAGTGAAGTAGGTCTCGAGCCGGGTGGGGATGTCCTCGATGAGCAGGCCGGCATCGGTGAGGACGTCGATGGTGGAGATGGTGGTGCCGCCGAAGTGGCGCAGCCCGAGGACTTCGCTGGCCCGGATCTTCGCGGTCGGGGTGGGTCGCAGGGTTTGCAGGACGCGCAGGGAGTGGATGACGCTGAGGCGTTGTCGGGTGCTCCAGCCGTACCGGTCGGCGTGGGTGTTGACGATCGCGGCGCAGTAGCGGGTCAGGTCGTTGTCGGCGACCAGGGCGGCCCGCCGGACCGCCGCCGGGTCGGGGACGGCGTCGAACAGCGGCTCCTGGATCCAGGCGTGGTCGTCGAAGCTGGTTGCCGGGTCGTAGGGCTGGTAGTTCCGCAGCCGTTTGCGCCAGCCCGGGTTGGGTGGCGGGACCGGTGCGGGGATCCGCCTGTCGACGAGGTTGGCGAAGAACAGCTGCTGGCCGCCGGCGTTGGCGGTGGCGAAGTCGAGGGGCCTGCCGGGCTGTTGGAGCATGCGGGCCTGTTCGTAGCACAGCCGGCAGGCGCCGGAGTCGCCGATCCGGGAGGTCCGGCCGCAGTAGGGGCAGGTCCCTTCGGGGTAGAAGCGGGCCCAGGTGCGGCACGACCAGCACAGCCAGCGGTACCTGGGGTAGACGCCCCAGGCCAGGCAGCCCCTGCAGGAGTCGATGTGTTCGGGGCTTCGGGGGTGGCAGGTGCCGCACAGGCCCTGGCTGAAGTAGTCGCCGGTGCTTCCGCAGCTGCGGCATGCGGGTGGGGTGAACGGGCCGCCGGGAAGGCAGTTGTAGCAGTAGTCGACGCGGGGCCGGGTCCAGGCGACCCGGCGGAGCCCGCAGCCGATGCACATAGGCGGCATCCGCAGCGGTGCCTCGGCGCCGGGTGCGGGCACGCCTACACCGGCGGTGTCGACCGGGGCTTGTTGAACCTGGGCTTCACGCTCGTGCCGATCGCGGTGACCACCGGTTCGGTCTCGGCCGGGGCGGGCCGGCGGGCGGCGACCTTGGCCGGTTCGGGGCTGAGCAGGTCGTTGGGGGTGCAGGCCAGGACCGTGCAGAGCACGTCCAATTCCTCCAGGCGCATGCTGGGCGGGCTGGATGCCCACCACGACGACATCTTCCCGGCGCTGATTTCCAGCCCTGCCTCGGCCAGCAGCCGGCGCATGTGGGTGGACTTCCAGATCCCGCGTTCGGCGGCCCGTAGCCGCAGGTTCCACTGCATCAGTTCACTCCTTGGTTCCGGTGGCGGCCAGACGGGTCGCGACCCGCTGGTTGGCGGTGTGCCAGGCCTTCTCGATGTGGTCGCTGCGGACGTGGATGTAGCCCGAGGTGGTCGACAGCCACTGGTGGCCCAGGAGTTCCTGCAGCGCTTTGAGGTCCATCCCGGCCAGGTACAGCGAGGAGGCGCAGTAATGCCGCAACACGTGTGGGGTCATCCGTCCCGACCAGGTGGGCAGCCACTGGTTGACCTGGATCGCCAAGCCGCGCCGCAACGCGTTGGCCCCGACCCGTCCGCACCGGTCCAGACGCCGGTCGTAGCGTTCAGAGGGCAGCAGCGGCGCGTCCGGGTCGGCCCAGTCCGACCCATAATGGGGCCTGACCTCGGCCAGCCACCAGTCGATCAGCTCGGCGACCCCGTTGATCGCCGGCACCAGCCGCGGCTTGGGCCCGTGCCCGCGCGATCCCTTACCGAACCGGACATGCAGCTTTCCGAACCCGCCCAGATCGGGCCGCCAGTCACGAATGTCGAGCATCACCGTCTCGGTGATCCGCAACCCGACCCGTCGCCACAGCGAGGCAGCGAAGTAGTCCCGTGCCGCGGGCAGGTACTTGCGTGCCTGGGACACCCCGGCACGCCACGCGCTGAACAGGGTGTCGATCTCGGCATCGGTCGGCGGCACCCGCACCTCGGCGTACGCCGCTGCGGATTGCCGGTTGAACACATCGATCGGCTGCTCAACCAACACCCCGGTAGCGCGCCGGATCGGGCCCTCGTAGCGGGCGATCACGAACTCATAGAACCGCGACAGCGTCCGCGCCTTACCGGCCCGGGTCGAGACAGCCAGGCCGCTGCGGCGCTGTTCGGCGAGGAACCGGTCCGCATCGGCATACGTGGCCTCCCACAGCGGCCCGGTCAACGACCTGGCGAACTCGACCACCATCGCCCGGCTGCTGGCGATGTAGGCATCGTTCAACCCAGCGGCGGCCATCGCCAGCGCGTACTCGTCGACGATTTCCTGCTCGAAGTCGGCGACATCGTCCGCGCTCGACAGGACCGGGTCCGACCCCGCGCCACCCCGGACAGGGACCAACGCCATCACGCACCAGCTTCACCACAGGCGAGCATACGTCGACCCTACAGCCAAACCGTCACTGTCAGCGACCAATCATCACAATCCATCCATCCAGACGCACAACTGACAACACCAGCAACAACGCCCAACCGATCAACAAACCAGGTTCACGAACCTGAGTTCATAGAAACAGC
>JADLEH010000049.1 GCA_020846255.1 Propionibacteriaceae bacterium
AAACGCTGGGCCGCGATCCTGGCCGACCTCGCCGGCCGGGGCGTGCCGACCGACTCGGTGAGCCTGGTCAGTTCCCGGTCGGTCACCTGGAACGACGGGTCGCTCGGCTGCCCGGTGCCTGGCCAGAGCTACACCCAGGCCCTGGTGCCGGGCCTGCAGGTGCTGGTCCGGGTGGACGGCACCCAGTACGACTACCGCTTCGGGCGCTCGGACACGCCGAAGCTGTGCGAGCGCTGAACCGGCACGACGGCCGGGTCAGCCGATTCCCAGCAGCAGCGCCTCGTCGCGACCGGAGGCGTTGTCGAACACCACCACCATCACGCCCTTCGGCGACTGGGCTCCGAACTCTCCCCGATCCACTGTGACCCCGACCGTCTCCCGGCCGTTGCGCGCGACCGTCAGGTAGTCACCGTCGGAGACCGCCTTGGCCCACGGGTCGTAGGCGGCCCAGCCGGAGAACCCGTCGCCCGCCGCGCCGTCCTCGATGGTGTAGCTGTTCACCGTGTAGCTGAACGGCCCGGAGTCCGCCGACAGCCCGAGGCTGGCCGCGTCCACCTGGAGCAGGATGGTGCTGCTGTCGGTCGGCGCAACCGCGAGGTAGCCGGCGGCCTGCAGCCCGCCAGTGGCGAGGTCGAGGACGAAGACCTCGGTCACGCCGTTGAACTGGCCCGTGTACATCGCGCCGGAGTCGTAGCTGAAGACCACGAAGTCGGCAGCGCCGTCCCGGTCGACGTCGACGGAGACGTCGAACTCCTGCGTCGCTGCTGTCGACCACCTGTCGTGGTTGTTCACTGCGAAGACGAGTACCTTGCCCCGGTCGGAGTCCCAGGCCTGCACGCCGGCAGCCCGCAGGTCGTACCCGCCACCGCCGGAGGCCCGGCCGACGTCCCTGGCGTCGGCGAGTCCCCAGGTGTAGAAGTCGGCGACGGCCGCCAGCGCGCCGGACCGGTTCGAGAGGCGGACGCTGAGGGCCAACGGCCTGGCATTCGCGGAGGCAGAGGTCAGGGCACCGGCCCTTGACCAGCGCAGATCGGCCTCGACGTTCGCCTGCGCCCTCGGCACCAGCAGGAACGGCACCCGCAGGGTGCCTTCGGCAGAGGTGATCAGCACGTTGCCGGACACCTCCCGGAACCCCGACTGGTCACCGGCGACGAGGGAAGAGCCGACGGCTGCCGCCGGCGCGACCAGGGTCACGAACACCCTGGTCCTGCCGCCGGCCGGCACGCGGACAACGCTGTTGCTGAACCGGACCCGGGACTTGCCCTGCGCAGTCGCCTTCTCCCGGCTCAGGCGGTACGTGACCGCCCGGTTGCTGCGGTTGTGGATGGTGAGCACCCGGGTACCGACGAAGGCCTTCATCGGTTCGGCGAAACCGAAGCTCAAGGTGGCTTCGGCGGCCTTCCCGGACTCGGTGCGGAAGGTGTCCCCGGTAGCGAAGGTCCGGGTGGTCACGGCCTGCCGGGCGTCGACCAGGCCGCCACCGCTGGTCACCTTGTAGCCGCTCACGCGGTCCGGGTCGGCGGTGCTGACGACAGCTGCTGCAACATCCTGCGCCGCCCACCCCGGGTGGGCCTGGACCCCGAGCGCTGCGACCCCGGCGACGTGGGGTGCGGCCATCGAAGTACCGGTGTAGACAGCTGCACCGGTACCGCTACCCATTCCGGCGGAGGCGATCCGCACCCCGGGGGCGGAGATGCTGGGGCTCAGGCCCGAGTCCCCGTTGACGGGTCCGGCCGAGGAGTTCGGCGCGTAGCGCCGGGCCTCCGGGTTCGGCACCTCGGCTGCGGAGAGGGTCAGGGTCTGCCCGGCTGCGGCGACCAGCGCCGGCCCTGAGGAGGCCGGGACGCCGAGGAACGGGATGGTCACCTCGACCGGCACGCCGTCGACCGGGTAGGTGACCTGGCCCTCGTACGCCGGGAACGGGTCGGTGGTGTTGTCGATCATCACAACGGCCTCGGCCCCGGCCACCTGGCCGTAGGCAGCCTTGGCCACCTTGTCGCAGACGCCGCGGTCGACGACGGCGATCTGGGCCGGGGCGTCCGGGTCGGCGGAGATGCCGGCCCGTTCGAACGCTGCGACCGAGCAGCCGAGGGCGTCGTCACCGGTCTGCCCGCCGGCCAGGCTGACGACGGTGAGGTCGCCGGTGGGCAGGTCGGCCCCGTTGGCGTTGATCGCCCGGATCGTCTCGTCCCCGAGCTCCAGGTCAGCGCCCGGCAGGGTGCCGGCACTGTCAACGGCCGCGACCGAGATCACGCCCTCGCCTGCCCCCGGCGAGCCGGTGAGGTAGGGGCTCTGCCCGGCGTTCCCGGAGGAGGCGACCACGACCACGCCGGCGCCGACGGCGTTCGCTGCCGCGACAGCGTCCGGGTCGTCGGAACGACCGAAAGCGCCACCGAGGGAGAGGTTGATGACATCCATCTGGTGATCGACGGCCCAGTCGATGGCGTCGGTGGTGAGTTCGCTCGCCCCCTCGCAACCGAAGATCCGGAGCGCGTACAGGTCCACCTCCGGAGCCACGCCAGGGCCGACTTCGAAGCCGGTGGTCGGGGTGGCCGAGTCGTACGGGCCGGCGTAGGTCGTGCCCTCGGAGGTGACACCGCTGCCGCCGGCAGTCCCGGCCACATGGGTGCCGTGGCCGTTGCAGTCCAACGGGTTGGAGTCCGGCTGCGGCACGAGGGCCGGGGAGTCCGGGTCGGCTGCGGAGTCGTAGTCGTCGCCGACGAAGTCGTAGCCGCCCTTGACACGGGGGGCCGCCGGACCGAACAGGTCCGGGTCGGGTGCCTCGCTCGAGCCGGCGCTGGCAGCCTCGAAGGCCTCCGCGGTGCCGGGCCCGCCGAAGTCGGCGTGGGTGTAGTCGATGCCGGTGTCGATGATCGCGACCTTCACGCCCTTGCCGGTGTAGCCGGTGTCCTCCCAGACCTGCGGGACCCCGAGGTAGGGCACCGACCTGGCGTTGTCGATCGTCCTGGGGGTGATCGCGTGCACCGCGACCACCCCGGGCAGTTCGGCAAGGGTTGCGGCCTTGGCGCGGGAGATCCGCACCCGCATGCCGTTGTAGGCCGACTGCAGGTGCGACAGCACCTTGCCGCCCCTAGCGACGATCGCGCCGGCCACAGCGTCCTGCGCCTTGCGGAGGTCCTGCTTGACGCGCTTGCGGTCTGCGCTCGTGTAGGACCGGCCGGACCTGGCCTCAGCGACGGCGACCGGATCGCCCGCCAGCTGGACCATGACGCTGATCCTGGCCTCGCCGTCCAGCACCCGCGGCCGGACAGCGGAGTTGACCGCGCCCCTCGGCCGGGTCGTGGTGAGGTGGTCGGGCGGCGTCGGGGCGGCCGTTGCGACGGTGGGCACTGCCAGCGCAAGGGCGATGGTTGCGAGCAGGATGCGGCGGTGCGGGGACAAGGTGGCCAACCTTCCGAAAGGCATTAAGGGGTGCGAGCGCTGGGCCCGGATGCAGAGAGGTTAGGACCGGCCCAATTGGCGCGCAGGTGATCTCACAAAACAGCGCAACTGCTCAAGTCGCGGCTCCATCGTTGCTGGAACCGGTCCGGTCGGCAAGGGAGAATTCCAGTCTCCCTACCGCGGCACCGAGTTTGCGCAACGCTGGGGGTATGGCAACCAGCCTGACGTTCATCGGCGGAGCCGGCACAGTCACCGGCTCGAAGTTCCTCATCACCCACGACGACCGCAGGATCCTCGTCGACGCCGGGGTTTTCCAGGGCGAGCGGGACCTGCGCCGGCTCAACTGGGAACCCTTCCCGGTACCGCCGGACAGCATCGAGAAGGTGCTGCTCACCCACGCCCACACCGACCACGTCGGCTACCTCCCGGTCCTGGTCCGCGACGGGTTCGGCGGCGAGGTACTCGCAACGGAGGCCACCTGCCAGCTCGCCGAGATCGTGCTGCGCGACTCGGCCTTCCTCGCCGAACGGGACGCGGAGCACGCCGCCGCCCACGGCTACTCCAGGCACGACCCGCCGTTGCCGCTGTTCACCGAGGCGGACGTCGAGCGCACGCTCGGCCGGTTCCGGATCGTCGACTACGACGAGGACGTCGACCTCACCGGCGGGTGCCTGGCGAGGTGGACCCGCGCGGGGCACATCCTCGGCGCGGCCAGCATCCGGCTGGCCACCCCGGACACCTCGGTGCTGTTCTCCGGCGACCTCGGCCGGGCCGACCACCCCGTGCTGCGCTCGCGTGAGATCCCGCCGGGCGCCGAGTTCGTGCTGGTGGAGTCGACCTACGGCGACCGCGAGCACCAAGAGCCTGCCGGCCAGCAGCACGAGGCCCTTGCCGACCTGATCCGCCGCACCGCCCGCAGGGGTGGCTCGATCCTCATCCCGGCCTTCGCGGTCGACCGGACCGAAGTGGTGCTGCAGGCCCTCACCGAACTGCTGCACGCCGGCCGCATCCCCGAGCTGCCCGTCTTCGTGAACTCGCCGATGGCGCTCGCGGCGCTGGCGGTCTACCGGGACCGCCGCCACGCAGCCGAGCTGCGCCCCGACCTCGACGTCAACGCCTTCGTCGACCTGCCGGGGCTGCGTGAGGTCCGCAGCACCGAGGAGTCGATCAAGCTGAACCGGCCGAAGCTCCCCAGCATCATCATCAGCTCCTCGGGCATGGCCACCGGAGGGCGGGTGCTGCACCACCTGGAGCACCTGCTGCCGGACAACCGCAACGCCGTCGTGCTGGCCGGCTACCAGGCCGCCGGGACGCGGGGCCGGGCCCTGCTGGACGGTGCCACCCAGCTCAAGATGCACGGCCGGCAGGTGCCGGTCCGGGCCGAGATCCTCTCCGACGAGGAATTCTCGGTGCATGCCGACCGTTCCGAACTGCTCGACTGGCTGGCAGCACTCCGGCCGGCACCCCGCCAGGTGTTCACCGTCCACGGCACGCCGGAATCGGCCGCTGCCCTTGCGGCGGAGACGCAACTGCGGCTCTCCCTGCCGGCGCGTGTCGCCGGGTTCGGCGAGCTGGTCGAGCTGGCCCCGGGCGGTCCGGGGACGGGTGGCGTGGGCTAGCGGCGCCGCCTCCGGTAGGCGTAACCGGCCACCGCGGCAGCGACGAGCGCCAGCGCGCCAGCGCCCGCCAGCCACTTCCGGGCGTCCGTCGGCTGCACCACGGGCTCGGCACCGGCGCCGGCAAGGAAGACCTTGCCGGCGGCGCCGTCCACGGTGATCTCGTCGCCGGTGCTGATCAGCCGGGTGGCCGAGCCGGTGCCGAGGACAGCCGGGATGCCGTACTCCCTCGCAACGATCGAGCCGTGGCTGAGCACACCGCCGATGTCGGTGACCACTCCTGCGGCCATCGCGAACAGCGGGGTGTAGGCGGGGGTGGTGATCGCAGCCACCAGCACCTCGCCCGGCTGGAAGGCGGCGAAGTCGGTCGGGCCGGACAGGACCCGTGCCCTCGCTGTCACCACCCCGCCGCTGCCGGCGTTCCCGTTGAGCACATCGCCGGACTGGTCCTCCCTGGCCGGGAGCATCCAGTCCATCGAGTCCATCAGCCGGCTCTTGGGCAGGTACTGCGGCGGCCTGGCCAGCCGCTGGCCCCTGGCCGCGGCCTGCCGTTCCGCGACCCGCTCGGCCATCCCGGCCGGGGGTCCGCTGTCGGCGTCAAGGGCGTCGGCCGACTCCCTTGCCTCCGAGAGGGTGAGCCAGCACACGTCCATGGGTTCGGCGAGGGCGCCGGCTTCGACCAGCCGGCCACCCAGCTCGGCCAGCAACTGACGGGCCGGCGGCACGTACAGGCCCATCGCCGCCAGGGCGTCCTCCCGCAGGGGTCCGGTGTGCTGCGCCCAGGTGAGGAGCTGCCGGACCCGGTCGGCCCGCCAGCCGCTCAGCCGGGACAGCAGCCGGGCCGCGGCGTTCTCCCGCGCCGAGGCCGCTGCGCGCTGGCGCGCGTAGGGGTCGGGCGCCTCAGCGGTCAGGTTGAACCGCAGCGCCTGGAGCACCGGAGCCGGGTCGTCCGCCGGTACCGGGTTGACGAAGTCCAGGTTGTACAGGGTGTGACCGTGCGCGGCCAGGTGCGCGCCGAAGCGTCGCTGCCACTCAGCCCAGGTGCTCGCCCCGACCCCGTCCGGGGCCTGGTTGGCGAAGACATCGGTAGTGGCATCGGCCAGGACGGCGGCGAGGTGCGGGTGCTCGAGCACCCACCGGGACAGGTCGTAGAGCGACCGTTCGGCCCGGATCGGCTCCGAGTCATAGCCGAGCACGAAGGTCTCGGGTGCCGGGTCACCCTGGTGGCGGAGCAGCTTGCCGTACACGCCCAGCCAGCTGAGTTCCGCCATCGAGGCCACCGGGATGATGGTCTGGACGGCCGTGTAGTAGTAGGCCATCGCGTCGACCAGCCGGCCGACAGCGTCCAGCAGGGTGCGGGCCGGCATCCCGGTTCCGACGAGGGCAGCCTCGGCAGCCACTTCGGCCGAGTAGTCGGCAAGGCGCTGCCGCCACCGCTCCTCGACCATGGCGCCGCCACCTGAAAGCAGGGTGAACGTGCTCGGGAACAGCCGCAGCATGCGCCCCATCGCCTGGTAGCTGTACCGGTAGAAGGCGTAGCCGTTGATCGTCGGGAAGCCCACGTCGCCGAAGTCCTGGCCAGGCGCGAGCTCGGCGAGGAGCCGGTTCAGCCCGGTCGGCACGGCCGTGGCCATCAGCCCGGCGAAGAGCGGGGTCAGCGGGTCCGGGAGCTGCTCGGTGATCGATGCCCGGAAGTAGAAGCCCTTGCTTGGCACCGGCCAGTCCTGCGGCACCTCCCCCGTCCGCTGGGGCAGCGCCGTGATCGGTCGGGACTGGACGATGCTGAACTCGCCGGCTGCCAGCACCCACTCGATGTCCTGTGGGCTGCCGAAGTGGGTTGCGATGGCCGCCCCGATCCCGGCGAGCTGCAGGGCGTCGGCGGCGTCGAGGACGGCAGCACCGCGCACCTCCTCCGGGTTCGGCACCTCAGCTGTGCCGCCGGCCACCGGGTCGACCCGGATCGCCTTGTCGGCCACCTGGTGGCTGAGCACCCGGCCGACTGAAGTGCCGACCACAACCGTGTCGGTGTCGACCATGCCGGCGACGACGGCCTCACCGAGGCCCCAGGCCGCCGTGATGACGGTCTCCTCCGGCCGGCCGTTGGCTGGGTTCGACGTGAACATCACCCCGGCCGCTTCGGCCTGCACCAGGCGTTGCACCACGACGGCTAGGGCCACCCAGCCGGGATCGACACCGTGCTCTGCGCGGTACCGGATCGCGCGGTCGGTCCACAGTGACGCCCAGCAGTCGCGGACCGCTGCCAGCAGCGCTTCCGGGCCGACGACGTTGAGGTAGGTGTCCTGCTGGCCGGCGAAGCTCGCCTCGGCCAGGTCCTCAGCCGTCGCCGACGACCTCACGGCCACCGGGACCGAGTCCCCCAGCTGCCGGTAGGCTGCCGTGATCTCGTCTGCCAGCTCAGCCGGCAGCTCGGCGGTGGCGAACAGGTCGCCGATGCCGGCGGTCGAGGGTTCCCCCGCCGGAGCTGCGGCCACCTCGGCTGCCGCTGCCCGGATCCGGTCGTCCAGCCCGTTGCGGTTGACGAAGTCGGTGTAGGCGCCGGTGGTGATCACGAACCCGTCCGGCACAGCGAAGCCGGCGCGGACGAGCTCACCGAGGTTGGCGCCCTTCCCGCCGGCGATCGGCAGGTCGGCTGCGGTCAGCTCGGCCAGCCAGCGAATACTGTCCATCCCATCTCCCTCTCGATCATCGGTCCGGGATGCCCGGACGTGTCCCGGCGGCCGGTACTCAGAGCAGCTTCGCCAACCTGGCCTTGGACCGGTTGGTGCGCACGATCCAGGCCAGGTCCGGGTCCGGGCCGGTCAGGCCGGTGAACACCGGCAGGCCGGCCGACGGGTCAGCCGCAACCGCGACACTCCAGCAGTACCCCAATGCCTGCCGCAGCGTGCGCGCCGCGGCGAGGCGACGTGCTTCCGGCGGCAGCGCCAGCAGGAGCTCGGTGGCCCGGGCGCAGGCGGAGAGAGCAACCGCCGCTGCCTCCGGACGGCGGATCAGGCGCGGCTCGCAGATCGCGGCGACGGCCGCCCGCGCGACGAGCGGGTCGGGCAGGTCCAGCCAGCCCCAGACCAGCCCGACGAGGCCCTCGAAGTCGTGGTCGCCGATCCGTTGGCCCGCCATCGCCACCGACTCCCGGACCCGCCAGGAGTCGTCGGCCGCGAACCCGGTCAGCTCGGCAACCACAGCCGGCCTGTCGTCGGCCCGGTCGAAGTACTCCCGGCCGAGGGTGATCACGCCGCAGCAGCGCAGGTACTCCTCGGCCTCGGTGCGCAGCCGCCGCGCGTGGTCGCCGGGCAGCAGCTCTGCGGCCGCCGAGAGCAGCTCGAGGTTCGACCGCGGGCCGGGCAGGCCGGAATTGCGCCTGAGGTAGGCGGTGACGGCGGCATAGTCGCCGGCCAGCCGCTCGGCGACGTCGAGGTCAAGCTTGGGCACCGTAACAATCTGCCCCTCTCCGGGAGCCCCGGGGGGACGATTCGGAGAATAACGCTGCAGATTCGACCGGGCTGCCGGCCTCAGGCGTAGGTGAGCACCCGGTACTCGTCCTCGGTCAGCAGCCTCGGGTTCGGACCTGCACCGGCCAGCCAGTCCGCCACGGCGGCAGGCAGGACGATCGGCACAGCCGGGAACATGTCGGTCACCAGTACCGGCAGCAGCAGCGAGTGCGGCTCGGCCGGCTGGATCGGCCCGACCACCAGCGCCCTGCCGACCAGGCCGGCCGCGGTCAGGAACAGCACCTCGTCCAGTTGGCTGAGTTCTTCCGGGGACTCCTCCACCGACAGCCCGACGGCGACGTCGCCGTCAGCTGCGAGGATGCCCGCCAGGGCGCCGGGGTCGTCCGGGCCCAGCCGGACGAACCACCGGTTCCCCGGGTTCTCGGTGTCGCGGATCGCCCGGATCACCTCGCCGGCGTCCAGGTGGTTGGCCTTGCGCCAGCGGGCCAGCATCCGACGGGCGTTGCGCCGCGCCCCAGGGTCGGCCCCGGTGCGCGCCAGGTGCCACTCCAGGGCGCTGCCGGCGTAGTCGATCACGGCGATCGGCCGGGCGCTGCGGATCGCATCGAGGGCCTGGCGCAGCCCCATGCCGGAGTCAAGGAGCAGGGCGAGGACGGCCGAAGGCGCACGGTTCACCCCCATGTGGCAGTGGACCAGCACCTTCGCCCGCGGGTCGGCGAGGGCGGCGTCCACCCAATCGGCAAGGCCGCTGAACCAGGTGCCGTCGATCACCTGGCCGGCGTCGGCCACCCGGTAGTGGAGATAGCTGATGCCGGGCGCCCAGGTCTTCACCAGCGGCTCGTCGCTCCACTCCTCGCGGAGGTCGGCGATGTGGGTGATGCCGGCGGCCAGCAACTCCTCCAGCTGGCGCCGGGCCACTTTGAAGTTCGGCGACAGGTCCCCGCCGACGGCGAGGCGCCCGGTGATGAAGTCCGCGTTGGCCAGGCTGAACTCGAGGTGAGGGCGAACGGGTTGGCCCGTTCCTGAGGCGACCACGGCTCCATCATCCCCCCGGGACCGGCGCGCCCGAAATCCTCCGCTGCGCAGGGTTCACCCGGGTCCGGGTCGGTGGCGGTGCACCGTCCAGCCCTTGGCCCAGGGTTGTGCCCCCGGTCGGCCGACGGATTTCCCCAAGTTGTGGCGAGCCACCGCGGTGGGGGTGCATAGTGATGCTTGTACGGGAGGGTACCTGTCGCCTCGGCGACGGATAACTACACAAAGGATTGCACCGCCATGCACCCCTTCCGACCCGTGCGCGCCCGCGTACCCAGCATCGTCGCCCTGGCACTTGTTGCCATGATGACGTGGCAGGCTCCGGCCTACGCCGAAACCGCAGCCCCGGCTGCTGCCTGCACCGACTCCAAGGTCTCCGCCGTCAACGGCGTCGAGCCCGGGGGATCGGTGCTGAGCCTCTACATCACCGACTGCGCCGGAATCACCTCCGTGAGCTTCGGTTCGACTGCTGCCACCAGCTTCACCGCCGCCTCCGCCACCAGCCTCAGCGTCGTGACCCCGGCCCTGAAGGCCGGCACCTACGAGGTCGTCGTCACCAACGCCGGCGGGACGGCGGTCGCGGCCAGGTACACCGTCCGCACCTTCGAGGCCGAGGTCCTGCGGCTGGTCAACGTCGCCCGTTCGAGCGCACGCAAGTGCGGCTCGACGCGCTACCGGGCCGCCCCGGCCCTGCGGGCGGACGCCCTGCTGGCCAAGGTGGCTGCAGCCCACAGCCAGGACATGGCCGACCACTCCTACTTCAGCCACACCTCCCGCACCGGTGCGAGCCCGTTCACCCGGATGAAGCGGGCCGGCTACAGCTACGACTCCGCCGGCGAGAACATCGCGGCCGGGTTCCGGACCCCGGCATCGGTGGTGAAGGCCTGGCTGAAGAGCTCGGGGCACTGCAAGAACATCATGCGTCGCGGCTACACCGAGCTCGGTGTCGGCTACGCGACCGGTGGCCTGTATGGAACGTACTGGACCCAGGACTTCGGAAATCCGCGCTGAAGCCTGGGAAGAGCCCGATCGGTCCGGTTCCCCGCGAGGGCAGGGCTGGGCGATCGGTATCAACGGTCCGGCTGGGACCCCCCCGAGGTGCTCTCCCGCACCTCCAGCCGAACCGGGAGTCGCCGGCTGCGCGGGCGTGACAGGGTGACGCCCGCGCGGCCGGCGATCAGGTCCAGCAGTGCCCGCGCCGCTGCCCGGCCCTTCGCGTCCACGTCCTGCCTGACGGTGGTGAGCGTAGGCCTGGTCCGCAGCGCCAGCGGATGGTCGTCGAACCCGACGACGGCCAGGTCCTCCGGCACCCGGAGGCCGGCATCGGCGGCGGCCGCCAGCACCGACTGGGCCATCACATCGGTGAGGCAGAGCACTGCTGTGGGCCGCTGCGCTCCGGAGAGCATCAGCTGCGCTGCAGCCCGCGCATCGGCGTAGGGGTTCGGCTGGTTCACCCAGGCCGGGTCGATCCCGGCTGCACCGAGAGCCTCCAGCCAGCCGGCATGGCGCTCGACGATGACCCGCATCCGCGCGGCCTCGGGCAGGAGCCGGCCGGTTGCCGGGCCGGGGGTCGGCCCGAACCCGGTGGTCAGCAGGGCCACCTTCCGGTGCCCGAGCGCCACCAGGTGCTCGGCGGCGGCCCTGGCGCCGCCGCGGTCGTCGATGGTTACGGTGACCTGACCGGCAGGTGCCTCCATGTCGACGTAGACCAGGGGCAACCGGCGCCGCTGCAACCAGTCCAGCGCCGGCAGTTCCGGGTCGCAGGAGAACGCGATCGCCCCGTCCATGGCTACGTCGCGGGCCGGCACCAGGGAACCATCGGCGATCGCAGGCACCAGCGTCAGCGCCAGGCCGCTCGGGGCGAGTTCATCGGCCACAGCCCCGAGGAACCGGGCCGAGACCTCATCTGCCAGGGAATGCCGCAACTCCTTCGCCCAGAGCACCCCGATGGCCCCGGTGGTGCCGGTGGCCAGTGAGCGTGCCGACGGGTCCGGTCCCAGGTAGCCGAGGGCGGCAGCCTCGGCGAGGATCCTCTCCCGCAGCGCCTCGGACAGCTGGTCGGGCCGGGAGAACGCGTTCGAGACGGTCATCCGGCTGACGCCGAGGCGGTCGGCGATCGACTGCAGGGTGACTCTGGCCA
>JADLEH010000050.1 GCA_020846255.1 Propionibacteriaceae bacterium
CGCCGGGGACGGTTCCATTTCCGTTCACGCCTGGCGTGCGGACTTGGGGCTTTCGAGGTCGTTTCACAGTCTGGCCACAGGAACCAGAGGCACGATGTAGTGACTGCATGAGTTCATCAGGAGGTTGGAATGCGTCACTACCCCGGTCCGGGCTTCAACGGGAGCAGCATGCTCTTCGGATTCATCGGCTTCATCGGAACCATCGTTCTTCTTGGCCTGATCACCCTGCTCGTCGTCTACCTGGTCAAGCGCTCCAAGGGCAACAGCGGCAGCCCGACGGGCTTCGGCCAACCCCACCACGGCTTCCACCCGTCGATGCCGCCGGCCGTCCAGCTGCTGGACGAACGGCTCGCCCGCGGCGAGATCGAGGTTGAGGACTACCTGACCCGCAAGGCCGCACTGCTGGGCAACCCCGGGCCGGTTGCCAACGAGTGGACGCCACAGCAACCGCCCACCCACGCCGTCCCCGACGAGGAGCCGAAGGCCGACCCGCAGGGCTGATCACAGACCGGTGGTCGGGTTCGTCGTCACCACCGCCCGGTGTTCACACCGGGTTCTCGATGGGCCCGGCCACCACCAGTTGCGTCGTCGCGCCCCGGCCGCCACCTCCTCGGCCGGTGCGCACCGACCTCGTCGGCACTCCTCGCGTTACACTGTCGAGGTCGCAAGGCAGTGATGGGGCAATCACCCCGGAGCCGTCGGAAGAACCGAGCCCCTGGCTCCCAGTAGAACCGACAGCGGCGAACCAGAGTGGGGAACGCACCGCCGATCCCAAGAAGGGTGGTACCGCGGGGGCTGGAAGGCACCTCGTCCCTTCGTCCATGTAGTCGACGAAGGACCGCGAGCAATGACCACCGATTCCACCTCCCGTCCGCTGTACCGCCAGGTACCGGCGATGCTCGACCTGCCCGCCATGGAGCGCGAGATCCTGGGCTACTGGGCGGCCAACGACACCTTCGCCGCCTCCCTGCGGCGCACCGCTTCCGGCAAGCCGTGGACGTTCTACGAGGGTCCGCCAACAGCCAACGGCATGCCCGGCACCCACCACATCGAGGCCCGGGTGTTCAAGGACGTCTTCCCCCGGTTCAAGACGATGCAGGGCTACCACGTCGACCGCCGGGCCGGCTGGGACTGCCACGGGCTGCCGGTCGAGCTCGCCGTGGAGAAGGAACTCGGCTTCAACGGCAAGCCGGACATCGAGGCGTACGGGGTGGAGGCGTTCAACGCCCGCTGCCGCGAATCGGTCACCAGGCACGTCGACGAATTCACCGAGCTGACCACCCGCATGGGCTACTGGGTGAACCTCGACGAGGCCTACTGGACCATGGACCCGAGCTTCGTCGAGTCGGTGTGGTGGGCGCTGAAGCAGATCCACTCCAAGGGCCTGCTGGTCGAGGACTACCGGGTCGCACCGTACTGCCCCCGCTGCGGCACCACCCTCAGCGACCACGAGCTCGCCCAGGGCTACGAGGACGTCACCGACCCGTCGGTCTACGTCCGCTTCCCGCTGCTGTCCGGCCCGCTCGCAGGCAAGGCGTCGCTGCTGGTCTGGACGACCACGCCGTGGACGCTGGTCAGCAACACCGCCGTCGCCGTCCACCCGGACGTGACCTACGTCGTTGCCAGTGACGGCTCCGAGTCCCTCGTGATCGCCGAACCGCTGGCGGAGAAGGTGCTCGGCGACGGCTGGCGACTCGGCCCGACCTTCTCGGGTCGCGAGCTGGAGCTGTGGAAGTACGCGCGTCCGTTCGAGCTGGTTGAGTTCCCCGACGTGGTCGGTGGAACCCACTACGTGGTCCTGGCCGACTACGTCACGACCGAGGACGGCACCGGCCTGGTCCACCAGGCGCCGGCGTTCGGCGAGGACGACATGCTCGTCTGCCGCGCCTACGGCCTGCCGATGGTGAACCCGATCCGGCCGGACGGCACCTTCGCCGCCGACCTCGACCTGGTCGGCGGGATGTTCTTCAAGACTGCGGACAAGGTGCTCGTCGAGGACCTCACCCAACGCGGCCTGATGTTCCGGGTGCTGGACTACGAGCACTCCTACCCCCACTGCTGGCGTTGCCACACCACGCTGCTCTACTACGCCCAGCCTTCGTGGTACATCCGCACCACCCGGATCAAGGAGGAGCTGCTCCGCGAGAACCGGGCCACGAACTGGTATCCGGAGAACATCAAGTGGGGTCGGTACGGCGACTGGCTGAACAACAACGTCGACTGGGCGCTCTCGCGCAGCCGCTACTGGGGCACGCCGCTGCCGATCTGGCGCTGCCCGGACGGCCACCAGACCTGCGTCGGCTCCCGCGCCGAGCTGAGCGAGTTGACCCACAGGGACCTGTCCGAGCTCGACCCGCACCGTCCGTTCGTCGACGACGTGGTCTTCGCCTGCCCCACCTGCGACCAGCCCGCCCACCGGGTGCCCGAGGTGATCGACGCCTGGTTCGACAGCGGGTCGATGCCGTTCGGCCAGTGGGGCTACCCACATGCAGAAGGCTCGAAGGAGGCGTTCGCCAAGGCGTACCCAGCCGACTTCATCTGTGAGGCCATCGACCAGACCCGGGGCTGGTTCTACTCGCTGATGGCCATCGGCACCCTGGTGTTCGACCAGTCCTCGTACAAGAACGTGCTCTGCCTTGGCCACATCCTCGCCGAGGACGGCCGCAAGATGAGCAAGCACCTGGGCAACATCCTCGAACCGATCCCGCTGATGGACACCCACGGCGCGGACGCCGTCCGCTGGTTCATGGCCGCCGGCGGTTCGCCGTGGTCGTCGCGCCGCGTCGGGCACGGCACCATCCAGGAGACCGTCCGGAAGGTCCTGATGACCTTCACCAACACGGTCGCCTTCCAGTCGCTCTACGCCCGCGCCAACAACTGGACCCCCCGAACGGAAAGGGGACGGTTCCATTCCCGTTCAGGAGTGAACGGAAATGGAACCGTCCCCGCCGTTCACGTGCTCGATCGCTGGCTGGTCTCCGCACGGAACACACTGGTGCGCCAGGTCACCGAGGCGCTCGAGGACTTCGACACCCAGCGGGCCGGCGCGCTGCTGGCCACCTTCATCGACGACCTGTCCAACTGGTACGTCCGCCGGTCCCGGCGGCGCTTCTGGGACGGCCAGCCCGGGGCCCTGCAGACACTGCACGACACCATCGACGTCGTCACCAGACTGATGGCCCCGATGGCACCGTTCATCACCGAACGCGTCTGGCAGGACCTGGTCGCTGCGACCGATCCTTCGGCGCCGGCCTCGGTGCACCTGGCGGCCTGGCCGGAGGTGGACGAGGCGGCGCTCGACCCGAGACTGGACGAGGCCATGCGGCTGACCCGGCGGATCGTGGAGCTGGGCCGGTCCGCCCGCGCCGAGGCGAAGGTGAAGACCCGGCAGCCGCTGAGCCGGGCCCTCATCCCGTCCGCGGCCTTCGGGCTGCTGGACGCCGAGTTGCGCGGCGAGGTCATGGCCGAGCTGAACGTCGAGCGGGTGGAGTCCTTCGCCTCGGCCGGCGACCTGGTCGACTACTCAGCCAAGGGCAACTTCCGCAACCTCGGCAAGAGGTTCGGCAAGCAGACCCCGCTGGTGGCCTCGGCCATCGCTTCCGCCGACGCCTCGGTCCTCTCAGCCGACCTCGCCACCCACGGCCGGGCCAACGTGCTGGTCACCGACCTCGGGGAGGTGGAGGTGACCCCGGAGGACGTGATCGTCTCCGAACGTCCCCGCGAAGGCTGGTCGGTGGTCAACGAGCAGGGCGAGACCGTGGCGCTCGACCTCGAGCTCACCCCGGCCCTGCGCCAGGCCGGCCTGGCCAGGGAGGTCATCCGCGGCGTCCAGGAGGCTCGCAAGACCTCCGGTTTCGAGGTCTCAGACCGGATCGTGCTGCACTGGGCCGCCACCGAGGCGGCGACCGGGGAGGCCATCCGCACCCACGCCGGGCTGATCGGCGAGGAGGTCCTCGCGACCACCGTCGCTGAGGGCGAAGCCGCCGAAGACTGGTTCGCCGACCCCGAGCTCGGGCTGCGGTTCACGGTCAGCCGGGTCGAGGGCTGATGGCAGCCCCCGAGCGGCCGACGCCGGTCGTCTTCCTGCACTCCGCCGGCCTGACGCCCCAGATGTGGCAGTCCCAGGTCGAAGCGGTCGGGACCGACTTGCAGGTGATCGCCCCCTGGCTGGCCGGGCTGCGCCCGGGCCGGACGTCAGAACTGTCCCTGGCCAACGCCGCTGTGGACGTGGTCGCCCAGCTCGACCGCTACGGCATCGAGAAGGCCCGGCTCGTCGGCCACCAGCTGGGCGCGATGGCAGCGCTGCAGGTGGCGGTCAGCGAGCCAGACCGGGTCGCCGGCCTGGTGCTGTCCGGAGCGCTCGTGTCCCCGGGCCGGCTGGCCATCTCGATGCAGAAGGGCCTGATCCGGATGCTGCCGAACCGAGCGCTGGCCGAGAGCGGCGCGACGAAGGACGACCTGATCCGGGCGCTGGACGTGATCGCCTCGGCCGACTTCGGACGCCGGCTGGCCGAGGTCCTGGTACCGGTGCTGGTGGTGGCCGGCACGGCCGATCCAGCCCTCCCGTCCGCCCGGCTCCTGGCCCAGCGACTGCCCGACGCCCGGCTGGCCGAGATCCCCGGGGCGGGCGCGAATCCGAGCCTGGAGCAGCCGGGCGCCTACAACCAGCTCCTCACCGACTTCCTCGCCTCCTGAAGGCCCCTTCCCGAAACCTTCACCGGCCCAGTCCCGGACACCCGGTGGCCGGGGAGCGGGCGCTGAACTGTCCCGGGGCCCGTGCCGCCGGTGATCTAGGGTGAGCGCGTGTCCCAACCGCAGCCAGCGCCCCTGAACTCGCGGGGTCTGCTGCTGGCCTTCTCGGCCTACCTGCTCTGGGGCGCCTTCCCGCTCTACTTCCACCTGCTGGCTGCCGCCGGGCCGTTGGAGATAATCGGCCACCGGATCTTCTGGTCCTTCCTGTTCTGCCTTGCCGGAGTCCTGTTGTGGCGGGAATGGGGGCACCTGCGCGAGGTGGTCGCAAAGCCGCGCCTGTTCTGGGGCCTTGCCGCCGCCGGCGTGCTGGTCAGCGTCAACTGGCTGATCTACGTGTGGGGCGTGCTCAACGACCACATCGTCGATGCAGCCCTCGGCTACTTCATCAATCCGCTGATCACCGTGACCCTCGCAGTTGTCGTGCTCCGGGAACGGCTGCGGACGGCGCAGAAGGTGGCGGTCGGCATCGGCCTGGTGGCCGTGGTGGTGATCGCGGTCGGCTACGGCCAGATCCCCTGGGTGGCGCTGTCGCTGGCGGTCTCCTTCGGCGGCTACGGTCTGGTCAAGAAGCAGGTCGGGGCGGTCGTCTCACCGCTGGTCGGCCTCACCGTCGAAACCGCGCTGCTCACCCCGCTCGCCTTCGGCTACCTGCTCTGGCTGCAGTTCACCGGCGCCAGCGCCTACCTCGCCAACGGCCCGGGGCTGACCGTCGCGCTCACCCTCGCCGGAGCGGTCACCGCCATTCCGCTGCTGCTGTTCGCCGCGGCGTCCAGCCGGATCCCGCTCAGCATGATGGGACTGATCCAGTACCTGACCCCGGTCATCCAGTTCGGCATCGGGGTCTGGGTGAACCACGAGGAGATGCCGACCTCGCGCTGGATCGGCTTCGGCCTGGTCTGGGTGGCCCTGCTCCTGATGACGGCCGACAGCCTGCGGGCTGCGCGGCGCCCGGCAGTGATCGAGCCGGAGGTCATGAACTGACCTTCCCGGCGCCCCGCGCGAGCCGGACGCCAGTGGTCGATCAGGCCTTGCCGGTCTGCGCCCAGCCCTCGGGGAGGGAGATGTTGAACATCCATTCGACGCCGAACTTGTCCATCACATCGCCGTACATGTCGCCCCAGACCTGCTTCTCCAGCGGCATGCCGGGCTTGCCTTCTTCGGCCAGCTTGGCGTACCAGCCCTGCAGCAGCTCCACGTCGTCGCCCATGAAGGCGATGTAGACCCTCGTCCCGCCCCACGTCGCCTCGGCACCGGGCATGGCATCGGAACCCATCACGCGGAACGCCTCATGCTGCAACTCCGAATGCATGACCCCCTCGGCCGGCAGGTCGGCCATGCCGAACTCCCCGAAGGTGTTGATGGTGAGCTCGCCGCCGAAGACGGACTGGTAGTAGGTCATGGCCTCCCGGGCATTGCCGGCGAAGTTCAGGTATGGGCAGACGAAGAAGGACATCCCGACTCCTTATGTTGACGTTGTTCACATCGGGTCGACTCCGACCGTACGCTGGACGGCGTGAGCCGGACAAGTGCCCCGCCTACGCGGAGTTACCACCATGGCGACCTGCGGACGGCGCTGCTGCGGGCCGGGTACGAACTCGCCGTCGCCGGCGGCGCTGATGCGGTCACCCTGCGGGCGGCCACCCGTCTTGTCGGGGTCTCGCCGGCAGCCGCCTACCGGCACTTCGCCTCCCACGAGGACCTGCGGCTGGAGGTCGGGGCTGTGGCCATGGCGGAGCTGGCCCGCTCGATCGAGCGGCACCAGGCGGCTGTCGCTGCCGCCGAACCGGCCGAGCGGGCGAAGCAGC
>JADLEH010000051.1 GCA_020846255.1 Propionibacteriaceae bacterium
AGACCGTTGCCCGGGACACGCCGGCCTGCGCCGCCACCTGTTCCAGGGTTGGCGGCCGGAAGGCGCTCTTCGATCGTGGCATCGGCTAAGCATCCCAGTACCCGGCCCGCGCGGTCTAACGGCGCCGTTGGGGCCCAACGCGTCGGCAACCACCCCATCCCCGGCAGGAGCCCGACAAGGGCCCGCAACGGGATTGTCCAGACAGCGACAGTAAACACCACAATCGATTCGTACCGGAGAAGGGACTTGAACCCTCCCACTGGACGCACCCCTAAGTTGTCATCTACCCTCATCAAAGGCGTCTCACTAGGGAGTATGCTCGCTCGACCTCGACCATTCCATCCGCTGGAGTGGGGCGAAAGGGGCTCGTTCTGGATTCTATGTTGCACGTATGTTGCACGGAATCCTCGGCGAAGGGAGTCTTGGCGTGGCAACCAGACGGTCGTTCGGTCACCTCCGCAAGCTGCCGTCGAAGCGATGGCAGGCGAGCTACATAGGTCCGGATCTCCAGCGCCATATAGCTCCTGTCACCTTCACGACCAAACTCGATGCCGAAGCCTGGTTTGCCGGTGAGCGCCGACTTCTCGAGCACGACGAGTGGACCAGCCCAGCATCGCGAGCAGCGACTATGGAGCCCGACGAGCCGTCGGCTCCACCCCTGACCGTCCGCACGTACGTGACCCAGGTCTGGCTGGACGAGCTCGACCTACGCCCGCTCACACGACGCGACTACGAGTCCTTGTTGAAGAACCACATCTTCCCCACCTTCGCCGACATTCCGCTGGAGGAGATATCAAAGGCCTCAGTACGCACGTGGTTTGCAGGCATGGACAAGAGGACCCCAAGAGCGAGGTCGAAGGCGTACCAACTCCTTCACAACATCATGAGTAGCGCCGTCGACGCCGACCTGATCGAGATCAACCCCGCGAGACTTCCCAAGCGAGTCGCCGCACGACCCCCTCGAGGCCGCAAGATCCGGCCCCTCACGGTCGATGAGCTGAACACGACTGCATCAGCCATGCCCGCAGAGCTGGGGCTGGCCGTGACCCTCGGATGCCTCTGCGCCCTCAGGTACGGCGAACTCGCCGAGCTTCGAAGGAAGGACGTCGACCTGCCCGGTGGCATCCTCCGCGTTGAACGCGCCATGGTTCGGGTTAAAGGGCAATACCTCGTCACTGCGCCAAAGACCGCCGCTGGAGTCCGGGACGTCCACATCCCTGCGCCGTTACTCAGGGACATCCGAACCCACTTGGCGGAACACGTCGCCGCTGACCCAGCCGCGTTGCTATTCCCAGCAGTTGGCGGCGGTCACATGCACTCATCAACTTTCGGCCGCCACTTCAAAGCGGCGGCAACAGCAGCCGGCAGACCGGACGCCACGCCCCACGTCCTCCGTCACACCGGCGCGAGCCTTGCCACGTCGGCCGGAGCGTCCACCGCCGACGTAATGGCCCGCCTTGGGCACACAACCCCGGCCATGGCCATGGTCTACCAACACAGCATCAACGGGGCAGACGCCAAGGTCGCAGATCAGATCGGTGCACTGACCCAAGCACAGTCTCGCGCGAGGCGGAGGAAGGCACCGCCTCACTGACGCGCCAGTTGAGTGGCTCGACGCGAGAGGAGTTGAACCTCCCGTGGGACACGGTGTCGGTGCCGCTCGAAAACTGGTCAGTTTCGCCGCCGCAAAAGTGAACAGTTGCGGGCAGCTTAGCCCTGGGTGTCGTTGGTGGTTGTTCTGATGCTGGGGAGGGTGTCGATCCCCTTGTTGCGGAGCCGGTAGCTGGCTCCCTTCAACGTGAGGACGTCGGCGTGGTGGACGATCCGGTCGATCATCGCGGCAGCAACGACCTGGTCTCCGAACACCCCACCCCACCCGGAGAACGGCAGGTTGCTGGTCAGCACCAAGGAGGCGTGTTCGTAGCGTGAGCTGACGAGCTGGAAGAACAGGTTCGCTGCGTCTTGCTCGAAGGGTAGGTAGCCGACCTCGTCGATGATGATCAGGCCGTAGCGGCGCAGCTTGACCAGTTCGGCGGGAAGCCGGCCGGCGCGGTGGGCGTCGGAGAGCCGGGTGACCCAGTCGGTCGCGGTGGCGAACAGCACCCGATGTCCGTGGCGGCAGGCGGTGACCCCCAACGCGATCGCCAAATGGGTCTTCCCGGTGCCGGGCGGGCCGAGGAGCACGACGTTGCGGGCTTCGGTGAGGAACCCGCCCGAGGCCAAGGCGGCGACTTGGTTCCGGACGGCGGGTTGGGCGTCGAAGTTGAAGTCCTCCAACGTTTTGCGGGCTCCGAACCCGGCAGCTCTCATCCGGATCTCGGCGCCGGAAGCGTTCCTGGCTGACACCTCACGCTCGAGAACCGCGGCCAGGTAGTCCTCGAAGCTCCAGCCGGCATCCCTAGCCTGGTCAGCCAACCGGCTGGCAACATCGAGGATGCGGGGCGCTTTGAGCGCACCCGCGAGGTAGGTCAGCTGTTTGACCGCATCCGTGGACTTAGCGGTGGCCATCAGGACACCTCCCGGCTCTCGAGACCGAACGCCCGGTCGTAGTCGGCCAGGTCCCTGACCATGCCGTCGCCGGCGGCCTGGGTGCGGGGCTGCTGGAACTCCTGCCGCAGCCTCCTCGCGACCTCGACATGACCGGTGTCGGTGACCGTCAGGCCGCGGGCCCACACCCGGGGATGCTCGGTGATCAGCCGTCCATCGAGACGGACTTGGATCCGGTCGAGGTCGGCGTGGGCGTCGACCATGCGGCCGATCCAGGTCGGGTCGACGGAGTAGTCGTTGCGGGCAATGTTGACGTAGTAGTCCCGGCCGAGGCGGACCTGTTTGCGCCAGCCCACGATCGGCGGCACCGGCGGCAGGGCAAGCATCGCCTCCCGATCCTTCTCCAGCAGATCGGTCGGCCTGGCTTTGGTGGTCCGTACGACCTTCTGGTTCGCCGTGGCCAACCAGTCGGTGAACTGGTCGTTGAAGTCGGCCGGTGACGCGAAGCTACGGCCCGGCATGAACGAAGTCTCGAACCAGCCGTTCCGCCGCTCCACAATCCCCTTCGACTCAGGGTCCCGTGGCCGGAGCAACACCAACTTCGTTGCGAGCGTGCCCATGAACGCCGGCACTCCTTCGGCCCGGTGCGGGCCCCGGCCGATACCCCGCTCGTTGTCCCAAATCAGACGCCGCGGCACCCTGCCGAGGAGCTGGAGCAGCTGCCACATGCCGAGAAGCAGGTCCTCGGTCGTCTTGGTCGGGATCATCCCGCCCAGCACGAACCGGGAGTAGGCAGCGGTCATCACCAGCACCGGCAACAACGCACTGGTGCCGTTCTCCAACGGGATCTTCTTCGGCGGGAACCACAAGTCACACTGAGCCGCATCCCCAGCCGCCCAGGACAGACGGTCCGCCGGATCAACCCGGCGATGCTCCTGCCGCAGCCGGGCCACGTTGTCCCGGAACCACGAGCTCGACCCCGTCCAGCCGACTCGCTCCGCGATCACCGTCGCCGGCATATCCGGGAACTCCGCCAGCAGAACTCGCACCCGCGGCTCGAACACCGCGAACGACGTCTCAACCGGGGTCCGCACATAGCTCGGCGGGGCGTCGGAGTTGACCGCCTTCACCACCGTGGTCCGCGAGATCCCCAACCTCACCGCGATCCGCGCATGCGGCTCACCCTCCGCGGCAAGCCTCCTGATCAATGCCCAGTCCTCCAAGGTGATCACTCTCCGATCGTCGTCGAGTGTTCACTTTTCACCGGCGAAATCGTTCAGTTTTCGACCGGCGCCGACACACGGGTGAACATGGCTCCCACTAGGGGTTATGTACAGTTCTGGGACGGCATGACGAGGCCCGTGGGGCAGGACTTGCGACGTTTCCGACCGACCTTGGCTCAGTGGCGTTCATGACCGCGGCACGACGGCGTGGTGAAGGGCGAAGTCTGCGGGGTTCGGCACTTTGCCGAACCCCCGCAGACGCGTCTGAGGTTCACCCGAACCGTGGAGGGTTTCTCTTTGCGCCGCTTCTCGGTTGAGAGCGGTGGTCTCGTCGGTGATGGGTGCCATCATGCCAGCGCTGCTGGTCGGCGGGTGTGGTTGCTGAGGCCGTAGCGCCACTCGAGCACGACGGCTTGGGCCTGCCGGGTGTCGACGAACCGATACCGGGACAGCACCTCCCACCATGGCCGCCGCTATCTCGCTATCGGGCTTACAATTGCGATTCTTGCCCGCTATTCGAGGGGTCCAGAAAGCCGCTGATGCTGGACACGGCGTCCAACCAGTCGGCGTACAACTGGTCGCGCCGCCAGTCGGCCAGTTGCGGCTCGAACCGGTGCTCGAGGCGCCACATGCTGGCTGTCTCCTCGATCGAGTCCCAATATCCGACAGCCAGTCCGGCGGCGTAGGCCGCTCCGAGGGGAGTGGTCGCCGTCACGTATGGGCGCTCGACGGGGATGCCGAGAATATCTGCCTGAAACTGCATGAGGAAGTCATTGCGGGCTCCGCCGCCATCGACGCGGAGAACCTCTGGCGCTTTGCCGGACGTGTGATTGATCATCTCGAAGGCATCGCGGGTCTGGAACGCTATCGATTCGAGCGCAGCACGGGCGACGTGCGCCTTTGTCGATCTGTCGCCCAATCCCAAGAGGCCACCTGTCCGCGCATCCGAGTCAACCCCGCCAAGAGGCGAATGCGGTACGAAGTGTAGTCCGCCAGCGTCGGGAACTTGGCGGGCGAGGCCCTCGACTTCGCGGAGGTCGCCTATTACGCCCAGGCCGTCGCGTAACCAGCGCAGCACCGCGCCCGATTCGTCACGCATCGCTTCAATGCCGTAGTTCACTGTGCTGTCCATCGACCACACGACGGGAGAAAAGGTGCCGTGGTCAGGTGGAAGGTATCGGCGGCCCGTGTTGAGCACCATGAACGAGCCCGCTCCGTAGGTGTTCTTGGCCATGCCGGGCGAGATGCAACCCTGGCCGAGAAGCGCCGCCTGCTGGTCGCCCAGGCAGGCGCTAATCGGCACGCACGCGCCCAGGAACTGTTCCGGCGAGGTGAGCGCGTAGACCTCGCACGAACTGCGAAGGTCTGGGAGGACCGCCCGGGGAATGCGCAGGAGGTCGAGCGCCTCCGGCGACCAGGCCAGGCTCCTCGCATCCTGCAGCAGGGTGACCGACGCATTCGAGTGGTCGGTGATGTGGGCGCTGCCGCCGGAGAGATTCCAGACTAGCCAGCTGTCGACAGTTCCGAAGAGCAGGCGACCGCTGGCCACCCCGGACTGGACCTGCCGGTCGTGCGTGAGAAGCCATTGCAGCTTTGTTCCGGCAGCATTCGGTACCACGTTCATTCCAGTTCGATCGGCCAGCTCCAGTCGCTTGGATTGAGGCATCCCAGTGCAGAAGTCCCGGGTGCGTCGGTCCTGCCACCCGATGGCGCGGCCCACTGGTCTACCGGTGTGCCGTTCCCACATGACAGTGGTCTCGCGCTGATTGGCTATACCAATCGCCTCCACATCATCCGGGGCGAGGCGCAGATCCAGGACAACGGAATGCAACGCCCGGCGGGTTGCGGTCCACAGTTCGTCCGCATCCTGCTCGACCCATCCGTCTCGCGGCGTATGTCGCGCCACCGGCTCGAATGCTGTCGCCAGTACCCGACCGTCGCGATCGACCAAGACAACCGTGGTGCCAGAGGTGCTCTGGTCTAGGCCGATTACGTATCGAGACATCGCGGTTTCGCGTTGTATCTCGCGGCCTTCGCCGCCGGTGTCGAACCAGTCTTCATCGGTTCAGGCCTTGGTCGAGAGCGACCCTCACCAGCGCAGCGACGTTGGTGACGCCGAGCTTGCGCATCGCGTCTCGGCGCTGCTTCTCGACCGTCTTCGGGCTGGTGAACAGGGCCGCTGCGATCTCACGGCTCGTGTGCCCGTCCACGATCTGCGCGACCACCTCCCGCTCGCGTGGCGACAGCCGGTCGGACAACGGTCGGGGTGGCGGGAGTTGACGAGTGAGAACGGCGGACAGCTCCGCGGAGAGGTAGATGTTTCCGGATCGGGCCGCACGCACGGCCGTGGGCAGGTCGGAGGTCAGGGACTCCTTGAGCACGTAGCCGACGGCCCCGGCAGCCAACGCCGAACGCACAGTGTCGGCCTCGCCATGTACCGAGAGCACAACCACCGCCGGGACTGCCGGAATGTCCGCATCCCGCAGGGCGGCGATGACGTCCAGTCCTACCTTGGGTGCGCGGCGCGACGGTCGGTCGGCGTCATATGACATCGTCAGATCGAGGACGATGACGTCCGGCTGGGTCTCGATGGCACGCGCAACTGCCTCATGGCCGCTGGACGCCTGGCCGACAACCGTGATGTCATCGGTCTCCGAGAGCACACCGCACACCCCGTGGCGGACTATGGGATGGTCGTCAGCGACCAGGACACGAATGCTCACGATGTCTCCGCTTCCGGCCAACGCGGCACCGTCCCGGTGATCCGCGTGCCCTTGCCCGGGCGACTATCAATCTGCACACCGCCGCCGAGCATGGCTAGCCGCTCGAACATGCCGGGCAGCCCCATCCCGTCGGGGATGGCATCGGTGTCGAACCCGATCCCGTCGTCCTCGACAGCGAGGCTGATCGTGTCCTCGTCGAACCCCAGGCTCACCCAAACCGCCCGCGCGTGGGCGTGCTTGATGGTGTTGTTGAGCCCCTCCTGCAACAGCCGGTACAGGCTGGCGGCGCGGGTCTCGTCCAGAACGGGCAACTCCGCCTCAGCGTCGAAGTCAATCACCAGTCCGCTCGCCTGCGCTGTGGTGACGCAGTAGTCCGCCAGCGCCTGGGCGAGGTCAGTGTCATGGAGTGCTGGAGGGCGGACCCGATAGAAGAGCTGCCTCATCCGCTTGGCTAGCGTCTCCATCTGCGCGGTCACCTCCCGCAACGTGGTAGCGACTTCGGGCGGGACCGGTGTCCTCGCGGTCAATACCCGGAGTTGCATCAGCACGGCAGTCACACCCTGGCCGAGTTCATCGTGCAAGTTCTGAGAGATGGCGCGCCGCTCATCCTCCTGCAGCGTCAGGGCCCGCAGACGCAGCCGCTTCAGCTCTTCCACAGCGCGTACGTGGGCATCGATGTCCCGGTGCAGGAAGGCCACCTTCTGGATTCCAGGCCCGCCTCCGCCAACGGGGATCACCGTTGTGCGGACCCACCTCCCGTGAAGCTGATCCACGAAACACACGGGATCCGCGGTGGAAGCAACCTGCGAAAGCACGATCCGGCGTTGGTTCACGCGCTCGGTGTTCACCGCCGACCACAGGCTGGTACCGGGCAGGTGCTCAGCCGAACCTTCTGGCCACGCGCTGAAGCGCCCGGCAGCGGACAGCACGATGCCGTCCAGATCGACGACGAGCACGTCGTCGTCCGGGTCGTGCAGCAGAGTCGTCATACCCACTCCCCCTCCTGCCTCGACTTACCTCAGATTAGGGCCCACCAGCCGGCGTGGTCGACCTTCTTGGGTAGGACGCCGCCATATTGCTCCATTGGAGTACTCCAAATTCCCGCATCGGATAATCCCGATTTGGTGGTTTGCCCGCCTTCACGCGGTCGGTACCGGATTTCTAGTATTCAGTCGTTCGATCTGAAGCGCCGCGCCGGAAGCGGCCCCAAGATCCCGTCAAAGGAGACCTCATGGGATTCGAATGGATGTACCTACTCGCCGCCATCGGCGGCGGTATGTTCGGTGCGGCGATAGGTGGGGTGCCAGCGTTCGTGCTAGCCGGCGTAGCCGCCGCCGGCAGCTACGGCTACTCCGTCATCGCTGGCACCAACCCTGACTTGCACCTCGCCTCACTGTCCGCGCTCGGCCCCTTCGGACCGTTGCTGAGCCCAAACATCGCGTTCGCGGGCGGTGTCGCTGCTGCGGCCTACGCCGCTCGTCGCGGACTGCACCCGTCCGGCAATGACACAGTCACCCCGCTCATCAGTCTCAACCGACCCGACGTGCTAGCCGTCGGAGGCCTATTCGGTGGCTACGGGTACCTGCTGCAATGGGCGTTCACGAACTTCTCCCCGGTTATCGCCGGCAACATCGTGGTGACGCCGATTGTCACCGCGATCGTGGTCAGCAACATGACAGCTCGATTGGTCTTTGGGCGCGCCGGGCTCACCGGCCGTCCCGAGGCCGGTATGTCGCGGTGGGCGCCATCAAGTACCCATCAGTGGCTTCCTTGGCAGGAGCGGCCGGCACAGGTTCTCACGGTCGGGTTCGCACTCGCGCTGCCCACGGCGTACCTCGTCGCGCAGATCCCCGCGTTCGGATTCGATCTGGGCCTGGCGATCTCTGCCACTTGGCTGTTGTTCCTTTGCCTCGGGTTCAAGACCCCGGTGGCTCATCACATCACCCTGGGAGCCACCATTGGCGTTCTGGTGCTTGGGAAGGTCGGCTGGGGCATCGCCTTCGGAGTTGCCGGAGCCTGCATCGGCGAGCTTGCCGCATGCCTGTTCCAATACCACGGTGACACCGCGATCGATCCCCCTTCGGTGGCGCTGTTGGTGCTGTGGCTGGTCGCCGTGTCGATGGCCCCAGTGCTTCGCGACGCATCCACAACGGTCGCGGGCGTCGTCGGAGTGCTCCTCGTCGCGGTGACGTTCGGGCTGTTGCTGCTGGCCAAGAGGGCCACTATCGGGCTGCCCATCGCGGACGAATCAGGAATCGAGCCCGCATCCGCATGAACCAAGACCACAATCACCAAACACTGCAATGAAGGAGACGCCATGACCACCAAGAAGATCCTGTGCTTCGGGGATTCGCTGACCTGGGGCTGGATGCCCAAGACTCCGATCGTGCCCACAGAGCGCTACCCGCGAGACGTGCGCTGGACCGGCGTCCTTGCGGCCGAACTGGGACCCGACTACGAGATCATCGAAGAAGGCCTCAGCGGCCGCACCACGTCCGCCGACGACCCGACCGACCCTCGCCTCAACGGCGCGACCTACCTCCCCTCGGCGCTGGCCACCCACCTGCCGCTCGATCTGGTTGTGCTGATGCTGGGCACCAACGACACCAAGAACTGGTTCAACCGCTCGGCGTTCGACATCGCAACCGGGCTGAGCATCCTGGCGGGGCAGGTCTTGGCCTCCGCCGGCGGCGTCGGCACGGCCTACCCAGCACCGCGCCTGCTCATCGTCGCGCCGCCGTCTCTTGCCGAGATCGCCGACCCGTGGCACAGGGAAGTCTTCGCCGGCGGCCAAGAGAAGACGGCGCAGTTGCCTCCGCTCTACCGAGGCGTGGCCGACGTTGTCGGAGCGTACTTCTTCGACGCCGGCTCAGTGGTCAGCACTGACGGTGTGGATGGCATCCACTTCACCGAGGACAACAACCGTGACCTCGGACGCGCACTCGCCCCTGAGGTCCGTCGCATCCTCACCTGAGCTGCGTCGCTACGGTGGCTGCGACCGAGAGCACTCGAAGCTACCTGCGTGACCAGACCGATGACTCCCAGCATCATCGGCTGGATCGCCCGGTGGGCGGCATCGGTCAGTGCCGTCCGCCGGGCGTTCTGTCGACCAGGTTCTCCTGCGAGCACGCCGAACGCGATCTGATCCGGCGCGCGAAGCACCACAACATGCACAAGCCCTTCGGCTGCGAGAGGCCACAGCTGGGTTTGTCCGATGAACGGTGTAATGGCGTTCATCTTCCATGGTTCTTCGTGGCTGCGGGCATGCGGTCGGCGACGGTGACGCCGGGCCCGATACCGCCCGCTCGGCACGGCGAGATCTCGCCGAAGGTGCGCTTCTCCGGCGCGCGCTTGCCGGCCATCGTCGCAGGCCTCAGACCGCGGTCGGACGGTCGTAGCGTGGCTTGAGTAGCCGGTCGACGTCCTCAGGTCGCAGGCGCAGGATGCGGCGACCGGTCATGAACGCGGGCAACTCGCCGCTGGCGATCCGTCTGCGCTGAGTGTTCCGGCTGATCCCGGTCCGCTCACAGGCCTGGGCGAAAGTCTCGTAACGCTGGGTGGGCATGGCTAATCCTTCCTGGCTCCTTGACTTGCAAACCGGCGCGATCCGGACAGCGGTGGCCGGAGGTTCTTTGGTTAAGGGGTCAGACTGCTGAGTGGAGTCCAGCAGAGTGGTGTACGGACCGCGGTGAGCGTGTCGTTCCGTAACGGGTGACGGCCACCGCGTGATCCTTCGAGTGATCTCTCACAACCGACTCGAAGAAGGACACCACGATGACCGTCTCTCCAAGTATTGACCCTGCCCGGC
>JADLEH010000052.1 GCA_020846255.1 Propionibacteriaceae bacterium
CCGGCGAGGTTCCTGACCGACAACGGGACCGCGTTCAACCAGTCCCGTCAGGGCAAGACCTCCCAACTCGAGGCCTACCTGCGACGCCAGGGCGTCACCCCGATCACCGGCCGGCCCAGCAAACCCACGACCCAAGGCAAGAACGAGCGGCTCCACCAAACCATCGGTAAGTTCCTCGACGCGCACCGCCCGATCCGCACCCAGGCCCGACTGGTCGAACTCGTCGACGAGTTCGACCAGTACTACAACACCGAGCGCGCCCACCAGTCCCTCGACCATCCCGACCAGACCCCCGCCCAGGCCTACCAGGCCCGCCCGAAAGCCGTCCCTGGGCCATCCCAGCCGGACGTGGCACCGCCATCCGCGAAGCCCTCAACGACCACCCCGACCAGAGCCGTTGCCTCCGGCATCGCCCGCCGCATGAAAGGCGAAGACACCCGCACTGACATCCCCGGCGCGGCCCGCTGGGCCGACCGGCACGTCTCCAGCAGCGGCCGGATCCACATCTGTCACGCCAAGATCTACGTCGGCACCCAGCGCGCCGGCCAAACCCTCCACGTCACCTTCGACGCCACCATCATCGAAGTCTTCGACACCGACGGCGTCCTGATCGGCTCGGTGCCCCACCCCGGCAAAGTCCCCACCGGCACCTTCAAAGTGCTCTCAATCCGACCCGTGGCAAGCCGAATCCAGTGAGACACAACCGCCAACACCCCACTGAGACAGAACTGTCTACGAAGCTCCGAGACATGGCAACAGGGATCGGGGACGGTTCCAATTCCGTTCACAAGGGATCCACCGGGCGTGATGGTCCCCGAGGTTCGGTCGAGTTCTCGGTTCAGTGAACGGTAATGGAACCGTCCCCGCTTTCCGGAGCATCGTGAACGGTAATGGAACCGTCCCCGAGTTCAGAGGACCGTCATCTGCTGGGGCTCGACGAGCACGCCGCTGGCCGTGGGCAGGTCGGACGGCATCACCCGGTAGACCCGCTTGCCGGCGGCTTCGGCGATGAAATTCGTCGGCACCCCGTCCTCGTAGTGGACGCCGGCGCCGTCGTCGGCACCGTAGCCACCGGGCAGGGCGCCGGTCGCCACGGCGTCGGTGTAGGCGGGGGCGCGTTCGGCCTCGCCGTCGAAGTGCGGGCAGAAGCTGCCGGGAACCAGGCCCAGTCCGCCGCGCCAGGGCCGGAAGTCGCCGAAGGAGTCGGTGATGCAGCCCTCGTACCAGCAGGATCCACCGGCGGAGACGCCGGCGAGCACCACATCGCCGGCCGAGTAACGGGCCTGCAGCGCGCGGTCGACGTGGTGCGCCTGCCACAGCGCCAGCAGGTTCACGGTGTGGCCCCCGCCGACCACGAGGAGGTCCGCGTCGGCGAGCCGTCCGACCGAGCCGGCCGAACCGCCTTCCCAAAGGGTGAGCACCATCGTGCGCACGCCGAGGGTGCCGTAGGCGAGCAGGAACCGGTTGATGTACTGCGGGTCGTCGGCGGACGCCGTGGGCGCGAAGCAGACCAGCGGGGAGGACTTTCCGGTCAGCTCGACCAGGTAGCGATCCAGGTTTGTCGGGGCGCCGAATGGCGACATCGAGAAGCCGCCCCCACCCATGGCGACGATGTGCGCAGTCATGTGCCCATCTTGGCAGAAGCCCCCAGCCTCCGACGGTCCAACGGGCATCGGTAAGCTCGCCGCCGTGAGCACTCCCGCAGCGACCATCGGCGTCATCGGCGGTGGCCAACTCGCCCGGATGCTGCACGCGGCCTCGATCGGGCTCGGCCTGCGGCTACGGCTCCTCGCCGAGGCACCCGACTCCTCAGCTGCCCAGGTGGTGCGCGAGGTGACCGTGGGCGACTACACCGATCCGGCGATCGTTGCGGGCTTCGCAGCCGGCTGCGACGTGGTGACCTTCGACCACGAGCACGTGCCGACGCAGATCCTGCACGACCTCGAGGGAGCCGGCATCGCCGTGCGTCCCGGGCCGGAGGCGCTGGTGCACGCCCAGGACAAGGCGGTGATGCGCTCCCGGCTGGGGGCGATGGGCGTCCCCTGCCCGGCCAACCAGGTGGTGGCTGACGCGGCAGCGCTGGTGGCCTTCGGTGAGCGCCACGGCTGGCCGTTGATCGCCAAGACGTCCCGCGGTGGCTACGACGGCAAGGGCGTGTGGAAGCTGGACGGCCCCGGCGAGGCCGGCATCCCCTTCGACGGGCTGCGTGCCGACGCCGTGGTGATCGCGGAGGAGTACATCGACTTCACCCGCGAACTGAGCGTGCTGGTGGCCCGGCGGCCCGGGGGGCAGGCCGTGGTCTACCCGGTGAGCGAGACCGTCCAGACCGACGGCATCTGCACTGCGACCACCACACCGGCGCCGGGCCTGCGCCCCGACCAGGTTCGCGACCTGCAGGCGATGGGGTTGCGGATCGCGCAGGAACTGGGCGTGGTCGGCATCCTCGCTGTCGAGCTCATGCAGGCGCCCGACGGCTCGGTCGTCGTCAACGAACTCGCGATGCGACCGCACAACACCGGGCACTGGAGCATCGACGGGGCCGTCACCAGCCAGTTCGAGAACCACCTTCGGGCGGTGGCCGACCTCCCCCTTGGCTCGACGGCGACGATCGCGCCCTGGTCGGTGATGGTGAACGTGCTGGGCGGCGCCCGCGCCGACCTGGTCGCGGCGCTGGCCGGGGTCTTCGCAGCCGACCGCGGGATCCGGGTGCAGCTGTACGGCAAGGACGTGGTGCCCGGACGCAAGGTGGGCCACGTCACAGCCGTCGGCGAAGACCTCGAACAGACCACTGAACGGGCGTGGCACGCTGCCCGGCAACTGATGGGAGATGTCGATGGGTGAGCAGCCCCTGGTCGGGATCGTGATGGGTTCGGACTCCGACTGGCCGGTGATGTCGGCCGCTGCCGAGGCCTGCGCCGAGTTCGGCGTGCCGTACGAGGCGGACGTGGTCTCGGCCCACCGGATGCCGGAGGACATGGTGGCCTACGGCCGCAACGCCCACACCCGCGGGCTGAAGGTGCTGATCGCCGGGGCCGGCGGCGCGGCCCACCTGCCGGGCATGCTGGCAGCGCTCACCCCGCTGCCGGTGATCGGCGTCCCGGTACCGCTGAAGTACCTGGACGGCATGGACTCGCTGCTCTCGATCGTGCAGATGCCGGCCGGGGTCCCGGTGGCGACGGTGGCGATCGGCAACGCCCGCAACGCCGGCCTGCTGGCTGTGCGGATCCTCGCGGCCTCCGACGCCGGACTCAGCGCGAAGATGGTCGCGTTCCAGGCCGGCCTGCGCGAGACCGCGCTGGCCAAGGGCGCGGCCGTCCGCGGCAACTGACGGCAGGGCAGGGCGAGGGGATCAGTCGACGCCCTTCGCTGCGCTGCGCAGCACCTCTAGGGCTGCGAGGGTGACCAGCGGATTGGCCTGCCGGCGCCCCGCCGGTCCCCAGTCGGCGTAGCTGCCGCGGCTAGCCAACCGATCGGTGGTCACGGCGTTCGGGGCCTCGAGCGGGAACCCGCCGTCCGGCAGGCGTTTCGACTCCAGCAGTTCCAGCGCGTCCGCGCACCGGGGGTCGCCGAGGCGACCCAGGTCGGACATCACCTGGAGCGCGAACAGGACGTCGAAGAACTGGATCGGGTAGTGGATCCGGTCCGGTCCGGGTCGGCCGTCCCATTCCGGGACGATCAGGCTGCCGTCGCCACGGCGCCAGAGGAGCCGACGCGGCAGGACCAGGTCGGCCACCCGCTGGGCTGCATCGAGAGCCGGTTCGTAGCCGTGTGCCCGTCCGTAGGCCCACAGCCCGCGGGCCGGGATCAGGGACTCCTGGAACGATGACTTGGCGGCCGCCGGGCGCCGGTCGCAGTTCCAGCCGCCGTCCGGCCACTGCCAGCCGATCAGCCGGTCGACCAGCTCACGGGTGCGGTCCTCCTCGAGCCCGAGCCGGACGGAGTACCAGATCGCATTGCCGTCCATGGATGCGCAGTGCCGGACCCGATCCTCCTGCCCCTGGTGGATCCCCGTCAGCGGCTCCTCGAGGAAGTGCCTCGAGAACATCCAGTCGTGCACCTGCCGGACCAGGGGTCGCAGGCGCTGGTCTCCCGGCGGGTAGTCGATCAGCGCCAGGCAGGTCAGGGTCCAGTGCGGGCCCTGCCACTTCCGGTACGTGTGGTGGCGGGTCTTGGCGTCCTGCTCGAAGATCCGGAGCAGGGCCGAAGCCGTCGGCGAGCCCGGGATCCGGCCGCGCAGCGACCGGGCCTCGACCGAGTCGGGATCCAGTCCGGCAAGGAGCCTGGCCCGGTAGGCGATCACCGGGTCGTCGGAGGCGGCCAACCGCTGGACCAGGTGCCGGGAAGCCGCTGCCGGCCGTGCCTCAACCACTGGAGCTGCGTCCACCACCGGATCGTAGCGCCGCCGGAGCGGCTAGAGCAGGGCGCGGATGTCGGCCTCGATGGCGTCGGGCAGCACGGTCGGCGCGTACCGGCGCACGACCCGGCCTTCGCGGTTGACCAGGAACTTGGTGAAGTTCCACTTGATGGCGTCGCCCATCAGCCCGCCCTGCTCGCTGCGCAGCCAGGCGAACAGCGGGTGCGCAGACTGGCCGTTGACGTCGACCTTGGCGAACATGGGGAAGGTGACCCCGTAGTTCAGCTGGCAGAAGTCGGCGATCTCGGCGTCGTCGTCGAGTTCCTGGTTCGCGAACTGGTCACACGGGAAGCCGAGCACCACCAGGCCGTCCTCGCGGAGGTTGGAGTACAGCCTCTCCAGGCCGTCGAACTGGGGGGTCAGGCCGCACTTGGAAGCTGTGTTCACCACCAGCACCACCTTCCCGAGGTACGCGGCGAGGCGCTGGTCCTGGCCGGTGATCGTCCTGGCCTCGAAGTCGTTCAGTGTCGGCATTCGGTTTTCCTTCGTGTGTGGGCACCTGGGTAAAGCCGTCGCACCGGCCCGCTATTCCCCGCGGCGCGGGCGCCGGGGAGTGATCGGTCAGTTTCGGAGAAGCGCCCCAGCGCCGGGGTTCGTAGCATGGCCGGTGACCCGACAACCATTACTTCAGGAGGCCAGCATGGCTGGGACGCAGGGAACGGCTGCCCGAGCGAGCACGAGTGCCAGGTCCGGGAGTGCCTTCACGGCGGCGGAGCGGGATGCCATGAAGGAACGCGCCCGCGAGGTGAAGGCAGCCAAGGGCCGGGCTGCCAAGGACGAGGAACCGGCCGTGCTGGCGAAGATCGCCGAACTGCCGCAACCGGACCGCGACCTTGCCGAGCGGGTGCACCGCATCATCCGGGCCAGCGCCCCGGGGCTTGCGCCGAAGCTCTGGTACGGGATGCCCGCCTACGCCAGGGACGGGAAGGTGGTGTGCTTCTTCCAGGCCGCTGCGAAGTTCAAGGCCAGGTACGCAACGCTCGGATTCAACGACGATGCCCGGCTGGACGACGGCGCGATGTGGCCGACCGCCTACGCCGTCACCGAGCTGACCGGGACGGCCGAGGCCCGGATCGGCGAGCTGGTGAAGCGGGCCGCCGGCTGAGGGCTGCGCATAGGCTGGCCGGGTCGGAGGAGGCGTGATGAGCAATACCGAGACGCGGTCGGAGATCCTCGATTGTGCGGAGGCGGCCGGGCACGACCCGGAGCACGTCCAGGTCATCGAGGGCAAGGACGTCGACCTCGGCGGGCCCGAAGCACTCAAGGTGCACCGCACGCTGCCCTCCCTGCGACGCTCGTTCGTCGGAGCCTGGTGCTTCGTCGACCACTACGGCCCCGAGCGCGGCATCTGCATGGACGTGCCGCCGCACCCGCACACCGGCCTCCAGACGGTCAGCTGGCTGTTCGAGGGCGAGATCGAACACCGCGACTCCGGTGGCGTGCACTCGATGGTGCGGCCCGGCGAGGTGAACCTGATGACCTCCGGCCACGGGATCGCCCACTCCGAGGTGTCCACCCCGGAGCGGGAGTTGCTGCACGGCGTGCAGCTGTGGGTGGTGCTGCCGGACGCCAGCAAGGACCTGGTGCGCGAGTTCCAGCACCACACCCCCGACGTGCTGGACGCGGCCGGGGTCAGGGCGCGGCTGCTGATCGGCAGCCTCGCCGGGGCGACCTCGCCGGTGCACACCGAGACGCCGCTGCTGGGTGCCGAGGTGGTGATCGCCCCCAGTACCACCTGGGAGCTGGCTGTCGACCCCGGCTTCGAGCACGGTGTGCTCGTCGATACCGGGCACGTCGACTTCGACGG
>JADLEH010000053.1 GCA_020846255.1 Propionibacteriaceae bacterium
ACGGTGACCGGCTTGCCGGATACGTCGACCATCCGGGCCTGGCCGGCCGGGTCGAGATGCGTGAACGGCTGCTCGGTCATCGCCGGCTCCTCGGGCTGATCGGCATCTCGGCGACGGTCGCCGCCATCGTGTCCAGGTAGAGCAGGCGGCCGAACAACGGATCCCCGGCCCCGGTCACCAGCTTGATCGCCTCGTTGGCCATCAGCGAGCCGACCTGGCCGCACATCGCCCCGAGGACGCCGACCTGCGCTGCGGTCACCCAGTTCTCCGGCGGCGGCGGTTCCGGGTGCAGATCGCGCAGGGTGATCCCCGGCACCGGGCCGGCCGCGGTTCGCGGCGAGCTCCAGAACACCGAGACCTGCGCCCGGGTCACCAGCACAGCCCCCCAGACCACCGGGATGCCGAGCTCGGCACAGGTGTCGGAGATCAGGTAGCGGGTCGGGTAGTTGTCGACGGCGTCGACCACCAGGTCGTAGCCGCCGAGCAGGTCCCTGGCGTTGCCGGCGTCCAGCCGCTGCCGGTGGGCGATCACGGTGAGGTCCGGGTCGAGCTCGGCGAGCCGGGCGGCTGCGCTGGTGACCTTCGGGATGCCGACTCCTTCGGTGGCGTGCAGCACCTGGCGTTGCAGGTTCACCACCTCCACCGAGTCGGCGTCGACCACGCCGAGGGTGCCGACCCCGGCCGCAGCAAGGTAGAGCAGCGCCGGGCTGCCCAGCCCGCCGGCGCCGACGACGCAGATCCGCGCAGCCCGCAGCCGTCGCTGGGCGAGCTCACCCAGCTCCGGGATCGGCAGGTGCCTGGCGAACCGCTCCCGGTCGGCCGGCGACAGCTCCGGACCCGGTTCGACCAGCGGTGCGAGTTTCATCCCTGCCCCTCTCCGGCCAACATCCTCGCCCATCGTTCGGCGTCTGCGGGAGTGTCCAGGTCGGCGACGCTCGCCGTGCCCGGATCGACGGCGAGCAGGTTGAGGGGGCCGAGCAGCCGGTGCATGGCCGTGAGCGGCGGGTCACCCCGGTCGGCCAGCCGGGAACCGAGCGCAGCGCTGCGGTAGCAGCCGAGCAGCCACTGCAGCCGCCCGTCCGCGTCCAGCAGGCAGGCCCCGTCGTGATCGCCGGCCGGGGCTGCGGTCAGCAGCCTGGCCACCGCGGCCTCCGCGCCGGGCAGGTCGCAGGCCAGCAGCAGCGTCCACTCCGAGTGCCCGGCCAGCGCGGCCAGACCGGCGGCCACCCCCGCCACCGGGCCGCTGAAGGCCGGCTCCTCGCGGGTCAGCAGCACCCCTTCCGGCACGGCGACGTCGCCGACGACCACGATCCGGCGGGCGCCGGCCGCTGCGGCAAGTGCGATGTCCAGCAGTCGCCGCCCCCCGACTTCGAGGTCGGGTTTGCTGCCGCTTCCCAGCCTGGAGCCACGACCGCCGGCCAGAACGATGGCATCGAAGTCGGCGATCAACGCAGCAGCCTCACGCTGACCAGGTCCCCGGGGACCACCTCGGTGACTTCCTCGGCGACGATCGCGATCCCGTCCGCTGCTGCCAGCGAGGTGACCAGGTGTGAGGCCGAGCCGCCGGTGTGCGCCGGCTCGGCCAGCAGCCTGCCGTCCGGCGTTGAGCTGATCCGGACCGGTTGCAGCTGCCGCCGCCCCGAAGGTGAGCCCCAGCCGGTGGCTGCGACGGCGGTCGCGTCAGGGACCTGCCGGGTGCCGAGCAGCCGATCGAGGATCGGGCGCACCAGCACCTCGTAGCTGAGGGCTGCCGACAGCGGGTTGCCCGGGAGCGCGACGACCGGCGTCCCGCCCGGCCACAGGCCCCACCCCTGGGGTTTGCCCGGCTGCATCCGGACGTGCCGGAAGGTGCCGCCGGCATGGGAGGTCAGGACGTCGCGCACCACGTCGTAGGCACCTACGCTGACCCCGCCCGTCAGCACCACCAGGTCGGCGGACGGCGCGAAGTGGTCCAGCCAGTCGATCAGGGCTTCGGCCTGGTCGCGCAGCACGGGCCCCCGGACCGGCTGGGCCCCGTCCCGCGCCAGCGCAGCGGCCAGGGCGACCGAGTTGGACTCATAGATCTGGCCACGGCGGAGCTCCGAGCCGTCGGCCACCAGTTCGTCGCCGGTGGCGGCAACGAGCACGACCGGGCGGGGACGCACCTCGACCTGCGTCCGGCCGGCAGCAGCGAGGGCGCCCAGCCGGGCCGGGGTCAGCAGGTCCCCTGCGGCAGCCACGGGGTCGCCGGCACGGATGTCCTCACCGGCACCGCGGACGTGCGCTCCCGGGAAGGCCGGCACCCGGAGCACCTGGACGGTCGGGGTTCCGGCTGTCCCGGTTCCGGCATCGGTGTCCTCGACCGGGATGACGCTGTCGGCGAAGCTGGGCAGCGCAGCCCCGGTCATGATGCGGACGCACTCCCCCGGCCCGGCGGGCGGGTCCTCCGGGCTGCCGGCGGGCACGTCGCCCACCACCCTAAGCAGCACCGGCGCGGTTGCGACATCGGAGTACCTGACCGCGTACCCGTCCATCCCCGAGTTGGCGAAGCCAGGGATGCCCACCCGGCTGGCCACTGGCGTCGCGACCACCCGGTTGAGCGCCTCGGACAGCTGCACCCGCTCGGTGCGCTCGTCCGGGCGCACCAGGCGCAGCAGTTCAGCCAGGTACTCCTCGACGCTCAGCAGTTGCCGCGGCGCGGTGTTCACGAAGGCTCGCCCCTCGGGGCGAGGCGGACCACGCACCTGGTCGGGGTGACCCACGGCTCCAGCCCGGTGACCAGCCACGGGTCGGTCTCGTGCAGCAGGCCGCGGAGCAGGCCGAGGTGCAGCCGGCAGACGGTCTCCGGGTCGGCGCCGGCAAGGTCGAGGAAGGGACAGGGCCGCAGGTCGATCGACGGCGGCGGGCCGCTGACAAGTTCCGGCTCGTATCCGAGGCGGGCCAGGCAGTCCACCAGCCGGGGCAGCGGTGCCACCGGGTGCACCGGGAGGTCCTCCCGCAGTTCGACGCCCCAGGCCCGACCGGCCTCCTCGGCGAGCTCACCGCGGTCGGCCATCGGCCCGGCGTAGTGCTTCACCAGCGCCCCGGCGAGTTCGGCGTAGTGGTTGCGGATCGGCGCCGGGTCGGCCCGGTACAGCACCCGAGGCCGTCCGGGCACCTGGCGGTTCTCCGCCTGGCGGTGCACCAGGCCGGAGCGGGTCAGGGCATCGAGGTGGAACCGGGTGGTGTTCTCGTGCAGGCCGACAGCGCGGGCGATCACGGAAACGGGCTCGGGTACGCCCCGGTCACGCAGGTGTTCGAGCACCTCCGCCCTCGACGGACCCAACCCACGCGTGCGCGCCACCACCTCGCCTGCCATCCCAACCCCTCTGTCCGGCCGCCCACCGCCGGCGTATCCACTAGAAAATCGTAACTAACACCGGTTACGGTGTGGCCCGGAACACGATATTCGCCCCGGGAGACTCCTTGACCACCGTAGTGACCCCGCCCAGGGTCCTCGCCGATGCCCACGGCCGGGTGGCCCGCGACCTGCGGATGTCTCTGACCGACCGGTGCAACCTGCGCTGCAGCTACTGCATGCCTGCCGACGGCCTGGCCTGGCTGCCCACCCCCGAGGTGCTGACCGATGCCGAGATCGTCCGCCTGCTCGGGGTGGCTGTCGGACTGCTGGGCGTCCGGAAGATCCGGTTCACCGGCGGGGAACCCCTGCTGCGCCGCGGCCTGGCCGGCATCATCGCCGGCGCCAGGGCCCTGCGCACCGATGAAGGCCTGCCCCCGGAGCTGTCGCTGACCACCAACGGGATCGGCCTCGACCGGCGGATCAGCGAACTGGCCGCCGCCGGCCTCGGCCGGGTCAACATCTCCCTGGACTCACTCGACCCGGCGCGTTACGCGGCGCTGGCCCGGCGGGACCGGCTCGACGAAGTGCTCGCCGGGCTCGCCGCAGCCGATGCTGCCGGCCTGCACCCGGTCAAGGTGAACACGGTGGTGATGCGGGGGGTCAACGAGTCCGACGTCGTGCCGCTGGCCGAGTTCAGCCTGCAGCACGGCTACCGGCTGCGGTTCATCGAACAGATGCCGCTGGGCCCACGGCACGGCTGGGACCGCGCCTCGATGGTGCCGGCGGCCGAGATCCTGGCCCAGCTGCGCACCCACTTCGAACTCACCCCGGCCCCCGGACGGGGCTCAGCCCCTGCGGAGGAATGGCTGGTCGCGGCCGGCGACTGCCACCCGGCCGGGACCGTCGGGGTGATCGCGTCGGTGACCGGCCCGTTCTGCGCCGCCTGCGACCGCACCCGGGTCACCGCCGACGGGCAACTGCGCACCTGCCTGTTCAGCCACACCGAGACCGACCTGCGCACCCCGTTGCGGGCTGGGGCCGACGACGACGAACTGGCCGAACTGTGGGTGGGCGCCCACCAGCAGAAGGCTGCCGGGCACGGCATCGGACGGGCCGGGTTCCGTCCACCCGAACGCACCATGAGCGCCATCGGAGGCTGAGATGAGGATCACCTACTACGCCGGTGCAGCCGACGCGGCCGGCTCGCCCGCAACGGAGGTGGCCCAGGGGGGCGAGCTGACCGCTGCCGAACTGACCGCGCTCCTCGGCCGGGACAACCCGCGCCTGGCGGCGGTCCTCCCCCGCTGCACCCTGCTGGTCGACGGCTCCCCCGTCCGCGACCCCGGCGACCTGATCGGCGCTGAGGCCCGCGTCGACGTACTGCCGCCCTTCGCCGGCGGCTGACCCGCCCGCCCGGCCGCCCGGCCGCCCGGCCGCCCGAATTTCCCAAGTTTTCGTGACAATCGCCTGACGCGGCAGCGA
>JADLEH010000054.1 GCA_020846255.1 Propionibacteriaceae bacterium
CCCGACAGATGGAGACCGATCAGCATGGCCGACAGCAGCATCCGGTCCCTGGAACGACCAGCGGCCGACAGCCACGACGTGATCCGGGTGCACGGCGCCCGCGAGAACAACCTCAAGGAGGTCAGCGTCGAGATCCCCAAGCGCCGGTTGACGGTGTTCACCGGAGTCTCCGGGTCCGGAAAGAGTTCGCTGGTCTTCGACACGATCGCAGCCGAATCGCAGCGGATGATCAACGAGACCTACAGCGCCTTCGTCCAGGGCTTCATGCCCAACCTCGCCCGGCCCGACGTCGATGTGCTCGAAGGGTTGACGACGGCGATCATCGTCGACCAGGAGCGGCTGGGCGCCAACGTCCGCTCCACCGTCGGCACCGTCACCGACGCGAACGTCATGCTGCGGATCCTGTTCAGCCGGCTCGGCAAGCCCCACATCGGCTCCTCCCAGGCGTTCTCGTTCAACATCGCCTCCGCCAGGGGCGCCGGGGCTGTGACCGTCGACCGCGGGCCCGGCAAGCCGGTCAAGCAGCGGGCCGACTTCTCGATCACCGGCGGCATGTGCCCCCGTTGCGAGGGCATGGGCACCGTCAACGACATCGACCTGACCCAGCTGTTCGACGAGACCAAGTCGCTCGCCGAAGGCGCGATCACCGCACCCGGCTACAGCGCGGACGGCTGGTACGGCCGGATCTTCGGCGCTGTCGTGCCGGCAGATGTTCCGATCGGGAAGTTCACCGCCCGGCAGCGCCAGGAGTTCCTCTACGGCGAGGCCCGCCGGATCAAGGTGGAGGGCATCAACCTCACCTATGAGGGGCTCGTCCCGAAGATCCAGAAGTCGCTCCTGGCCAAGGACGTCGACTCGATGCAGCCGCACGTCCGCGCGTTCGTCGAGCGCGCCGTCACGTTCACCACCTGCCCCGACTGCGACGGCACCCGCCTCAACGAAGGCGCCAGGTCGTCGAAGATCGCCGGCATCAGCATCGCCGACTGCTGTGCGATGCAGATCAGCGACCTGGCCGGCTGGGTGCGGGGTCTGGACGAGCCGTCCGTGGCGCCGCTGCTGGCATCGCTGCGGTTCCTGCTCGACTCGTTCGTCGACATCGGGCTCGGCTACCTCTCGCTCGACCGCGCCTCCGGCACCCTTTCGGGCGGAGAGGCGCAGCGCACCAAGATGATCCGGCACCTGGGCTCGTCCCTGACCGATGTGACCTACGTCTTCGACGAGCCAACCATCGGCCTGCACCCGCACGACATCGCGAAGATGAACGAGCTCCTGCTGCAGCTGCGGGACAAGGGCAACACGGTGCTCGTGGTGGAACACAAGCCGGAGACGATCGTGATCGCCGACCACGTCATCGACCTCGGCCCGGGCGCCGGGGCGGCCGGGGGCACCATCTGCTTCGAAGGCTCGGTCGCGGACCTGCGGACCAGCCGCACGGTCACCGGCCGGCACTTCGACGACCGGGCGGCCCTCAAGGACAAGCTCCGCAAGCCGTCCGGGGCGCTCCCGATCCGCGGGGCGACGCTGCACAACCTCAAGAACGTCGATGTGGACATCCCGCTCGGGCTGCTCGTCGTGGTCACCGGGGTGGCCGGGTCCGGCAAGAGCTCGCTGATCCACGGCTCGGTCTCCGGGCTGGACGGGGTGGTCACGGTCGACCAGACCGGCATCCGTGGCTCCCGGCGCAGCAACCCGGCCACCTACACCGGCCTGCTGGAGCCGATTCGCAAGGCGTTCGCGAAGGCCAACGGCGTGAAGCCGGCGCTGTTCAGCGCCAACTCCGAGGGGGCCTGTCCCACTTGCAACGGGGCCGGGGTCATCTACATGGACCTGGCCATGATGGCCGGCGTCGCGACCACCTGCGAGGAGTGTGGCGGCAAGCGCTTCCAGGCATCGGTGCTGGAGTACCACCTCGGTGGCCGCGACATCAGCCAGGTCCTGGCCATGTCGGTGACCGAGGCCGAGGAGTTCTTCGCCGGTGGTGAGGCGAGGACGCCGGCTGCGCACGCCATCCTCGACCGCCTGGCCGACGTCGGGCTCGGCTACCTCAGCCTCGGCCAGCCCCTGACCACCCTTTCCGGCGGTGAGCGGCAGCGGTTGAAGCTGGCAACGCACATGGGTGAGAAGGGTGGCGTGCTGATCCTCGACGAGCCGACCACCGGCCTGCACCTCGCCGATGTCGAGCAGCTGCTCGCCCTGCTTGACCGGCTGGTCGACTCCGGCAAGTCGGTGATCGTGGTCGAGCACCACCAGGCGGTCATGGCGCACGCCGACTGGATCATCGACCTCGGCCCCGGCGCCGGTCATGACGGCGGCCGGATCACGTTCCAGGGGACACCGGCCGAACTGATCGCTGCGCGCTCCACCCTTACCGGGGAGCACCTGGCCGCGTACGTCGGGGGCTGAGTCCCGACCGTCCAGCCCTAAGCAAGAGGGTGCATTGGCACCCGGATTCGGCCAAATCTAGGGTGGATTGCCGACCGGTCGACGGTCGCCCGGTCCGCGTGGGAGGGTGTCATGCTCGCTGACTACGGCTGCGTCCCGACGATCGCTGTCAAGGACCTGCAGCGCGCCCGTGACTTCTACGAGGGACTCCTTGGCTTCACCCAGCAGGGTGATTCTCCCGACGGCGTTGTCTATGCCGCCGGCTCAACCTCCTTCCTGGTCTACCCCTCGGCGTTCGCCGGCACCAACAAGGCCACGGCGATGGGCTTCCAGGTGCCGTCCGGATCCTTCGACAGCGAGGTCGGGGCCCTTCGGGACAAGGGGATCTCGTTCCAGACCTTCGAGATGGAAGGGCTCACCTGGAACGACGGGGTGGCGTCCTTCGGCGAGGAGTACCGCGCGGTCTGGTTCGAGGACCCGGACGGCAACATCCTGAACGTGGAGACCGACTCCGACGCCGGCTGAGGGCGCGTGGTGAATATCCGCCCCGGCACGTAGCCTGCCGGGGTGAACCCCGACGACTTCAGCCCTGCGGCCCTCGCCGTCCTGCGCCGCCTTGTCGGCAACGACGAAGCGACGTTCCACGAAGGCCAGCTCGAGGCGATCTCCAGCCTCGTGGTCGATCGGCAGCGCGCGCTGGTGGTGCAGCGGACCGGCTGGGGCAAGTCGGCGGTGTACTTCGTGGCCACCGCGCTGCTGCGCGAGGCCGGTGCCGGGCCCACGGTGATCGTCTCCCCCCTGCTGGCGCTCATGCGCGACCAGATCGCCGCTGCAACCAGGGCGGGGATTCGTGCGGTGACGATCAACACCGCCAACGCCGGGGAATGGGCCGAGGTGCACGAGGCGCTCGCAGCCGACGCCGTCGACGTGCTGCTGGTGAGCCCGGAACGGCTCAACAACCCGTCGTTCCGCGAACGGCAGCTGCCCGACCTGGCCGAGCGGTGCGGCCTGCTGGTGGTGGATGAGGACCACTGCATCAGTGACTGGGGCCACGACTTCCGTCCGGACTACCGCCGGATCCGCGATCTCCTCGGCACCCTCGGCAAGGACGTCCCGGTGCTTGCGACCACTGCGACAGCGAACTCCCGGGTGGTGGCGGACGTGGTCGAACAACTGGGCCACGGCGGGCACGAGGTGCTCACCGTCCGGGGCAGCCTTGCCCGCAGCTCGCTGCGACTCGGGGTTCTCCGGTTGCCGTATGAGGAGACCCGGATCGCCTGGCTGGTCGCCCACCTGGACGACTTCACCGGTAGTGGGATCATCTACACCCTCACCGTCGCGCAGGCGGACGACCTGGCCGCCCTCCTGACCCGGCACGGCCACCGGGTGGCCGCCTACACCGGACGCACGGAGCCGGCCGAGCGCGAGGAGCTGGAGACCCGGCTTCGTCAGAACCGGGTGAAGGCCCTGGTGGCCACCTCGGCCCTCGGCATGGGTTTCGACAAGCCCGACCTGGGCTTCGTCGTCCATCTCGGCGCGCCCAGTTCGCCGGTCGCCTACTACCAGCAGGTCGGCCGCGCCGGTAGAGCAGTGGCCACGGCCGATGTGCTGCTGCTGCCGACCCCCGCCGACCGGGACATCTGGCACTACTTCGCCACCGCGTCGATGCCCAGCGAAGCCGGAGCGCAGGGGGTGATCGAGACCCTCGCCACAGCCGGGGCCCCGCTGTCCACCCAGGCCCTGGAGTCGGCGGTGGACATCCGTCGCACCCGGCTGGAACTGCTGCTGAAGTTGCTGGACGTGGAGGGCGCCGTTACCAGGGTCAGGGGAGGCTGGCTGGCCACCGGGGAGGCGTGGCGCTACGACGCCGAGCGCTACCGCCGGGTGGCCGAGGCGCGTACCCGGGAACAGCAGCTGATGCTCGACTACGAGGCCACGGACGGGTGCCGGATGGCGTTCCTGCAACGGACGCTCGACGACCCCGACCCGCAGCCCTGTGGCCGCTGCGACCGGTGTGCCGGCGTCTGGTACGCCGCAGCAGTGGGGGAGGAGGCCGTGGCGACGGCCCGATCGGAACTGGACCGGGTCGGGGTCGAGCTGCCGCCCCGGCTGCGGTGGCCGGCCGGGATGGCCAATCTGGGGGTAGCGGTGTCCGGTCGGATCGGACCGGCCGAGTCCGCCGAGCCGGGACGGGTGCTGGCCCGCTTCACCGACCTCGGCCTCGGCCAGCGGCTGCGGAGCCTGCTGGCCGAGCCGGACGGGCCGGTGCCGGACTGGGTCGCGCCCTACTGCTTCCAGGTGCTCCGCGAGTGGGACTGGGCTGAACGTCCGGTGGCCGTGGCCGCAATTCCGTCCCGGAGACATCCGGAGCTGATTCACTCCCTGGCGAATGAACTGGCTCGAAGCGGACGATTGATCGATCTCGGTCCGCTTCAGCTCAACGACGTGGCCGGCGGCTCCGAACCAGCCGGGAACAGCGCGTTCCGGCTGCGGCAGGTCTTCGACCGCTTCCGGGTCACCGCCGACCAGGCGGACTGGCTGTCGCGGGCCCGGGGCCCGGTTCTCCTCGTCGACGACCTCACCGACTCCCGGTGGACGCTGACCGTGGCTGCTCGCCTGCTACGCCTGGCAGGTGCGCCCGCTGTGCTGCCTTTCGGGTTGGCGGCCATTGCGTGACACCCACCGGATTTCACCAGTTCCGCGACGCGCAATGCGGCGATTGCCGGTTGGTGGCTGATGTGGTGCTCGTTTCCGAGCGAGTTGGCCCACTTGAGGCGGCCGGCGAGGCGCAGCCTTAATTCGCCAAGTTGGAGTGCGCGTCGACGGAGGCCATCGAAGGGGCTGCTCGCCCTGCCGGGTGCTGGTCGCCCCATGACAGCGAAGGAGCCCGCCACGAACCTGGGAGGGTTCTGCGGGCACTGCCGGGGGGCAGCTGGTCCGGCTCGGGGGGAACCGGAGCATTTTCAGGCGGTTGGCTCGGGGGGAACCGCTCGCCTGACGGGAACTTTACCGCAACCGTTGTGGGCAATTGCAAGTGTGTTCTCGAGATTTTCTCGACCTTTCGTTGAGGCTTTCTTTCGGTCCCCCTTTAAGGGGACAAACGTCGGTCACCCGTTAAGGTGACAAACTCCGGCGCCCAGAAGCTTGACAAAATGGGAATAGTTGAATGCGGTACTTGAATGTGTCCCCCCAATTGGGGACAGGCCTGCCGGGTGCCCCGGACCGGAGCGCGGGCCGGGTTTGGCGTAGAGTTGGCGATCGTGACCGCCGCTGATCTCCAGGCCGAACTGGCCGTGCTCGACCGGACCCTTACCTCCATCGAGGCCGTCCTGGACCCTGCTTCGAGCCGGGCCGAGATCGCCGAACTCCAGGAGAAGGTAGCCGCTCCGAACCTGTGGGACGACCAGGAGAACGCCCAGCTGGTGACGTCCCGGCTGTCCCGGTTGCAGGCCGGGGTCGACCGGATCGTGTCCCTTCGGAGCCGGGTGGACGACCTCGGCGTCCTGATCGAACTCGCGGTTGAGGAGAGCGACGCCGCCACGCTGGCCGAGGCGCAGAAGGACCTGTCGGCCCTCTCCGCGGACATCGAGGCCCTCGAGATCCGCACCCTGCTCTCCGGCGAGTACGACCAGCGGGACGCGCTCGTCACGATCCGGTCGGAAGCCGGCGGCGTGGACGCCGCCGACTTCGCTGCGATGCTGATGCGGATGTACCTGCGCTGGGCCGAGCGGCACGGGTACTCGGTGGAGGTCTACGACACGTCCTTCGCCGAGGAGGCCGGCATCAAGTCGGCCACCTTCACGGTCAAGGAGCCCTTCGCCTACGGGATGCTCTCGGTCGAGCAGGGCACCCACCGGCTGGTCCGGATCAGCCCCTTCGACAATCAGGGTCGGCGCCAGACGTCCTTCGCCGGCGTCGACGTGCTCCCGGTCACAGAGGAGACCGACCACATCGAGATTCCCGAGGCCGACATCCGCGTGGACGTCTTCCGTTCGTCCGGTCCGGGCGGCCAGAGCGTGAACACCACCGACTCCGCTGTGCGGATCACCCACCTGCCCACCGGCCTTGTGGTCTCCTGCCAGAACGAGAAGTCCCAGCTGCAGAACAAGGCGGCGGCGCTCCGCGTCCTGCAGTCGAGGCTCCTCTCCCTCGCCCGGGCGGAGAAGGAAGCCGAGATGCGGGAACTCAAGGGCGACGGCGGGAACTCGTGGGGATCCCAGATGCGGTCCTACGTCCTGCACCCCTACCAGATGGTCAAGGACCTGCGCACCGACTTCGAGGTGGGCAACCCTGACGCGGTCTTCGACGGTGACATCGACGGCTTCATCGACGCCGGCGTTCGCTGGCGGCGGCAACAGGGCGAGCGCTGACACGCCGGGGGATGCGTTGGGCAGCCAAGGCGACATCACCTAAACTCCAACGAGGCCGTCCTTAGCAAACCTTAAGGAATCTTCCCCCACTGTCTACCGGGCCGAGAATCAAACGTGATCAGATTCGAGAACGTCTCCAAGACCTACGACGGGCAGTCCCGCCCGGCGCTGAACAAGGTCACCGTGGAGATCGAGAAGGGCGAGTTCGCCTTTCTGGTCGGCGCCTCCGGCTCCGGGAAGTCCACCTTCCTGCGGCTGATCCTGCGGGAGTACCTGCCGACCGCCGGTCACATCCATGTCGCCGGCAAGGACCTGGCCCGCCTGCACACCTGGAAGGTGCCGGCGCTCCGGCGCCAGATCGGCACCGTCTTCCAGGACTTCCGGTTGCTGCCCGGCAAGACCGTGACCGAGAACGTCGCCTTCGCCATGCAGGTGATCGGCAAGCCGGCAGCGCTGATCCGCAAGGTGGTGCCCGAGACACTCGAACTGGTCGGCCTCGAGGGCAAGGGTGAGCGGCTTCCCGACGAGCTCTCCGGCGGGGAGCAGCAGCGGGTCGCCATCGCCAGGGCCTTCGTGAACCGGCCGGCCATCCTGATCGCGGACGAGCCGACCGGAAACCTCGACCCGACGACCAGCGTCGGGATCATGAAGCTCCTCGACCGGATCAACCGCTCCGAGACGACAGTGATCATGGCCACCCACGACGCGACCATCGTCGACCAGATGCGCAAACGGGTGATCGAACTCGCCAACGGCGAGGTGGTCCGTGACCAGAGCAAGGGTGTCTATGGCTACCAGTGACCGTCCCGCTCCCCGGAGGGTGAACCGATGAGACACACTCTCACCGAAGCCTGGTCCGGCCTGCGCCGCAACGCGTCCATGGCGCTGGCTGTCATCGTGACCATGTGGGTCTCGCTGACCCTGTTCGGCGCCGGTCTGATGACCGCCCAGCAGGTGGACCGGTTCAAGGACGACTGGTACGACAAGGTCGAGATCAGTGTCTTCCTCTGCGTACCCGATTCCCGCGGCGGCAACTGCCAGCCCAATGAAGGGGTCACCGAGGCCCAGCGGACCGAGATCGAGCAGACCCTGCGCAGCAACCCGGAGGTCGCCGAGGTCTTCTACGAGACCAAGGAACAGGCCTATGCGCAGTTCCGCGAGTACTACGCCAACAACGACCCGATCCTGAAGGCGACAACCGTCGACAAGATGCAGGACTCGTTCCGGGTGAAGCTCAAGAATCCGGAGGAGTACGAGGGCGTGGTGTCCGCCGTCAGCGGGATGCCGGGGGTCCAGCTGGTCCAGGACCTGCGCAAGATCCTCGACCCGATGTTCACCTGGCTGAACCTCGCCCGCTGGGCGACGGTCGGGCTCAGCGCCCTGCTGCTGCTCGCGGCAGCGCTGCAGATCGGGAACACGATCCGGATGGCCGCCTACTCCCGCCGCCGGGAGATCGGAATCATGCGCCTGGTGGGCGCGTCCAACTGGTACATCATGCTGCCGTTCCTGCTGGAGTCTCTGATCGCTGCCATCGCGGGAGCCGTGCTGGCCTGTCTGACCCTTGCCGCGGTGCAGCAGTTCGTCATCATCGGGAAGGCTAAAGCCGAGATTCAGACTATCCGCTGGATCGAATGGCCACATGTGGGCTTGGCCATGGCGAGCCTTGCCGTGGTCGCAGTGGTGCTTTCTATCATTCCAACATTGATCGCGACCCGAAGGTTCCTCCGGGTCTGACCATAAATCGATTGGGGCAACTCGTGACGGTGTCTTCCTCCACCTCACGCAGCGCCCGGGGCCAAGGTCCCGGCCGGCTGGTGACCGCGCTTCGCGGTCTGCTGGTGACTGCGCTGCTCCTTGGCCTCGTTGTCGGGGTCGGTCCGACAGCAAGCGCGGACAACCTCGGCGACGCCAGGGAGAAGGTCCGCAAGGCCCTGGTGAAGACCAAGAAGGAGATCGCCAGCGACAAGGCCGCCGTCGAGAAGGCCAGCAGCTCGCTCGAGTCCTCCCAGGCCCGGCTGGCGAAGGCCAGGTCCGAACTGGCCCATGTGCAGAAGAAGCTGGCTGCAGCCAGGGCTGCCGATGCGGCCGTTGCAGCCGACCTGAAGGTCGCCGAGGTCGCCCTCGCGGCAGCCACCGCGGCGGCAGAGAAGGCCCAGGCGGCTGTCGCCGAGCAGGAGGCCCTGGTCGGGATCGTGGTCCGCGCGGCCTACCAGCAGCACAGCAGTCTGATCGGGCTCACGGTCGTCATCGGTTCCTCCACCTCAGCTGAACTGGCGCAACGGGTGCAGTGGTCGACCACCATCTTCGACAGCTCGACCGCCCAACTCGACCGCCTGCAGACGTTGCGGACGCAGTTGCAGGCGGCCCAGGACAGGCGAGCAGCAGCCGAGGCGGACCTCGCCGAGCGGCGCGCCGCGACAGCTGCCCAGGTCGCCCGGGTCCGGGCGCTGACCGCGGAAGCCGCCGCCCGCAAGGCCGAAGTCGCCAAGCTCGTCGCGGCCAATGCCAAGCTCAAGGCCGAGGCGCAGGACGAGCTGGAACAGACTGAGGCGCAGTACCGGGCGCTGGAGAAGCAGGAAGCGAAGATCGCAGCCAAACTTCGCAACGCCGGCTACAACGTCACGAATCGCAACGGCTTCATCAAGCCGGTCAACGCCAGCGCCGGATCACCTTTCGGGATGCGGTTCCATCCCATCCTGCGGATCTGGCGGATGCACTGGGGGACCGACTTCGGTGCCGCCTGCGGCGCGCCGATCCGGGCGATGGCCAATGGTCGGGTGGTTTCGGCCGGCTGGACCAGCTACGGGTTCGGCAACTACACGATCATCGCCTACGGCAAGATGTACGGCGCCAACCTGGCCAGCGGCTACGCCCACCAGTCCAAGGTCCTGGTGCGCGCGGGTCAGCGCGTCAAGCAGGGTCAGATCGTCGGTTACGTCGGCACCACCGGGCTGAGCACCGGTTGCCACCTCCACCTGCAGATGTACCGCAACGGCGTGCGGGTGAACCCGATGCGCTACCTGTGATCCTCGGCCCCGGCGCCTGAACCCCGGGCGACCGGCCGCTCGCGGCCGGGGTCCAGCTTGGTAGGGTTGGCCCTCGATCGGGCCCGACGGGGGAGAGGAGCCAACATGCCGCGACCACAAGGCCGCATCCTGGTAGCCCAGAACCGCAAGGCCCGGCACGACTACCACCTGCACGAGCGCTTCGAGGCAGGCATGGTGCTGACCGGCACCGAGGTGAAGTCACTGCGGGCCGGCCGGGCCTCACTGGCCGACGCCTTCGCCACCGTTGACGACGGCGAGGTGTGGCTGCGCAACGCGCACATCCCCGAGTACGCCTTCGGCACCTGGACCAACCACGCGACCCGGCGCACGCGCAAGCTCCTGCTGCACAAGAAGGAGATCGCCAAGCTGGATCGCGAGACCGGATCCTCCGGCAGGACCATCGTGCCGCTGGCCATCTACTTCTCCGACGGCTACGCCAAGGTTGAGCTGGCCATCGCCACCGGCAAGAAGGACTGGGACAAGCGGCAGACCATCGCCGCGCGTGACGCTGACCGGGACACCCAGCGCGAACTCGCGGCACGCAACCGGGGCGAGAGGTGATCACGCGGGCGCCCAGCCACTGGCTGGCCGCGCTCGCCGTCCTGCTGCTCACCGGCTGGCTCGCAGTCAGTGGTGCTGGCGTGGCGCGCGCCGAGTCCACCGACGTCTTCGACCGCTTCGACATCGTCGCCAACGTCACAGCTGACGGCATCGTCGAAGTCACCGAGACCATCACCCTGCGCTTCGGCTCCTCCTCCGGTCGCCACGGCCTGGAGCGTTCCCTGATCACCCGCGAGGCCGACGGCGATGAGCACGATGTGGTCTACCGGGTCACCGACGTGGCCGTAACCACCGAGGCAGGGGTCTCTGGCCGGCTCGACCTCAGTGACCAGCAGACCGATGAGGGCAGCGCCCGCACCACCCACCTGCGCATCCGGGTCGGCGACCCCGACGTGACGATCTCGGCCGACACCGCGACCTACGTGCTCACCTACCGCGTGGCCGGCCTGCTGCGCTCGTCCGGCGGTTACGACGAGCTCTACTGGGATCTGACCGGGTCTTCGATGCCGACGATCAAGTCGGCCAGCGCCCGGATCACCGTCCCCGGCGGTGTGCAGAACGTGTTCTGCTCGGTCGCCGCCCCGGGCGACTACGGTGCCTGCGAATCGGCGAGCACCGGCAAGGACGGGGTAGCCGAGTTCACCGCCAAGTACATCCGGACCGGCCAGCTGATGACCGTCTCGGTGCAGATCAGGCCCGGCCTGGTCACCAACAACACCCCCATCCGGGTGGAGAACGCCGATCTCGAGAACCGACGGCTAGGTGCCTACGCGTTCGGGGGTTCCGTGGCCGCTGCGGCACTGGTGCCGTTCATGGGCTGGTGGTACCTGCGACGTCGAAGCTCCGACCGGCGTTTCGAGGGCCTCCCCCCGGGGGTCCTGCCGGCGGTGGGGCAGGAGGCGCGCGAGGTCCGCAACGACCCGCGACTGGAGATCCCGGTCTCGTTCGCCCCGCCGCGCCTGAGCGTTGCGGAAGCCGGCCTGCTGCTGGACGGCAAGACCGAGACCCGCGACACCACGGCCACCCTGGTCGGCCTCGCCGTTGCCGGCGCGATCCGGCTCAGCAGTGAGGGCGGCCCGCAGGCAACGCTGGTGGATCGGGGAAGGGCCCCGGATGAGCCCAGCCGGATCCTGCTCAAGAGCCTGTTCGCCAAGAAGGCGGATGCGGGTGAGTCACTGCACCTGTCCGGTTCAACGCGCCTGGCGAAGGGCCACGAGAAGCTGGGCAGCGCTGCCCTCGAAGCCGCGAGGGCCGGCGGCTGGTACGCCAGGGAGCCGGAGCCGGCCGGCCGCTCGTCGGTCCAGCTGGGCGGACTGTTCTTCCCGGTCCTCACCGGGATCATCGTCGGCAGCGTGTTCTTCGGTGTCGGCCTCCTGCTGATCGTCCCGCTGCTGCTTTCGGTCCTCATCACCCGAGGCGTGGTGCGGTCGAAGCTCAAGAAGGGCCAGCGCAGCGGCGTCGGGCGTGCGCTGACCGATCAGGTCGAAGGCTTCCGCACCTACCTGGCGACCGCGGAGGCCGAGCAGCTGCAGTTCGAGGAGGGCGAGGACATCTTCAGCAAGTACCTGCCCTGGGCCATCGCCTTCGACCTCACCGACCGCTGGACCCGGGTGTGCCAGCGACTGGTGGAGTTGGGCCGGATCCCCGACATCACGCCGGTCTGGTTCTACGGCGGCACCTGGGACTCGTCCGCCTTCAGCTCGCAGGTGCGGACCTTCGACTCGTCCGTGTCCAGTTCGATCGCGGCCGCAGCTCCGTCGCTTTCCGATACCGGCTTCAGCAGCAGCGGTTCTGCCTTCAGCAGCAGCAGCTCCAGCGGCGGCTTCTCCAGCGGTGGTGGCGGCTTCTCCGGTGGCGGTGGTGGCGGTGGTGGTGGCGGCAGCTGGTAGCCGTCCACGATCCCGTCCACGTCCTGCGTCCCTGCGTCCGCCGGGTCCCTCGGGCCGCCGGACCAATTGCTACGCTACCGGTTCGTCGGGACGCTACCCGCCCGCCGGTAGCTTCGCGACGGACGGGTAGCGAGGCGCGACGGGCGGGTAGCGAGGAGCTGCGTGGTGATCGTGAAGGGCTACTTCACTCCGACGAGATCGCAGACGAAGATCAGGGTCTCGCCCGGGCCGATGGTGCCACCGGCGCCGCGGTCGCCGTAGGCCAGCTGTGGCGGAATGACCAGCCGGCGACGGCCGCCGACCTTCATTCCCACCAGGCCGTTGTCCCAGCCGGTGATCACCCGGCGGGCCCCGAGCGGGAACACCAGCGGCTGGCCGCGGTCGTAGCTGGAGTCGAACTCCTCACCGCTTGAGAAGGCGACGCCCACGTAGTGCACGG
>JADLEH010000055.1 GCA_020846255.1 Propionibacteriaceae bacterium
ACCGTCGTCTCGCTGGACGGGTCAAGGCAGGTCAGCCGGGGCGCGATCGCCGAGGCGACCCGGAGCGCGGCAACCGAACTCGGCGCCGTTGTGGCCGACCGGCTGCTGGCCGCCGGCGCCGGCAGCCTCGCCGAACTCGGGGCGACCAGGCTGAAACCGCTGTCCGGGCGCCGCATCCTGGTGCCCGACCGGTCCCCGGAAGGCACAGCTGCCGCGCTGGAAGCTGCGGGCGCGACCGTGGTCCAGGCCGCGTTCACCAGCTACCGGCCACTCCCTACCGCCGAACTGGAGCACGCGCTCGACGAGCACTGGGACTGGGTGGTACTGACCTCGGCCAACACCGTGACGACCCTGGCCGGGTTCGGCCTGGCCGGCCGGCTACCGGTCGGCACGAGGATCGCGGCAGTCGGACCGGCCACAGCTGCCGCTCTGGCCGAAGCCGGGATCACGGCTGACCTGGTCGCCCGTCCCGGCGGCGGCGCGGCGCTGGTGGCAGCGTTCGGCGCGGGTCCCGGCAGCGTGCTGATCCCGGGGGCAGAGCAGGTTTCAGCCGAGCCTGCCTCCGGCCTGACGGCGAAGGGCTGGACGGTGCGCGCCGTTGCCGTCTACCGGACCATCCCCTGCGTCCTGCCGCCGGAGGTGGTCACCGGCTGGCCGGCTTTCGACGCCTTCGTCGTGACGGCCGGCTCCGTGGCGAGGGCAGCGGTCGAGTCAGCAGCCCTCCCGGGACCCGCTGTGGTGGCCATCGGCGCCTCAGCTGCCGAGGCTGCCGGCGCCGCCGGCCTGCAGGTGGTTGCGGTCGCAGACCGTCCGGACGCCGGCGGCCTGGTCGAGGCCGTCCTCGCAGCCCTGGCCTGACCTCAGAGCATCGGCAGCAGGTCGGCCACCGAATCCAGCACCAGGCTCGGCCGGTAGGGGTAGGTCTCGATCTCGTCGGCCTGCGTCACCCCGGAGAGCACCAGCACGGTCAGCAACCCAGCCTCCATACCGGCGACGATGTCGGTGTCCATCCGGTCGCCGATCATCGCGGTGGTCTCGGAGTGCGCCTCGATCCGGTTCATCGCCGAGCGGAACATCATCGGATTCGGCTTCCCGACCACGTACGGCTGGCGGTTCGTCGCGGCGGTGATCATCGCTGCCACCGCGCCGGTGGCCGGCAGCAGCCCGCTCGGCGATGGGCCGACCGTGTCCGGGTTGGTCACGATGAACCGCGCCCCGGCGCTGATCAGCCTGATCGCGTTCGTGATGGCCTCGAAGGAGTAGTTGCGGGTCTCCCCCAGCACGACGAAGGCCGGGTCGGTCTCGGTGAGCACGAAGCCGGCCTCGTGCAGGGCCATGGTCAGGCCGGCCTCCCCGATCACGAAGGCGGTCTTGGCGCCGGGCTGGCCGGCGAGGAAGGCCCCGGTCGCCATGGCGGAGGTCCAGAGGTTCTCCTCCGGGACCGGGAGCCCGGAACGGGCCAGCCGCGCGGCGAGGTCGCGGGGGGTGTAGGTGGAGTTGTTGGTCAGCACCAGGAAGCGCTTGGAGGTGTCCACCCAGCGGTTCAGGAGCTCGACGGCCCCGGGGACCGGCTGCTCGTCGTGGACCAGCACACCGTCCATGTCGGTGAGGAAGCATTCGATGTCGCGCACACTACGCATGGGCCAAGTCTCCCACCCGGGGCGCCGGCTCGACCAACCCGGACCGGCGTCTCCCACCCCGCACGCCATGGGCGAGAATGTCGGGGGACGACTTCGAAGGAGCCAGATGACCATGATCACCAGGCGACCGCGCCGGCTGCGCAGCACCGCAGCAATTCGCAGGCTGGTCGCAGAGACCCGGGTGGATCCGGCCCAGCTCGTGCTGCCGGTCTTCGTCGCAGACGGCCTGGTCGCGCCGCGGCCGATCAACTCGATGCCCGGGGTCTCCCAGCAGACCCTGGATTCGGTGCGTGCGGTCGCCGGTGCTGCCGTGTCCGCCGGGATCGGCGCCATCATGCTCTTCGGAGTGCCGGAACCCGACGACAAGGACGAGACGGGTTCGGCCGGCTACGCGGCTGACGGCATCCTCAACCGGGCCATCGCCGCCGTCAGGGCCGAGGTCGGCGACGACCTGCCGGTACTCGCCGACACCTGCCTCGACGAGTACACCGACCACGGCCACTGCGGCGTCCTCGACGCCGGCGGTGCCGTCGACAATGACGCCACGGTCGACCTCTACGTCCGGCAGGCGATCTCCCAGGCCGAGGCCGGGGCCCATTTCGTCTCCCCTTCGGGAATGATGGACGGCCAGGTGGCAGCGATCCGCGCGGGACTGGATGCGGCCGGGCACCAGCAGGTCGGCATCCTCGCCTACGCCGTCAAGTACGCCTCGGCCTTCTACGGCCCGTTCCGGGAGGCCGTCGGCTCGGCCCTGGTCGGCGACCGGCGCACCTACCAGCAGGACCCGGCGAATCGTCGCGAGGCCCGCCTCGAGGCGTCGCTGGACGAACTCGAGGGCGCCGACATCGTGATGGTGAAACCGGCCGCGCACTACCTGGACGTGCTCGCTGACGTCGCCGGCTGGTCCCGCGTGCCCGTTGCCGCCTACCAGGTGTCCGGTGAGTACGCCATGATCGCGGCAGCGGCCGAGCGGGGCTGGATCGACCGGCGGGCCGCGCACACCGAAGCCGTCACGGCCATCGTCCGTGCCGGGGCCGACATCGTGCTCACCTACGCAGCGCTGGAGCTGGCGGAGTGGCTGCGGTGACCGGCAACGACGCGGCCTTCGACCGTGCGCGCCGGATCATCCCCGGCGGCGTGTCCTCACCGGTTCGGGCCTTCGGCTCGGTCGGCGGCACCCCGGTGTTCATCGAGCGCGCCGCCGGGGCGAGGCTGTACGACGTCGACGGCCGCGAGTACATCGACCTGGTCGGCTCGTGGGGGCCGGCCGTGCTCGGCCACGCCCACCCTGAGGTGGTGGCAGCGGTCCAGGCGGCTGCCGCGCGCGGGCTGTCCTTCGGCGCGCCCACCGTCGCCGAGGCCGAGCTCGCCGAACTGGTCCACGCCCGCGTGCCCCTCGCGCAGAAGGTCCGACTGGTCTCCACCGGCACGGAGGCCTGCATGACCGCGGTCCGGCTGGCGCGCGGGGCGACCGGCCGGGACCTGCTGGTGAAGTTCGCCGGCTGCTACCACGGGCACTCCGACGCGCTGCTGGCCGCCGCGGGATCCGGACTGGCGACGGCGGGCCTGCCCGGTTCGGCCGGGGTGACCGCAGCAGCCACAGCCCAGACCATTGTTGTGCCCTACAACGACTTCGCTGCGATCCGGGCGGTCTTCGCCGAGCTTGGGGACGAGATCGCGGCCGTGATCACCGAGCCGGCAGCGGCCAACATGGGCGTGGTGCCACCCGAGCCGGGGTTCAACGCCCTGCTCCGGGAGCTCACCAGCCGGCATGGGGCGCTGCTGGTCTACGACGAGGTGCTGACCGGGTTCCGGGTCTCAGCCGCCGGTTGGTGGGGGCTTGAGGGCGGGGTCGAACCGGACCTGTTCACGTTCGGGAAGGTGGTCGGCGGCGGCCTGCCGCTCGCAGCCCTCGGTGGCCGGGCCGAGCTGATGGACCTGCTGGCGCCGCTGGGGCCGGTCTACCAGGCCGGGACGCTGTCGGGTAACCCGCTCGCCACGGCCGCCGGGATCGCGACCCTGCGGCTGGCTGACGCGGGCGTCTACGAACGGGTCGACGCCGCATCCGTCAAGCTCGCGGCCGAGGTGACAGCTGCGCTCACCCGGGCCGGTGTTCCGCACCGGCTGCAGCGGGCCGGGTCACTGTTCTCGGTCTTCATCGGCCTGGACTCCCCCGTCCGCGACTACGCGACCGCCCAGCAGCAGGACACAGGTGCCTTCCGGGCGTTCTTCCACGCCATGCTGGCCGCCGGGATAGCGCTGCCACCGTCGGCGTTCGAGGCGTGGTTCCTCTCGGCGGTGCACGACGACGCCGTGATCGCGAGGATCGCCGATGCCCTCCCAGCGGCGGCGGCCGCAGCTGCTGCCGCAATGCCCGGCTGAGGAGCCTCAGCTGGTCCGGATCGTCACCCAGTCGCTGGTCCGGCTCATGCCCCCGTCGACCGTGTAGGTGAGGCGGTAGTAGTAGTCGGTGCCGGGGGTGAGTGAGCAGGTCCCCGGGGTGATCAGGACCGCTCCGGTTGCGCACGGCGGACCGGCGACGGCCTGGACGGTCACCGGCACGGTGCTGCCAGTTGTCGTGCCGTTGCCCAGCCGGCCTTCCGCGTTCCCTCCCCAGCAGTAGGCGACATCGGCCGACACCGCACAGCTGTGCCCTGCGCCCGCTGCTACCTGCTCCACCGCGCCGGACAGGACACCCGAGGCCGTCACGGCCACGGGCGTGCGCTGGTCGATGGTGCCGCCGTTCCCGAGCTGGCCGTTGCTGTTGTCGCCCCAGCAGTAGGCCTTGCCGTCCGCCACAGCGCAGGTGGAGTACATCCCCGCCGACAGGCTGGTGAGGCCCGCACCGGCCGCCCAGGGGGCGGTGACAGCTGTCGCGACCAGAGCGGTGCTGGTGCTGTTGTTGCCGAGCTGGCCGTTGTTGTTGTAGCCCCAGCAGTAGGCCTTGCCACCGGCGACCACACAGGTGTGCGCCTGCCCCGCGCTGGCTGCCGACACCGTCAACCCGTTGAGCGCTCCTGTGGTCAGCACAGCCACCGGCACCGGACTGTTGGTGTTGTTGTTGATGCCCAGCTGCCCGGAGACGTTGGAGCCCCAGCAGTAGACCGCGCCGCCGGCGATCGCACAGGTGTGCGCCGCCCCGGCGGTGATGGCGGTCACGGTCTGCCCGGCCAGCAGTCCCTGCACGAGGACGGGAGAGGTGCGCCGGGTGGTGGTGCCGTCACCGATCTGGCCCCGGGAATTGTCGCCCCAGCAGTAGACCTTTCCGCCGCTCAGCGCGCAGGAGTGCATGTAGCCCGTGGCGACAGCCGTCGCTCCAGTGACGGTGCCTGCCCGGACCGGGCTGGTGCTCTGGGTGGTCGAACCGTTGCCGAGTTCGCCGTGGATGTTCAGTCCCCAGCAGTACACGCCGCCGTCGGCAAGAGCACAGGTGTGCTGGCCGCCGTTGGCGTCGTCCATGCCGGCCGAGATCGCGGTGACGGTCTTGCCGGCGAGCACGCCGCTGGAGGCCACCGCGGTTGGCACGTTGGTGTCGGTGGTGCTCCCGATGCCGAGTTCACCGTTGGTGTTGTCACCCCAGCAGTAGGCGGCACCTTCGAGGACGGCACAGGTGTGGTCGGATCCGGCCGAGACCTGGCTGACCGCACGGCCCGTGGTCCGCCTGGCGAGCCCACCCCGGTCGAGCGCGCTGCGGAGCCCCCCGCGGTAGACGGTGACCGGGTGCGAGCCGCTCGGGCTGGTCGAGCGCTGCACCGTGAACTCGGCGTAGGACCTGGACAGTTCGCTGACCTGGTCCCAACCGAGCGTCAGGGAGGTCTGGGACCTTGCCGTCGCTTCGGGGCTGATCGCATCCCGCGTCCTGGTGGTCGCCTTCACCCAGGCGCTGTTCGGTGCGGTCCAGGAGCCGATGCTGTAGCTGAGCCGACCCCAGTAGTCAGTGCCCTGTTCCAGCGAGCAGTCGGTGCCGTTGAGGCGAACTGCGCCGGAAGCACAGACCGGGCCGGTCACGGCTGTGTCGACGGCAGTGCTGGTGGTGGCTGAGGCCCGGTTGCCCAGCTGGCCGCCGGTGCCGAGGCCCCAGCAGGAGCCAGGGGTGTTGCCGGTGGTGCAGCTGAACTGGTTGCCGGCGCTGATCGCGGTCAGCGTTCGTCCGGAAAGGACGCCGCCGGTGCTGACGGCGACCGCGGCACCCGCAGCCGCAGGGGTCGTGCCGTTGCCGAGCTGGCCGGAGCCGCCGGCCCCCCAGCAATGCGCGGCGCCATCGGCGATCGCGCAGGAGTGCGTGCTGCCGGCGGAGATCGCGGTGACCTTGGCAGCGGTGGCCACCGTCCCGGTGACCGCTACCGGCGCCGGCTGGTTGCTGGTCCAGGTGACTCCGTTCCCGAGGCGGCCGCTGGTGGTGAGGCCCCAGCAGAAAGCGCGGGCGTCCGCGACCGCGCAGGTGTGCGCGTACCCTGCGGACAGCGCGGTGACGGACCTGCCGCCGAGGACGCCGGTGGTGTCGACCGCGACCGGTGCGGTGCGCTGGGTGGTGGTGGTGTCGCCGAGCCGGCCGTTGGCGTTGCTACCCCAGCAGAAGGCCAGGCCGTCGGCGATCCCGCAGCTGTGGGCTGACCCCGCCGCGATCCCGGTGACCGTGCGGCCGGCGAGGATCCCGGCGGCGGTGGTGACTGCGACAGCAGAGGTTGTCGAGGTGGTCTGTCCGTTGCCCAGTTGGCCGTTCACGTTGCTGCCCCAGCAGTAGGCCAGGCCGTCGGCAACCGCACATGCGTGGGCAGCACCTGCGGAGATCCCGGTCACGGTCCGGCCCGACGGGATGCCCGCAACGGCTGTCGGGGTGGACGTGTTCCCGGTCCCGCCGATACCGGTACGGCCGCTGCCGCCGTTGCCCCAGCAGTAGGCGGTGCCATCGGCGACGGCACAGGTGAAGTCCGCGCCGGCACTGACGTC
>JADLEH010000056.1 GCA_020846255.1 Propionibacteriaceae bacterium
GCGCGGGAGGCCCTGCGCGGTATCGAGACCGTCATCGTCGACGAGGTGCACGCCGTCGCCGGCACCAAGCGCGGCGCGCACCTGGCGCTCAGCCTGGAACGGCTGGACGCCCTGCTGCCGCGGCCGGCCCAGCGGATCGGGCTCTCGGCCACCGTCCGCCCGATCGAGGAGGTCGCACGCTTCCTCGCCGGCGGCAGGGACGTGAGCGTCGTCAACCCGCCGAGCGAGAAACGGTGGGACCTGGAGGTCGTGGTCCCGGTGCCGGACCTCGCCGCCATCGGCCAGGCCACCGGCGACCTGTCCGGGCCGGCGGCCGGCGACCCCGAGCGCACCTCGATCTGGCCCCACGTCGAGGAACGGATCGTCGACCAGATCGCCGCCCACACCTCGACCCTGGTCTTCGTCAACTCCCGCCGGCTGGCCGAGCGGCTGACGGCGAGGCTGAACGAGATCTGGCTGGACCGGCTCGAGGCGGCGGCCCCTGAGCCTGAACCCTCCGAGCTCCCTGCGCCGGGCGGGGGGGTTTGGCCGGCCGGAGAGCCGGCCTCAGTCGCGACGCCGGGCCAGGGGCAGGCCGGACCCAGCCGGGACGTGGTTCGCGCACCGGCCCAGGTGATGGCCCAGTCCGCGATCAGCAAGGGCGCCCCGCCCGTGCTGGCAAGGGCCCACCACGGTTCGGTCAGCAGGGAGCAGCGCCAGCAGACCGAGGAGGACCTCAAAGCCGGCCGCCTCCCAGCCGTGGTGGCCACCTCATCCCTGGAGCTCGGGATCGACATGGGTGCTGTCGACCTCGTCATCCAGGTTGAGGCCCCGCCATCGGTCGCGTCCGGCCTGCAGCGGGTCGGGAGGGCAGGACATCAGGTCGGCGCGGTGTCGCGCGGCGTGCTGTTCCCCAAGTTCAGGGGCGACCTGGTCCAGACCGCAGTCATCGTCGAGCGGATGCGATCCGGGGCGATCGAGGCGCTGCACATCCCGGCCAACCCGCTGGACGTCCTCGCCCAGCAGATCGTGGCGATGGTCGCCCTCGACGAGTGGCTGGTCACCGACCTGGCGGCGCTGGTCCGCCGCGCCGCACCGTTCGCAGCCCTCACCAGGGGTGTGCTGGAGTCGGTGCTGGACATGCTCAGCGGCCGCTACCCCTCCGACGAGTTCGCCGAGCTGCGTCCCCGCCTGGTCTGGGACCGGCTGGCCGACACGCTCACCGGACGCAGGGGCGCGCAGCGCCTCGCTGTCACCTCGGGCGGCACGATTCCCGACCGCGGGCTGTACGGCGTCTTCCTCGCCTCCGCCGAGGGCCCCGGACGGCGGGTGGGCGAGCTCGACGAGGAGATGGTCTACGAGTCCCGGGTGGGGGACGTCTTCACCCTCGGCACCTCCACCTGGCGGATCGAGGACATCACGCACGACCGGGTGCTGGTCACGCCGGCCCCAGGGGTCCCCGCCCGGTTGCCGTTCTGGAAGGGGGACACGCTCGGCCGGCCGGCGGAGCTCGGGCGTGCCGTCGGCGCGTTCATCCGGGAGGTCTCCGGCCTGAAGCCGGCGAAGGCCCTGCACCGGGTGCGCACGTCGGGACTCGACGAGTGGGCAGCGGACAACCTGCTCAGCTACCTGACCGAGCAGCAGGAGGCGATCCGCTCCCTGCCGCACGACCGCCAACTCGTGGTGGAGCGGTTCCGCGACGAGCTCGGCGACTGGCGGGTGGTGGTGCACTCCCCCTTCGGCGCCCAGGTGCACGCGCCGTGGTCGCTGGTGGTCGCAGCCCGCCTGCAGGAGCGTTACGGGGTCGACGTGCAGGCCATGCATGCCGACGACGGCCTGGTCTTCCGGCTGCCCGACACGGAGTGGGGGGCGCTCGAGCCGGCGGAGGGGGCAGCTGCGAGGTCGTCGAAGGACCAGCTCGACGAACTCCTCGAGCTGGTGTTCCCCGATCCGGACGACGTGGCAGCTGTGGTCACCGAGCAGATCGGCGGCTCCGCCCTGTTCGCTTCCCGTTTCCGCGAGTGCGCCGGCCGCGCCCTGCTGCTGCCCCGCCGGCGGCCCGACCAGCGGCAGGCGCTGTGGCAACAACGGCAGCGGGCGGCCCAGTTGCTGGAGGTCGCCAGCCAGTTCCCCAGCTTCCCGATCGTGCTCGAGGCGGTCCGGGAATGTGTCAACGATGTCTTCGACGTCCCCGGCCTGGTCGAGTTGCTCAGGGATGTGCGCAGCCGCCGGATCGCGACCATCGGGGTGGAGACCCCCCGGCCGTCGCCGTTCGCCTCCTCGCTGATGTTCGGCTACGTGGCCCAGTTCCTGTACGAGGGGGACTCACCGCTGGCCGAGCGGCGGGCTGCCGCGCTCTCACTCGACCCGTCGCTGCTCGCCGAACTGCTGGGCACCACCGAGGGCCTCTCGCTGGCCGAACTCCTCGACCCCGACGCCCTGACCCGCACCGAGCTCGAGTTGCAGCACCTCGACGAACCGCGCAGGGCGAGGGACGCCGATGAGCTCACTGATGTCCTGCGCGGGATCGGACCGCTCGCCACCGCGGAGCTGCACCGCCGCAGCCAGGCGCCGCCGGAGGTGGTTGACGCCTGGCTGGCCGGGCTGGTCAAGTCCCGGCGGGTCCTCGAGATCTCTCGCGGCGGTTCCCGCTGGGCCGTGGTCGAGGACGCCGGCCGGCTGCGGGACGCCCTCGGGGTCTCGCTGCCGCTTGGGCTGCCCGTCGCCCTGCTCGAGCCGGTCGCCGATCCGCTGGGTGACCTGCTGGCCCGCTACGCCCGAGGCCACGCCGTCTTCACCGCCGCGGAGGCCGCCGACTGGCTCGGGATCGGGCCGGTGGTGGCCCGGGACGTGCTGCGGCGGCTGGTGGCCTCCGGTCGGGTGGTGACCGGCGACCTGCGTCCGCCGGGCTGGACACCGCCGGGCCGGCCGATCAGTGAACCTGACGGCGGCCACGATCCGGCCCCGTCAGGCCCAGCCGGGATCGCGGAGGCGGGGTCGGCGAGCGAGATCGGCTTCTGCGACGCCCGGGTGCTGCGGCTGCTGCGGCGCCGGTCGCTGGCTTCGCTCCGGGAGGCTGTGGAACCGGTCTCGGCCACTGACTTCGCCCGGTTCCTGCCGTCGTGGCAGGGCGTCGGCGAGCTGAGGGGCGTGGACGGGGTGCTTCGCGCGGCCGAGCAACTGGCGGGCGTCCCGGTGCCGGCCAGTGCCCTGGAGTCGCTGATCCTCCCGGCCCGCGTTCGTGATTACCAGCCCGGGATGCTGGACGAGCTGACCACAGCCGGCGAGCTCCTCTGGCAGGGCCACGGGGCGATGGCCGGAACGGACGGCTGGGTCTCCCTCAACCCGGTCGACCTGGCCCCACTGACGCTCGCCGAGCCCGAGCCGGTCACCGACGACCTGGCCGGGCGGGTTCTCGAGCTGGTCGGCGGCGGCGGCTACTTCTTCCGGGCGCTCGCCGACCAGCTCCAGGTCGACGATGCCGAACTCAGCCAGGCGCTGTGGGAACTGGTCTGGGCCGGTCGCCTCGGCAACGACACCGTCGCCCCCCTCCGGGTGCTGATCCAGGGTCGTCCGGCGCACCGGAGCCGCCAGGTGGCGCCGGCCCGCAGCCGTTACGGCCGGGCCCTGCCAAGGGCACCCCTGCCCCGGCGAGGTGGCCCGCCGGAGGCGGTCGGACGCTGGTTCGCGCTGCCAGAGGCCGAGGCCGAGGTGACCGCGCGGGCTGTGGCGCGGGCCGAACTCCTGCTGGACCGCTACGGAGTCGTCACCAGGGGCAGTGTCGGCGCGGAGGATATCCCGGGGGGCTTCGCCGGGGTGTACCGGGTGCTGGCAGCAGCCGAGGACTCCGGACGTGTCCGGCGGGGCTACTTCGTCGAAGGCCTCGGCGCCGCGCAGTTCGGGAGCGTCGGGGCTGTCGACCGGCTCCGGTCCCTGGCCCGTCCCCTCGAGGACGGCGTCGTGGGCCCGGCCCTGGTGCTGGCGGCAACTGACCCGGCCAACCCGTACGGGGCAGCCCTGCCCTGGCCGGCCCGGCCGGAGGTCGCCGGCGGCCACCTGCCCGGACGGAAGGCCGGGGCGCTGGTGGTGCTGGTGGACGGCCGGCTGGCGCTGTACGTGGAGCGGGGCGGTCGCACCCTGCTGTCGTGGTCGGACGACCCGGCGGTTCTGGAGCCGGCAGCCCTCGCCCTCGCCGGCGCCGTCCACACGCTCGGCAGGCTCACCGTCCAGCGGGTCGACGGCGAGTCGGTGATCGGCTCCAGCCAGCCGCTCGCCCAGGCCCTTGCCACGGCCGGGTTCGGGCTAACCCCGGGCGGCCTGAGGCTTCGCCGCTAGCCATGCCAGAGGGTGACACCGTCTTGCGAACCTGTACCCGGCTGCACGAGGCCCTGGCCGGGCGGGTGCTGCTGGCTGCTGACCTGCGCTGGCCGGGCCTGTCCACGGCGGAGCTCGCCGGCCAGTCGGTCACCGAGGTCGCGCCCCGCGGCAAGCACATCCTGATGCGCCTCGACTCCGGCTGGACGCTGCACTCCCACCTCCGGATGGAGGGCCAGTGGCGGATCTCCCGAACCGCTGCCGGCCCATCCGCCTCGGTGGCCCGCGGCCGGGAGCGGCTCGACCGCGGCGACCGGGGCAAGGACACCCGGGCGATCCTGGTCACTGAGCCCTGGACGGCAACCGGCCTGCGCCTCGGGATGCTCGACCTGGTGCGCACAGCAGAAGAGGGGAGCCTGATCGGCCACCTCGGCCCGGACATCCTCAGCGCGGACTTCGACCTGCCGGCAGCCGTCGGCAACCTCCGCTCCGGACCGGTCGGCGCGGCCCTGCTCGATCAGCGGAACCTGGCCGGGATCGGCACCATGTGGGCCAGCGAGTCGCTGTTCCTGGAGGGGATCCAGCCGTGGACAGAGGTGAGCCGGCTCGAACCAGGGCAGGTCGCCGCCCTGGTGGAGCGGGCCCGGAAACTGATGACGGCGAACCTTCCCCACGCGATGCCGACATCGACCGGCATCCGGCGCGACGACCAGAACACCTACGTGCACGCCCGCTCCGGCCGGCCCTGCCGGCGCTGCGGCACGACGATCCGCGTCGCGCAGATCGGCCCGCCGACCAGGGAGCGGGCGATGTTCTACTGCCCGACCTGCCAGGGCGGCCTGGCGCCGGGGGACGACGGTCGTCCGGTAGCGCCGCTCGGCGCGCGCTGAGACGGCAGCGGGGACCCGGGTCAGGGATCCTGCCAGAACTGCCGGTACAGCTGGGTGGACGGTGAGGTGACGAGCTCCTGGTACTCGGCTTCAGGCAGCTCCAGTGCGGTCCCGGCGAGCGGATGGCCGCCGACGAAGGAGACCCCGAGCCCGGCCCGGCCGTCCGGCAGGCCGAAGCCGAGCAGTTCCAGCGTCGTGGCCAGCAGGCTGAGCTGGTCGGCGCGGTCCCGGCTGAAGGTCACCGGCCTGGGACTCCAGACGCGCAGCAGGAGCGCCCGCTCGGGCACCCCGGTCAGCTCGGCCCGGTAGCTGGCTCCGGCAGCTGCCATCTTGAGGTGGTCGCTCGTCAGCACCACGACCGTGTCATCGAGGGACCCGTCGGCCTTGAGGTCGGCAAGGAACCCGGCGACCGCCTGCAGCGAGCAGCGCAAGGCCCGCGCCATCGCGGACCCGTCCCCGGCCGGGCAGGCGACGAACGTCGCCGGTGGTTCGTGCGTGTCCAAGGTGAGGAGCGTCAGGTTGTACGGCTTGCCGGTGGCGCGCAGTTGCCGGACGGTGTCACGGGCATGGACGAACAGCCGCGCGTCCGAGAGCCCCCAGCTGGAGAGGTTGGCCGGGTCCTCGCCTCCGGCGACCCAGTCGGCGAGGCCCTGGTCGATCCGGTAGCCGTGGTCGGACAGGTAGGTGGACTTCCCGCCGAAGTCGGCATCGGCCCCACCGACGAAGGCATTGAGATAGCCGTTGGCGGCGAGGAGATCACCAAGGCAGGTGGCGCCGGGAAGGTAGTGCCGTACCCCCTGGCCGGCCTGGTTGGGGCTCAGCCCGAGAGCCAGGGATGGGCTCTTCAACGGGATGCCGCACTGGGTACCCACCAGCCCGGCCATCGTCCAGCCGCCGCCGGGATCCTGCTGCAGGCCGGGGTAGTCGGCCCATCCCTGCGTCGCCCGGTCGAGTCCGGCGAGCAGGTTCTCACCGAAGACCGCCTCGTCGGCGAACGTCGCCTCGACCGACTCCAGGTGGATGGTGATCAGGTTCAGCGGCCTGGCCGGGATCGACGTGACGGCCGGCGGCAGGTAGCTGGCGGCGAAGGTGCGGTCGGCGAGCACAGCCGCTGCATACCGGGGAAAGGCCGTGACCGAGGCGAGCGTCCCGAGCGACACCGCCACCGCCAGCAGCGGCACCCCGACCCGGAGCCAGCCAATGTGGATCCGCCCGGCCCCGCGGCCACTGCGGCCGTTGACCACCATGGCGATCAGGCCGACCGCGAGGATCGGCAGGAGCACGCAGCCGAGCACCACCTGGTTGAAGATCATCGGGTTGCCGACACTCTGCAGGTCGAAGACGGGGAAGTTCGAGACGACCTGCTCGAAGGTGACCTCGCCGAACTCGAACCGGACCCAGGCCGCGAGGGCAGCCACGATCAACGCGAACGTGGTCAGCACCCACGGGACCGACCGGCTGAGGAACGAACGGCTCGCACCGCCCTCCGGGCTCTGCTTCATGATGCGGCCGACGCTACCAAGCCGCCCGGCGAGGTCGGGGACCCGGGATGAACCCGATCCCCGGGTCGTTACCGGCGTGGGTAGGGTGACCGGCATGGAGTGGCTGCGTCGCACCTTCGCGATCCTCAAGGCGAACCCCTCCGGGACGCTGCTCACCGTCCAGCTGCTCGGCATCCTGCTCTACGCCTTCGTCGATGACGTCCCGGCCGACTCGATCGGCCGGCTGGCGCTGTCGCTGTTCGGGATGCTGGTCGTCCTGCTGGCCCTCGGCGTCGTCCGTGCAACGCCCACCTACACCTGGCTGGGGGTCCTGATCGGCATCCCGGCGGTGATCCTGACCATCGTCGACTGGGCGGTCGCGGGGTCCCAGCCGCTGCACCTGATCTCCGACCTGGTCCACGTCGCCTTCTACGGCTACACGCTGATCGGGTTGCTGCGCTACATGTTCGCGGACGAGGAGGTCACCCAGGACGAGATCTGGGCGATCGGAGCCACCTTCACGGTGGCGGTCTGGCTCTGGGCGTACGCGTACTCCGCCGTCCAGGGGATCGTCCCCGGCTCGTTCATCGCGGCCGTGGATCCCCAGGCGCAACGCAGCTGGCTGGAGCTGCTGTTCCTGTCCACAACGACGATGACCAGCACCGGCCTCTCCGACGTGGTGCCGGTCAAGCCGCTGGCCCGTTCCGTTGTCATGATCCAGCAGATCGCGGGCATGCTGTACCTGGCGGTGGCGGTCTCCCGGATCGTCGGATTGACCATCAACCGGCGCCGCGCCGCGCGGGAGGACCGATGAAGCAGCTCACCGACCACGCCTTCTGGCTGACCAGCGCCACCGGCGCGCACTGCTACTGGCTGGACGCCGGCGACCGCGTGGCGATCATCGACCCCGGCATGAAGCCCGGCCTGAACCCGGTGGCGAGAGAGCTGCGGGCCGCCGGCCGCTCGCCCTACGAGGTGACCGACATCCTGCTCACCCACTACGACCTCGACCACTCGGCCGCCGCCGCGGAATGGCAGCGGCGGACCGGGGCGCGCACCTGGATCGGCGCCGAGGACGCAGCCATCCTCACCGGGGCCGTCCCGCCGCCGGCAACCTCGTTCCGGCAGTTCATGGCCGCGATCACCCGCGTCGAGTTGCCCGGCAACCTGCACCTGATCGATGGCGACACCGAACTCTGGCCGGGGCTGGCCGCCCTGCACACCCCCGGGCACACTCCGGGTCACCACTCGTTCCGCTACGAGCGGGTGCTGTTCGTCGGTGACACCGGCACTGCCGATGCCGATGGTCTCAGGCCGATGGCGAGCTTCATCATGTCCGACCCGTTGCAGGGGCTGGCCGACCTGGCCCGGCTCCAGGCCGTCGGCGCCGATTGGCTGTGCTGCGGGCACAGCGACCCGGTTCGGCGTCGCTGAGCGGACCCGGATCAGGACGGGCGGAGCCCGGTGGGGAACCCGTCGATGCTGACCAGGTTGTGCTCCTGCTGGTAGGCCAGCAGGCCGTCCTCGCCCTTCTTGGCTGCCCACGCTGCCATCAGGTCGCGTTGCCCGACGAAGTCGTAGCGGGGGACCCCGTAGCCACACGACGTCTGCACCAGGTCGATGTCGACGACGAAGATGTTGCGTGCCCCGAGCAGCGGCGGGAAGAGCGCGGCGAGACCCGGCCAGTCGTCGTCCCCAGGGTGCACGGCCCTGGCCGTGCCGTAGAGCCGCAGGATCAGCGGCTCGCGATCGAACGAGCAGAACATGATGGTCAGCCGCGGTACGTCGAGCAGGTGCGCAGCGGTCTCGTTGCCGCTGCCGGTCCCGTTGAGCCAGACGACCCGGGTCGGGCCGACGATCCGCAGGCTGTCCAGACCCTTCGGGGAGACGTTCACCCGACCGTCGCGCGCGGCCGTGGCCACGAAGAACATCTGCTGGGCCTCGATGAAGCGCCGCAACCGGTCCGTGATCTCGCTGTGCTGCTTGGCCACGAACCAAGGATGCCCTACGGGTTCTCGACCCAGCCGAGCAGTCCGGCGATGCCTTCGCCCAGCACGGCGGGCGAGACGTCACCGGTGACGTGGTGCTGCAGCAGGAAGCCGGGGATGACGGCGTACAGCACCGCCGCGACCGCAGCCGGGCTGGTGCCGGCCGGCAGGTGGCCGGCGGCCACCCAGCCGGTGGCGATCTCCTCGAGCTGCGCACGCAGGCCGCGGATGATCCGCAGCATCCCGGCAGCTACCCGAGGGTCGTGGAGCGCCTCTGCCCACATCGCCAAGCCCACCCCGGAGAGGTCCGTGCCGTCATCGATCGGCTGGATGACCAGGCCTGCGATGGCGGCCATCAGTTCGGCCGGCCCCAGGTCGCCGCCCTCGGCGACGAGGGTCGAGACACTGTTCCGGTAGGTCGCGAGGGTGAGCCCACCGATCGACTCCAGCAGGTCCGACTTGGACGGGAAGTAGTGGTACACCGCCCCGGCGGAGAGCCCGGAGCCGGCGATCACGTCCCGCATCGAGGTCGAGTGGATCCCGCGCTGGGCGACCAGGCGGGCCGCGGCGAGAGTGATCTGGCGGCGGCGGGCCTCGAGGTGCTCCTCGGATACTTTCGGCATGCTCTAACTATACCGGACGTCCGGTTTTGACAGTTACAGGCGGCGCTGCCATCCTTTAACCGAACGGATGACCGCTTTAAATAGGAGTAGAAGATGACCACTGGAACCGCGACCCTCGACCGGCCCGTGCAGGCCCGACCCATCGTTTCGTCACTGCCGGCGAGGCTGGCCCTGGCCGGGGCACTGGCCCTGCACGCGCTGCCGCACCTGATGGGCGTTGCCCTCACCCTGAACCCGCCCACGGCCGAGGCCTGCGCCGCCGACGCCGGGGCCCTGGGTTGTACCGCCTGGCTGTCACTGCCCGGCTGGTTGGCTCCCGTCCAGATCGTCGGCTGGTCGGCCGGGACCCTCGCCTTCCTGGTCGTCGCCTGGGCCGTGTTCGCCGCAAAGGCGTGGGCCACCCGGGCCCTGGTGTTCACCGCAGCCGGCTCGCTCGCCCTGTGCGCCCTCAGCCTTCCCGGCGGCAGGATCGGGCTCGGCATCAACCTGGCCATCCTGCTCTGGGTCGCAGCGCTGGGCTGGTTCCGCGGCCGGGGCGCGCGGTGAGCCCGGCCGCCGACCGGGCAGTTGTGCCGTTCAGCCTCGACCTGCAGCCGGTGGAGCGGCTGTTCATCGCCGACCTGCTCGGCCATCCGGTCGTCGCGACCCTCGAGGTCCAGCAGCTCCGGGCCCGGGACGGCCGCTCAGCGCTGCGGGTGCTCAGGATGCGGCACGACGGTTACGTCGACGTGCTCACCCAGGACACCGCCAGGGACCTGCCGCTCCCGGCAGGACTCGGCCGCGGGCGCGGGACGGTGGCTTCAGTGCCGTTCCGGGAGGCGCGGTTCGACGTGGCGAGCGGGCTGGACCTCGAGGTGGAGCTGACCGACCCGGCCGGCTCGGTCTGGCGGGTCACGGTGGCGAGCCGGGCGCAGCGCCGCGGCAGCGGCC
>JADLEH010000057.1 GCA_020846255.1 Propionibacteriaceae bacterium
AGGTCGTCGGGACTATGGGGTGCGTGCCCCTCCTCCATCGCCTGCAGCATGTCCGGACGGATGCCGGCGCCGGTCTCCAGCCTCGAGTGGCTGCGGGAGTACAGGAAGTAGATGGCGAACCCGAGCAGCAGCCAGACGACGAACCGCAGCCAGGTCTCCACCGAGAGGTTCAGCATCAGGTAGGTGCAGATCACCGCTGAGGCGATCGGCAGCCACGGCGACAGCGGCACCTTGAAGGAACGCTTCAGGTCGGGCCGCTTCCTCCGCAGCACGATGACGCCGATGGAGACCATGACGAAGGCGGACAGCGTCCCGATGTTCACCATCTCCTCCAGGATCCCGACCGGCGTGAGGCCGGCGACGATCGCGACGACGACCGTGACGATCACGGTGATCAACCAGGGGGTGCGGTACTTCGGGTGCACCTTGGCCAGGCCCATCGGCAGCAGGGCATCCCGGCACATGGCGAAGATCAGCCGGGTGGCGCCGATCATCAGGGTGAGCACGACGGTGGTCAGGCCGGCCACGGCGCCGGCGGAGATCAGCGTCGCCATCCAGGCCTGGCCGTGGAAGGCGAAGGCGTTCGCCAACGCAGCGGCCGGGTCCAGCTTGTCGTAGGGCACCATGCCGGTGACGACGACGGCGACAGCGCAGTACAGCACCGTGCAGATCGCCAACGATGCGATGATCCCGATCGGCAGGTCGCGCTGCGGGTTCTTGGTCTCCTCGGCCGTGGTGGCCACCACGTCGAACCCGATGTAGGCGAAGAACACCAGCGCCGCTCCGGCGAAGATGCCACCGACGCCGAATGCTGTCGGGACCGCGCCGGTGAAGAACTGGAGCAGCGGCTGCGTCCACATCCCGCCGGCGGCATCGGTGGGTGCGGCCGGCGGGATGAACGGGCTGTAGTTGGCCGGGTTGATGAAGCCGATGCCGGCGAAGATCACGAACAAGACGATGAACAGCTTGAGGGCGACCAGGGCCATGTTCACCCGCATCGACTCCTTGATGCCGACCGTGACCAGGAGGCCGAGCACGAGCACGAGCAGCACGGCGGGGACGTCGACAAGGCCGCCGTAACTGATCTCGGCAGGCAGGCCCATGCCGAGCTGGGAAAGGAGCTTGCCCAGGTAGGCGCTCCAACCCTGCGCCACGACGCTCGCGCCGAGGAACATCTCCAGGATCAGGTCCCAGCCGATGATCCAGGCGAAGATCTCGCCGAGCGCAGCGTAGGAGAAGGTGTAGGCCGAGCCGGAGACCGGCACGGTCGATGCGAACTCGGCGTAGCACATCGCTGCCAGGGCGCAGCAGATCGCGGCGATCACGAAGCTCACCACGATCGCCGGCCCCGCCACGGCGTGCGCTGCCCGGCCGGTGAGGGTGAAGATGCCGGCCCCGATCACGACGCCGACTCCGAACACGGTCAGGTCGAGCGCGGTCAGCGACTTCTTCAGCTGGTACTCGGGTTCGTCGGTGTCTGCGATCGACTGCTCGATCGACTTGGTGCGCAGCAGGCTCATCGGACCTTCTTCGTTAGTTCGGGAACCGCGCCTCTGCGGCCCCGGGCAGCCGGCAAACGCTAAGCCGGATCCGGGCTCCCCCGTGGCCGTGGCCAGCATCTGAGCGGCGCCCGGCGCTGCTAGCCTCTTCGACATCCGGCAGTCACGACCGACAGGAGGCCGAGGTGGAAGCGTTCTTCGACTTCATGGCATCCGTCTGGCTGGTCATCTGGGGGGTGCTGACCGGGGACGAGTCGGTGACCGAATGGTTCCGGGTCCACCCGCTCAACCTCGAGATCTCGATGACGGTCGCAGCCCTCGCCGGTGCCTCGACCCTGCTCGGTGACAGCGTCGTGCTGTTCCTCAACCGGGTGCGCGGCTGGCGGTTCGCGATCACCATGCTGCTCAACGCCTTCGGGTTCGTGCTCCTCTACGCCCTGCAGGCCCTGGTCATCGCGATCGTCGGTCCGCTCGTGGTGGGCCACAGCCCCGGGCTCGTGGCTGTCACCCGCGGCGTGATGCTGGCCACAGCGCCCCTGGTGTTCGGCTTCTTCGTGCTCATCCCCTACCTCGGTCCGGCGATCGCCCGGGTGCTGCAGGCGTGGGGGCTGCTGGTGCTCTGGGTCGTGGTCGACGTCCTGTTCCAGACCGACCTCTGGACGGCCCTGCTGGTCACCGGGATCGGCTGGGCAGTGATGCAACTGCTCTCCTGGTCACTGTCCAGGCCGGTGGCCTGGATCGGCGACCGCATCTGGCGGCTGGTTTCCGGCCAGCCCTCGATGATGACCGGTCGGGACCTGTTGAGCGGCCACATGTTCATGCCGCTGGATTACCAGCTGGACCCGAAGGAAGTGCGCTGATGCTCACCGCCCTTCTCGTCGGCGTGCTGGTCTTCATCCTGCTCGCGCTCGCCATCGCCCCGCTGGACGCCCTGGGCTGGTGGTCGAGCAAGGGTGCGGACGAGGCCGCCGAGACCGTCCAGCAGATCCTGGTCGCCGACGATGGGGACGACAGCCCGGAGCCGTACGAGCAGTACGTGGTCTACCTGTCCGGGATCGGGGCCATCGACGGACACTCGCTCCCCCCGGAGGAACTCCCGTTGGTCGAGGCCCTGGCCGCGCTGCCCGGAACCTGCGTGATTCGCGACGTCTTCCCGTACTCGGTGACCAACCGGGGGCTGACCGGGCAACGTGCCCTCGCCTGGTTGTGGCGCCGGATCGAGAAGTCCAGGCTGAAGAACCCTGAGGCGCTCGCCGGCATGCTCGTCAACGGCCGCAACGCGATGCAGCTGTTCGTCAGCTCCGACCGGCGCTACGGGCCCGCCTACAACATCGGCACCGCCCGCGAGGTCGTGCTGGCCCTGCGCCGCAACGGCTACCAGCTGGACGGCGGCAAGCCGGTCACGCTGGTCGGCTGGAGCGGCGGCGCGCAGATCTCCATCGGTGCTGCCTGGTACCTGGGGATGGGGAGGATCCCGGTCCAGGTGGTCTCGATCGGCGGCATGATGTCGGATGATCCCGGTCTGGCCCGGGTGAACCACCTCTGGCACCTGCGCGGATCGAAGGACGTCTTCGAGAAGCTCGGTGGCGTCATGTTCGCCGGCCGTTGGCCCCGCGCGGCGTTCTCGCCGTGGAGCGATGCCCTCGCCGAGGGGCGGATCGACGTCATCGAGCTCGGCCCGATGCAGCACAACGCCAAGGAGCACTACTTCGACACCGAGACCGTCGCCCCCGACGGACGCACCTACCTGCAGGTCACCATCGACGCGGTCGTCGCCGTGCTCACCGGCCGTCCGGTGCGGACCATCCCCTCCTGAAGCCGGCTGTGCCGTCCGGTTCGATCAGGGCAGCCGGCCCGGGGCCGGTCAGGGTGCGGACCTCTGGCGTGAGCCGGCCCGCCAGTTAGGCTGGCCGGGTGACGCAGTGGTTCACGGAGAGCTTTCGCGCCGAGTTCGAGAAGCAGGCCGAGCAGATCGGCCGCGTCAACCTGGCGGTGTTCGGCAAGACCGGGGTGGGTAAGTCCACTTTGGTCAATGCCATCTTCGGCGAGCCGGTTGCGGTCACCGGCATCGGCTCCCCGGTGACGGTCGGCTCCCACCTGTACCTCGACAAGCGGGGCACGCTCGGAGTGATCGACACCCGCGGGCTCGAGCTGGGTCGCGACGACGACGTGATCATCAAGGAGCTCACCAAGGCCATCAAGGAGAGCCGCAGCAAGCCGATCACCGAGCAGATCCACGCCGCCTGGTACTGCATCCGCGGCATGGACCGGCGCTTCGAGGACTTCGAGGAGCGGTTCATCCGGACCCTGGAATCCCTCGGCGTGCCGGTTCTGGTGGTGCTCACCCAGGTGCCGATGCGCGACGGCATGTTCCACCCGGACGCCGTGGAGCTGGCCCGCCAGATCGAGGCCAAGGGACTGCCGATCGTCGGCGGCCGGCCGTTCATGACCTACGCGATGAGGGACCAGTTCACTGGTCAGCCGCCATACGGCTTGGTGGAGGTCCTCGGGGCCACGTTTCAAGTGGCTCCAGTCGCGGTCCAGGGAGCCCTCGCCGCTGCCCAGGAGATCGATGTTCAGCTCAAGGCGAGCCAGTCGCACAAGGCGATAGCAGCTGCCGTCACCGCTGCGGCAGCCGCAGCAGCCGTGCCGATCCCGTTCTCCTCCGCGGCCATGCTGGTGCCCATCCAGCTGTCGATGATGGCCCGGATCGCCCAGCTGCACGGCCTCGGCCTGGACAAGTCGGCGCTGCTGGCGGTCGCGTCCACCTCGGTGGCTACCTCAGCCGGCCGTGCCGCCGCGTCCAGCCTGCTGAAGTTCATCCCGGGAGCCGGGTCGGTGGTCGGGGGCGTGATCAACGCCTCGGTCGCGTCCTCCCTCACCCTCGCGATGGGCCAGGCCTGGCTGGTGGTCTGCCAGAAGGCGTTCGACAAGACGCTGCCCGGCGTCGGCGGCCGGATCGACGCGGATGCTGTCCGGCGGCTGTTCGAGGACGAGATGGCCAAGCGAATGCCCAGCATCCGCCACCGCGGCTGAGTCGTACAGCGGGCGCCGGCCCGTTGGCTTGCCAGCACCTTTTTGCACACCTGAGACAGGGCGTCTCACGCCTGTCCCGAATCGGCCCGATACGACGAGTTGTAGTAGAGGGTCTGCGAGGATGTGCCCATGAGTCAGCGAACCATTGGTGTTACCGAGGTCGCCCTCCGCGACGCTCACCAGAGCCTGATAGCTATCCGCATGGCCCTCGAAGACATGGTCGACGCATGCGAGGACATCGACAAGGCCGGCTACTGGAGTGTCGAGTGTTGGGGTGGCGCTACCTACGATGCTTGTATCCGGTTCCTCAACGAGGACCCCTGGGAGCGTCTGCGGACGTTCCGGAAACTGATGCCCAACTCCCGGCTGCAGATGCTGCTCCGGGGCCAGAACCTGCTGGGCTACCGCCACTACGAGGACGAAGTCGTCGAACGTTTCGTGGACAAGTCCGCCGAGAACGGCATGGACGTCTTCCGCGTCTTCGACGCCCTCAACGACCCGCGCAACATGGCGCACGCGATGCAGGCCGTCAAGAAGACCGGCAAGCACGCGCAGGGCACCATCTGCTACACGATCTCCCCGCTGCACACCGTCGAGGGCTACGTGAAGCTCGCCGGCCAGCTGCTGGACATGGGTGCGGAGTCGATCGCGCTCAAGGACATGGCTGCACTGCTGCAGCCGCAGCCGGCTTACGACATCGTCCGCGGCATCAAGGAGACCTACGGCGAGGGCGTGCAGATCAACGTCCACTGCCACGCCACCACCGGCGTGACCCTGGTCTCGCTGATGAAGGCCATCGAGGCCGGCGCCGACGTTGTCGACACCTCGATCAGCTCGATGTCGCTCGGCCCGGGCCACAACCCGACCGAGTCCCTCGTCGCCATGCTCGAGGGCACCGAGTACACCACCAACCTCGATCCGGAACGCCTGATCCGGATTCGTGACCACTTCGCCAAGGTCCGGCCCAAGTACAAGAAGTTCGAGTCGGCCACCCTTGTGGACACCGACATCTTCTCCAGCCAGATCCCCGGCGGCATGCTCTCCAACATGGAGAGCCAGCTCAAGGCTCAGGGCGCCGGCGACCGGATCAAGGAGGTCATGGTCGAGGTTCCGCTGGTGAAGGCCGACTGTGGTCACCCGCCGCTGGTCACCCCGTCCAGCCAGATCGTCGGCACCCAGGCCGTGTTCAACGTCCTGATGGGCCGCTACAAGGTGATGACCGGCGAGTTCGCCGACCTGATGCTCGGCTACTACGGCGAGTGCATCGGCGAGCGCAACCCGGAGGTCGTGGCGATCGCCCAGGCGCAGGCCAAGAAGGAGCCGATCACGGTCCGTCCGGCCGACCTGATCCCGCCGGAGTGGGGCAAGCTCGTCGAGGAGGCGTCCAAGCTTCCCGGCAACGACGGCACCGATGAGGACGTGCTCACCTACGCCATGTTCCCGAGCGTTGCGACGACCTTCTTCAGCACCCGCGACGAGGGTCCGAAGAACGTCGGCATGACCGAGGAGCAGATGAAGGCCGAGGCAGAAGCCAGCAGCGGCGCAGCCAATGCGGTGCGTGGCCCGATCAAATACAAGGTCTCCCTTGGCGGACGCGAACACAGCGTCTCGGTCGAGATGGCGTGAGGACGGACAGATGAGCAAGAAACCAGTCACGATGAAGAAGCGGGTCGAGGCCCTGCTCGAGGCACGCACCACAGCGCGTCTCGGCGGCGGCGAGGCCCGGCTCCAGAAGCAGCGCGACGCGGGCAAGATGACCGCCCGGGAGCGCATTGACGCCCTGATCGACCCGGAGAGCTTCCAGGAGATCGGCCTGTTCCGCAAGAACCGGACCGTCACCTTCGGCATGGACACAGCGGACATGCCGGCCGACGGGGTCGTCACCGGCACCGCGACCGTCCTCGGTCGCCCGGTGCACCTCGCCAGCCAGGACTTCACCGTCATGGGTGGTTCGGCCGGCGAGACGCACTCGATCAAGGTCGTCGAGATGATGAAGGCTGCGCTGGAGAACGGCACGCCCTTCGTGTTCATCAACGACTCCGGCGGCGCCCGCGTGCAGGAGGGCATCGACTCGCTCTCCGGCTACGGCCAGGTGTTCTACGCCAACGTCCTGCTCTCCGGCGTGGTGCCGCAGATCTCGATCATCGCCGGCCCGTGTGCCGGTGGTGCCGCGTACTCCCCGGCTCTCACCGACTTCGTCATCCAGACCCGCAAGGCCCACATGTTCATCACCGGGCCGAGCGTCATCAAGCAGGTCACCGGCGAGGAGGTGACGTCCGACCGCCTCGGCGGCGCGGATGCGCACATGTCCATCTCCGGCGTGAACCACTTCGTGGCCGACGATGACGCGCAGGCGATCCTGATCGCCAAGAAGCTGCTCAGCTTCCTGCCGGCCAACAACACCGAGGACGCGCCCATCATCGAGGGCGACTACAACGTGGAGTACGACCCGTCGCTGCACGACGTCGTCCCCGCTGACGGCAAGCAGGGCTACGACGTGCGCGACGTGATCGCCAAGCTCGTCGACTACGGCGACTTCCTCGAGGTCCAGGCCGCCTACGCGATGAACATCGTCGTCGGCTTCGCCCGCATCAACGGGCGCAGCGTCGGCATCGTTGCCAACCAGCCGAACCACATGGCCGGCGTGCTGGACATCAACTCCTCCGACAAGGGGAGCAAGTTCGTCCGGTTCTGCAACGCGTTCAACATCCCGATCCTCACCCTGGTGGACGTGCCCGGCTACATGCCCGGTGTCACCCAGGAGCACGGCGGCATCATCCGCCACGGCGCGAAGATGCTCTACGCGTACTCCGCAGCCACCGTGCCGAAGATCACCGTCGTGCTCCGCAAGGCCTACGGCGGCGCCTACATCGCCATGGCCTGCAAGGACCTCGGCGCCGACAAGGTGTTCGCCTGGCCGACCGCAGAGATCGCGGTCATGGGTGCCGAGGGCGCGGCTTCGATCGTGTTCAAGCGCGAGATCGAGGCGGCCGATGACCCCGAGGCCAAGCGCGAGGAACTGGTCGAGGCCTACCGCAGCACCTTCTCCACGCCGTTCATGGCGGCCTCCCGTGGCCTGGTCGACGACATCATCGATCCGGGCGACACCCGTCGCAAGGTGGCCATGGCTCTCGAGCTGCTGGCCTCCAAGCGCGAGCTGCGGCCGGCCAAGAAGCACGGCCTCGGGCCGGTGTGATCGCCATGTCCCAGGACGCGGAACTGCTGGAGCTCGTCAAGTCGCTCACCGAGCGGATCGAAGGGCTCGAGATCAAGATCAAGGGGCTCGAGCTGCGGACCCAGGATGTGCCGGAGGAGACTCTGGTCGCCATCGCCGCTGCGGTGGCGGCCTACCTCGGCCACCGGGCGAGGCGTCGTCAGCCGCACTTCACCACCGGACGTAACTGGACTTCGAACACCAGGCGCGCCCAGCACGCTCACCACCCGCTGTACACGCGCTGAACGGCCTAGAAGGAAATCCAATGAAACTGAAAGTGACTGTCAACGGGATCCACTACGACATCGAGGTGGACGTCGAGGAGCAGGAGGCTCCGCAGCTCGGCGCCATCGTGATTGGTGGTGGCAGCGGCGGGATCGTCGCCCCGACCACCGCATCGGTCCAGGCCGCTTCGGCCAACGCCGTGGTCGCGCCGCTCGCCGGCTCGGTCGCCAAGGTGCTGGTCGCCGAGGGTGACGAGATCACGTCCGGCCAGGTGCTGCTGATCCTGGAGGCCATGAAGATGGAGACCGAGATCACCGCGCCGAAGGCCGGCAAGGTCGTCCGGATCCTGGTCGAGAAGGGCACTCCGGTTCAGGCCGGAGAGGGGCTCATCGAGCTCGACTGATCAGGAGTGCAGGTGGCCCGTCCCTCCGGGGGCGGGCCACCGCTGCGTTGCAGAACCCGTCGAGGGCCAGCCTTCACGCCGAGCGCCACCGCCTGAGGGCTGGCTCTCGACGCCAAGGGTGGCCCTCGGCGGGAGGGGACGGGGCGGAGCCCTGAGTGGGGTCAGGCGTAGGTGCCCCGGAACAGCTTGTGCTGGGCCGCCTGGGCCACTGGACGGATGGTGAGCCGGTCGATGTTGACGTGGGCCGGACGGGTGGCCATCCAGGCGATCGCGTCAGCGACATCTTCTGCGACCAGCGGCTCGGGAACCCCCTCGTAGACGGCGTCCGCCCTGGCCCGGTCGCCGCCGAAGCGGGTGAGGGAGAACTCCTCCGTCGCCACCATTCCCGGGCTGATCTCGGTGATCCGGACCGGCTTGTCGAAGTACTCCAGCCGCAGCGCTCCGGCGATCATCCGCTCGGCCGCCTTCGCGCCGCAGTAGCCCGCGCCACCCTCGTAGGGCCCGTCGGCCGCCACCGAGGTCACGAAGACGATCACGCCGCGGGCGCTCACCAGCGCCGGCAGCAGCGCCCGGGTCACGTTCTCGGCGCCGATCACGTTCACCCGGTACATCCGCTCCCAGGCGTCGGTGTCGGCTTCTGCCACCGGCTCGAGGCCGAAGGCGCCGCCGGCGTTGTTCACCAGCACGGCCAGTTCCGGGCCGACCTCGGCGGCGAGGGCTGTGATGTCGGCGGGTTCGGTGACGTCACAGCGCAGGGCCCGGCCACCGATCTCCGCGGCGAGCGCCTCGATGCGTTCGGTGCGGCGCGCTGCGCAGATCACCTCGAACCCTTCGGCCGCCAGTCTGCGGGCGGTGGCCGCGCCGATTCCGCTGCTCGCTCCGGTGACAACTGCTATCGCACGCTGAGTCATGTCGCTGATTCTGCCAGCCTCGAACACCGCCGATCGCAGGCGGTCGATGGCCGATAGGCTCGGATCCATGACTGCAACGCTGATCCTGCTCCGCCACGGTGAGAGCGAATGGAACGCCAAGAACCTGTTCACCGGTTGGGTGGACGTGGACATCAACGAGAAGGGAATCGGCGAGGCCAAGCGCGGCGCCGAGCTCCTCAAGGCCGAAGGCCTGTTGCCCGATGTGGTGCACACCTCGGTGCTTCGCCGGGCCATCCACACCGCCAACCTGGCGCTGGACGGCTGTGACCGCCACTGGGTGCCGGTGCGCCGGTCCTGGCGCCTCAACGAGCGCCACTACGGCAACCTCCAGGGCAAGAACAAGGCCGAGACCCTCGAGGCCTACGGCGAGGAGAAGTTCATGCTCTGGCGCCGTTCCTACGACACCCCGCCGCCGCCGCTGGAGGCCGACAACACCTACACCCAGTTCGACGACGCCCGGTACGCATTCCTGCCGCCGGAGGCCCGTCCGCTCACCGAGTGCCTCAAGGACGTCGTGGTCCGCATGCTGCCCTACTGGTACGACTCGATCGTGCCGGACCTGCGCAGCGGCCTTGTCACCATCGTGGTCGCCCACGGCAACTCGCTGCGGGCCCTGGTGAAGCACCTGGACGGCATCAGCGACGCCGATATCGCCGGGCTGAACATCCCGACCGGGATCCCGCTGCTCTACGAACTGGACGACGACCTCCGTCCGGTCACCCCCGGCGGCCGCTACCTCGACCCGGCAGCCGCTGCGGCAGCCATCGAGGCGGTCAAGAACCAGGGCAAGAAGTAGTCCGCAGCACCCCGTTCACTCCACAAGCTGTGAGTTGGGCGCCGTACTCGGCGCCCAACTCACAGCTTGCGTCGGTTGGGGGTGGTTGGGCTGGGGCAGGGGCTGGGACAGGGGCAGGCTCCGGCCGGTGACGAGGTGGCCGACAAGACCCCCGGCGGCGCAGAGCACCACGTCGAAGGCGACGAACAGTGCCACCAGCAGCGCCGTGGTGCCCTGGCCGAGGGCCTGCTGCGCCTCCGCCACTGCCGCTGGAAAGGTGTCGGCCAGCGCCCAGTACGCCAGCACCTCGTTGAGCGGTGCGGCCGCGATCACCAGCAGGATGAGCCCGAAGAAGGTGGCGACGAAGGCGAGTGCCGACCGGACGGGATTGCGTGTCGGGCCGGCCCAGAGGGTCGCCAGCGCAACGAAGAGGGCGGTCAGCGGGAGGTCGATGAACAGCGCGTAGATGACCTCGACGATGAACAGGGTCATCGGCCCGAGCCGCGGCTGCAACTCCTGGTAGGCCGGCCCCATCACCAACGGCGCTGCAGCGATCGCCACCAGGCTGAGGCCGACGGCCAGGGCCGCCCGCTTCCAGGCGGCAGGGACGGGTCGGGACAGATTGCTTCTCCACATGGAGAAGAGGATAGCAGTATCCTCTCCATATGGAGAAGATGCCGCAGCGGCTGGTGGCGGCCGGCCTGGCCCTGCTGGCTGCGGACGGCGCCGCCGGGGTCACCGTCCGGTCGGTCGAAGGGCGGGCCGGCGCGCCGCACGGCAGCGTCCGGCACCACTTCGGCGGGCTCGACGGCCTTTGGCAGGCGCTGGTCGACGGTTTGCTCGAGCTCGAGCGGCCGGGGGTGGCCGAGGAATCGGTCGAGGCGGTGGTGCGCCGATGGCTCGGCCCCGACGCTCCGATCGCACGGGCCCGTTATGAGCTCATGCTGGTGTCCACCCGCGACCCGGGACTGCGGGCGAAGGTGCTGCAGGGGCGGAAGGTGTTCGTCGAGCGCCTGGTGGCTGCCGGGGTCGCGGCGTCGGCGGCCGAGCCGCTGGTGGCGATGCTGGACGGACTGGTCCTCGACGCCATCCTTCGTGGCCGGCCCGACGTGGACCTGACCCTGTGGAAGCTCGCGTTGGCCGCCGCCACAACGAACAAGCTGTGAGTTGGGCGCCGACTACGGCGCCCAACTCACAGCTTGTGGGATGGGGGAGGGTCGAGGAGCTCGGAGGGTCAGGCGACCGGCCAGTTCTCGCCCTCGGGGAGCAGGCCGGTGATCACGTAGATCACCCGGGCGGCCATGATCACGGCGTGGTCTGCGATCCGCTCGTAGTAGCGACCCAGCAGCGCCACGTCGACGGCTGCCTCCACCGAGTACGGCCAGTCCTTGCTGAGCATCACCCGGAACTGGCTCTTGCGCAGTTCGTCCATCTCGTCGTCGCTGTCGGCGAGCTGGCCGGCGTCGTGGGCGTTGCGTTCCTGCAGCGAGCGACCAGCGGTCTCCACCATGTTCTCCGCGACCCGGGCCATCAGCGTGAAGTTGGGCACCAGCCCCTCGGGCACGGCGCGCTCCGGGTAGCGCAGTCGGGCGATCTTCGCGACGTGGGCGGCCAGGTCACCCATCCGCGCCAGGTCCGCGACCATCCGCATCGCTGCCACCACCGTGCGCAGTTCCCCGGCCACCGGGGCCTGTCGTGCCAGGAGCGAGAAGCAGCGCGCCTCCAGTTCGTCGTGCAGCTGGTCGATGGCCGAGTCGGACGAGATCACTGACTCGGCGGTGCCGAGGTCGGCTTCCAGCAGGGCCTTCGTGGCCTCCCGGACCGCCGTCTGGACCGCGTCCGTCATGTGCACCAGGTCGGTGACCACACTCTCAAGGCTCTCGTGGTAACTGTCGCGCATGCAGGCTTCTTCCGTGTCAGGTGGCGGTACGGCCCGCCTTGGGACATTGTCTCGTGCCCACCCTAGGATCGCAGCCGACTCGTGGATCCGCCTCCGGCCCAACGGCGGGTGAACACTCGGTGAAATGTTGGCCTCAACCGCCGTGGAGGATGTCCAAGCGGTAATTGCTGGCATCGGGTGGTGTCTAGACTCCCCAGCATGACGCCCTTTGTCGCGGCCCTGCTGGGTCTGGCCGCAGGCTTGGTGGCCGGAGCCATCGTCACCTGGCTCATCCTCAAGGGAGTTGCGGCACGCGCCAGTCGCACCGCGCTGGTCAGCGACCATGTCGATGAGGTGATCGTGAACCTGCGGGCGGCTGCCGCAGTGGTGAACAGCGACGACGCCGTGGTGGTGGCCAGCCCCCTGGCCCGCGGGAGTGGCCTGGTCCGCGGTTCGGCGATCGTACCGAAGGCCGTGCGGGAACACCTGGCGGAGGCTCGCGCCTCGGGCCGCACCACGGAGCTGGAGATCCAGCTGTCGCGCGGGTCTGCGATTCCGCCGGTCCTGCTCGGAGTCAGGGTCGTGCCGTTGAGCGACGGCAGCGCGGTGATCCTCGGCGAGGACCGGTCGGCTGACCTCCGGTTCACCGAGACCAGGCGCGACTTCGTTGCCAACATCACACACGAGCTCAAGACCCCGATCGGGGCGATCTCCCTGCTGGCCGAGGCCGTCGAGGCCGCTGCCGACGACCCGGTGGCGGTGCGGGAGTTCATCGGCAAGGTGAGCAGTGAATCCGCCCGGCTGAATGAACTGGTCTCACAGATCATCGCCCTGTCCAGGCTGCAGGCGGAGGATCCGATGCTCGCAGCCCAGGTGGTGTCCCTCGACGAGGTCGTCGAGGCTGCCATCGCCAGGTGCGCCCAGATGGCCAAGTCCCGCGACATCACTGTCACCGTCGGGGGCGAGCACGGGTGTGAGGTGCTGGGGGACCAGTCCCAACTCGAGGGTGCTGTCACCAATCTCGTGCAGAACGCGATCGCCTACTCCGAGCCGGGGGCCCGGGTGGCGGTGAGTTGCCAGCGCTCGCCGCAGTCGGGCGAGATCGAGATCCGGGTGACCGACAACGGCATCGGGATCTCCGAGGCTGACCTGCCGCGGATCTTCGAGCGGTTCTACCGGGTCGACTACGGCAGGAGCCGGGCCCACGGTGGCACCGGGCTCGGGCTGTCGATCGTCAAGCATGTGGCTGCGGCGCACGGCGGCGACGTGACGGCCTGGAGCAAACCGGGCCGGGGCTCGACCTTCACCTTGAAACTACCCGACCTCAACCGCTCTGAAGGAGGCGCCGCGTGACCACGGTCCTGATCATCGAGGACGAGGAGAGCTACCGCGACACGGTCTCCTTCATGCTGAAGCGGGAGGGCTTCCAGGTGGTCGAAGCGGCCGACGGCCAGGCCGGGATCGCAGCCTTCGACCGGTCCGGTGCCGACATCGTGCTGCTGGACCTGATGATGCCGGGCCTGCCCGGCCTCGAGGTCTGTCGCCAGCTGCGGCTGCGCAGTACCGTCCCGATCATCATGCTCACGGCCCTTGACTCCGAGATCGACAAGGTCGTCGGGCTGGAGATCGGTGCCGACGACTACGTCACCAAGCCGTTCAGCCACCGCGAACTGGTTGCCCGGATCCGCGCGGTGCTGCGCCGTGGGCAGGACGTCGAACTGCTCGCCGACGTGATCGAGGCCAGCGGGGTGCGGATGGACGTGGAACGTCACGAGACGACCGTGAACGGGCAGATCGTGAAGCTCGCCCTGAAGGAGTTCGAGCTGCTCGAGCTGCTGCTCCGCAACTCCGGACGGGTGTTGACCCGCGGCCAGCTGATCGACCGGGTCTGGGGTCCTGACTACGTCGGCGACACCAAGACCCTGGATGTCCACGTGAAGCGCCTCCGGGCCAAACTCGAGCGGGACCCGGCGAATCCGGAGCTGCTGATGACGGTCCGCGGGCTCGGCTACAAGTTCAACGGGTGACCGAAGCACCTCCGGCGCCATGGCGCGTGCCCGTCTCGTTCGGCCGGTGAAGGGAACCGCTGGCCGGCCCCGGCGGTTAGGGTTCGCTGTGTGACCGACATCACCGTTTTCACCGGGCATGCCCATCGCGAGTTCGCTGAGGAGATGTGCGGCATCCTCGGGGTGGAGCTGTCCGCTTCCCGGCTCTCCCGCTTCTCCAACGACTGCCTGCAGGTGCAGCTGCGCGCCAACTGCCGCCAGCGGGACGTCTACATCGTGCAGCCACTGGTGCCGCCGGTGCAGGAGAACCTGATGGAGCTGCTGATGATGGTGGACGCTGCCAGGGGCGCCTCGGCAGCCCACGTCACAGTTGTGATGCCGCACTACGCGTACGCCCGCTCGGACAAGAAGGACGCCCCGCGGATCAGCATCGGCGGCCGGCTGGTGGCCGACCTGATCGACACCGCCGGCGCGAACCGGGTCCTGACGATGGCGCTGCACGCTGAACAGGTGCACGGGTTCTTCTCGATGCCGGTGGACCACCTCACCGCCCTGCCCGTGATCGCCCGGCACTACCGCAGCCGCGACCTGAGCAACGCAGTGGTGGTCTCCCCGGACTTCGGCAATGCCAAGGACGCCAACCACTTCGCCCGGATGCTCGGGGTGCCGATGGCCGCCGGTTCGAAGCGTCGGTTGGCCGACGACCGGGTGGTGATCGACGCGATCGTCGGTGAGGTGGCCGGCAAGGACGTGATCATGCTCGACGACGAGATCGCCACGGCCGGCTCGATCATCGAGCTCATCGAGACCGTCCGCCGCTACGGGGTCAAGTCGATCTCGGTTGCCTGCACCCACGGCCTGTTCTCCGGCAAGGCCATGGAGCGACTGAACGCCCAGCCGGACATCACCGAGATCGTGGCCACGAACACGGTGCCGGCGCCGACCGGCCTGGAGCGCCTGAAGGTGATCTCGGTCGCCCCGATGTTCGCCGAGGCGGTCCGGCGGATCAACTGCGGCGAGAGTGTCTCCGGCCTGTTCTCCGACGAGACCACCTACGGCGAGTAGCCCGTCGCGGTGATCGTGCCGCCCCTGCCATTGCCGGGCCCGGCCGATCACCGATTCCCACGCGAAGCGACATCCGCAGCGGTGCCGCAAGGGCGGCGTGCCACCACAGAGCATCACCAACCCACGCATCCCAACAAATCCCACACCCCAATCCCGCCCTACCTATTGCAATCACAAGCAAAACAGGGTAAACCAATACATATCAACATGTGTGTTGGTGGGAAAGAGGATCTGGATGTACGCAGAGGAGCGGCACCGCACCATCGTCAACCTGGCGTTGCGGTACGACCGGGTCGCCGTCGCCGACCTGGCCACACGATTCGACGTGACGACCGAGACGATCCGGCGCGACCTGGACACCCTCGACAAGCGCGGCATCCTGCGCCGGGTGCACGGGGGAGCAGTGGTCGCAGAGAACGTCGCCCTGGTGGAGACGGCCCTCACCGATCGGGAACCGGCCTTCGTTGCCCAGAAGACCCGGATCGCGCAGGCCGCGCTGCAGTACCTCCCCAAGGCCGGCTCCACCGTACTGTTCGACTCCGGAACCTCCGTGGCGAGGCTGGCCGCCGCCGTCCCGCCCGGATCGTTGGGCACCGTTGTGACCAACTCGGTCCCGGTCGCAGCCCAGCTGGCCGCCAGCAGCATGGGTACCCAGGTCCACCTGCTCGGCGGCCGGGTCCGCGGCATCACCCAGGCGACCGTCGGCGGTGAGACCGTCGCAGCCCTCGGCCGGTTGCGCTGCGACGTCGCCTTCCTCGGCACCAACGGCGTCACGATCCGGCACGGCTTCTCCACGCCCGACCCGGACGAGGCCGCTGTCAAGGAGGCGATGGTCGCCACGGCGCGCCGCGTCGTCGTCCTCGCCGACAGCTCAAAGGTCGGGGTGGAACTCCTGGTCACCTTCGCACCGCTGTCCGCCGTGGACGTCCTGATCACCGACGACGGCATCTCGGCCAACGACCGCGCAGAACTGACGGCGGCGGGCATCGAGGTGGTGGTCG
>JADLEH010000058.1 GCA_020846255.1 Propionibacteriaceae bacterium
GCGAACGCGTGCAGCCGGCCGATGCCCGGGTAGAGCCGTTGCTGGTTCCCGTGGACCAGGCTCGGGCGGCCAGCGAGATCGGGGTTTGCCCGCTCGGGTCCCCGGTCGTCCAGGGGCAGCACGTTGTACTTGGCCGCTTCGATGAGGAAGAGGCGCTTGAGGTCGCGCAGCCGCGCCGGCTCCTCGTCCGCCAGGTTGTGAGCCTGACTCCAGTCGGTGTTGGTGTCGTACAGCTCCCAGACATCATCGTCGAAGTCCTGTTGCACGCCAGGCGCCGGCGGGTTCCCGTGCTTGGCGACCGCTGTCCATCCCCGATGGTAGATGCCGCGGTTGCCGATGATCTCGAAGTACTGGGTTTCGTGACGGTCGGGAGCAGCAGCGTCATTGAAGCTGTACGCCATGCTCACCCCTTCGATCGGCTGCTGCTGCACGCCGTGCACGAAGACCGGCTGGGGAAGCCCTGCGACTTCGAGAAAGGTCGGCGCCACGTCAATGACGTGGTGGAACTGCTGGCGCGTCTCGCCGCGCGCGGCCAGCCCCTTCGGCCAATGGACGATGAGCCCGTTGCGCATGCCGCCCCAGTGCGAGGCCACCCGCTTGGTCCACTGGTAGGGGGTGTCCATGGCGTGCGCCCAGCCGGAGGAGTATTGCGGGTAGGAGGCCGGGGTGCCGAAGGTGGGGAGCCGATCAAGGAGGAACTCGGGCGTCTCGACGCTGAACATCCCGGTCATGGTCAGCGCCTCGTTCCAGGTCCCGTTCAGGCTCCCCTCGCCGGACGCGCCGTTGTCGCCGGTGATGACGTAGATCAGCGTGTCATCGAGCACGCCCAACTGCTCCATGGCGTCGATGAGGCGTCCGATCTGGTGATCGGTGTGCTCCAGGAAGGCGGCGTAGAGTTCCATCTCCCGCACCAGGAGCGGCTTCAACTCTGCGGGCATATCGGCCCAGGCGGGAATCTCGGGCGGGAGTGGGGTGAGCTCGCAATCCTGCGGGATCACGCCCAGAGCCTTCTGCCGGGCGAAGGTCTCCTCGCGGACGACATCCCAACCCTTGTCGAACTTACCCTTGTAGCGATCGAGCCAGTCCTCGGGCACGTGGATCGGGGCGTGGGTGGCGCCAGGGGCGAAATACATGAAGAACGGCTTGTCCGGCGTCAGCCCGCGTTGCTGGCCGAGCCAGCGGAGCGCCTTGGAGGCCATGTCCTCGGTGAGGTGGTAGCCCTCCTCCGGGGTGCGGTCCTGGTTAACGGGCGTCGTGCCCTCGGTCAGGGTTGGGTAGAACTGGCTCGTCTCGCCACCGATGAAGCCGTAGAAGTACTCGAAGCCGTTGGTGCCGGTGGGCCAGCGGTCGAACGGGCCCATGGGGCTCGTCTCCCAGACCGGGACCTCGTGGCACTTGCCGAACTGGGAGGTGGAATAGCCGTTGAGCCGGAGCGTCTCCGCGATCATGGCCGCAGTGTTGGGGCGCACCGAGGTGTAGCCGGGCGCGGACGTGGCCATATCCGCGACGGTGCCCATGCCGACCGAGTGGTGGTTGCGCCCGGTGAGGAGCGCCAGGCGGGTCGCCGAACAGATCGCCGTGGTGTGGAAGCGGGTGTAGCGCAGGCCATTCTCGGCCAGGCGCTCGAAGGTCGGCGTGTGGCATGGCCCGCCGAAGGCGCTGTTCGAGGCGAAGCCCGCGTCGTCGAGCATGATGAGGAGGATGTTGGGCGCGCCTGCCGGGGGGCGGATCGGCTCGATGGGCGCATACGTCACGTCCGGGTCCCTGGCGTCAAAGGCTGGCGGGACAATTCGCCGCTGGTCGGGGATCGGCAGGACCTCGCGGCTGGTCTGTTCGCTCATGTGTCCGTCTCCTCGTACTTACGCCGACATCGGCGCTGTCGGCGACCCATGATGCTCGCGCTCGTACTCTATAGCCTCTTGTTTGGTGCGGTTGATCGTGCGGACCGGATGCTCGGGCGGCGAGTCGATGGTGTAGAGCGCAGCCGTTCCGTTTATTGAACTCCGAACCCCCTTCCTTTTCGGCCGAGGTTTCTGACTTGCTCTCGCTTGCACGCTGCGCCGTTCCCTAAGCGGGTTTCTCACCCTGGCCCTTGAGCTCCGCCACCTCGCTCGCGAGACCCTCCGAACCGGCTTGCCTGTGCTCGTGGATCACGCGGTTCGCTTCGGCCGTAGCCGCGCGCTCAGCAGCGGCCATCACCTCGACCTCTCGCATCGCTTCGGCTCGTGGCCAGCGGACGATCACCCCTCCCAGCCTCCCCATCTCGCCGTCAATCGGGTCGACAGTTGCCTCCCTGACCTCGGCCACAAGGCCAGTCGCTCCCCGGCCAATGGCTTTTCCTGCCTGTGCGAGAAGGTAACCGGCATCACCCTCCCGGGTGATGCCAGTGGCCGTGCCCATCACGGCTCCAAATGTCCAGCCAAGCAGCATACCGAGGGGACCGCCCAGGAGACCGACAAGCGCGCCGACGAGTCCGCCAGACACGAACCCGGTTCCGGGCGCGTCCGATCCTTCCTCCACAACTGAGACGAAGCCATCCGCTGCTCGCCGGATGATCGCTACGGCCCGGAGATCAATCCGGCCTTCGGCGTCGAGTTGCGTCAGAACACCAAGCGCCTGGTAGGCCTTGCTGTCACTGTCAAATCCAACGACGATGACGTTCTCGTGCTCCATGGCGCCCTCATCTCGTCGCGATTGCGGTCGTGCTCGTCTGGTGGGAATGGCCGACAGTGGTGGAGCATTCAGGACGTCGGCTACCAGGTTGAAACCCGGCAGACGGGAGGGTTTCGGACTCTACCCGCTGGGCGCTATTGCTGTTTGAGTGCGCTGGCCTCGCTCCGGGTGGCCTCCGCATCGAGCGCCGCCATCGGCCTGGACACGCTCGTCCCGCTTCGCCGCAGCGGCATCGGTTCTTGTTGCCAGGTCAGTGAACGCTTCCTCGGCCTTCTTGGCTTGTTGGAACAGTCGCATGAGGATATCAGAAAGTCCCGGTAACTGTCGCTGTTTCACGTAACTCTCTTTGGTCTGGTCCCGTCGACACGACCTCGCGCCCCGGTCGTCAGGCCATGACGTCGGTGCGGTAGAGGTGGCCGCCGTGCTGGGCGATGATCCGATCGACCGGCGCGGTGGAGCCTTCTTCGATCTCGGCGGCGAGCGCGGTCTTGCCGGGAACCAGCTGGGAGC
>JADLEH010000059.1 GCA_020846255.1 Propionibacteriaceae bacterium
ACCGTCGTCGAACTGGACGGAAAGCCGATCGCCCTGCCGGCGGTCGAGATCCGGCCCAACTCCGGCATCTACGACTACACCGCCCGCTACACCGCAGGCGAGACCCGGTTCATCGTGCCGGCCCAGCTGACCGAAGAGGTCGCGGCGGCCTGCGCCGACCTGGCGATCTCGGCCCACCGGGTGCTGGGGCTGCGGGACCTCTCCCGCGCCGACATCATCGTGCGCCCGGACGGCACCCCGGTGTTCATCGAGACCAACGTCGCCCCGGGGATGACCGAGACCTCGCTACTCCCCCAGGCCGTTGAGGCCGCCGGCTACGACTTCGGGCTGCTGTGCGCGCAGCTGGTGGACAACGCCTGGTCCCGGCACGTCGGCTAGCGTCGGCCCCATGGCGGTTAGGGCAAGACAGTGGCTGATCGCCGTGGTCGGGACGGCGCTCACCCTGACGATGCTCGGCCTCGGCCTGTGGCAGATGCGGGTCTTCGAGGACAAGGAGAACGAGTCGGCCGCGGCAAGGGCGGCCCAGCCTCCGGTTCGGCTGCTGGACTTCGTGGGGACCGATGGCACCGTCGGGGACGTCTACGGCAAGCCGGCCACAGTCACCGGGACCTACCTGCCCGACCAGCAGGCCAGGGTGGTCGCCGAGGACGGCACGGTCCGGGTGGTCTCGGCCCTCCTGCTGGCCGACGGTCGGGTGCTCCCTGTGGTCAGGGGAACCCTGCCGGCGTCCGGGTCGGGACCGCTGCCCCAGCCGCCGGCGGGACGGCTCGACCAGACCGGAGTCTTCCTGCCTTCAGAGGCGGGATCCGGGGCCACCGACACCGCAACAGAGCTCGGCTCGGTGCGGTTGCCGGCGCTGGCCCAGTTCTGGCCCCAGCAGGTGCTGCCGGGGTTCATCACCCTGGCGGCAGCCGAATCGGCGGCACAGGGCCTGGCGCCGGCCACGGTCACGCTGCCATCCGGCGATGGTGCGATCCAGAACGTCGGTTACGCGCTGCAGTGGTGGGTGTTCGCGGCCTTCGCCGCCTTCATGACCGTCCGGTTCGTCCGCACACTGGGCCGGCACGGCAGCCTCGGTAGGCTTTCGCAGCAGGAGGAAGAATGAGTTCACCGGCAGAAGCCTTGCCAGTACTTACCGCAGACCAGGCGCCGGGTGTCCGGGGAGCCCTGGTGCGGTACCGGGTGATGGCCTACGTCGTGGGCGTGCTGCTCGTGGTCCTGGTGCTCGTCGGGTTGCCGCTGAAGTACCTGGGCGGCAACGGCATCGTGGTCACCCTCACCGGAGTGCCGCACGGGTGGCTCTACATGGTGCTGCTGATCACTGCCTACGACCTCGGCCGGCGCGTGCACTGGCCGTGGGGACGGCTGTTGCTGATCGCCCTTGCCGGCACCGTGCCCTTCCTGTCGTTCTGGGCCGAGTACTCCGCCCGCAAGGACGTGCAGGCCCGGCTGGCGGCCATCGGGGAAGTAGCGCCGGAGGTCCGGTGAGCCTCCCGGAACCACCGCTGGTCGAGCCGGTCGGGACGGCCCTGAGGATCATCGACGTCACCGCCGACCGCTACCCGGAGTGCCTGGCCGTCCTGCGGACCGGCTTCGGCACTGAGGTCTCCGAATTCGGGATCACAAGGGAGAACACGCCTTCGAACCCGGCCTTCTGGGATCCTTCGGCCATCCCGGCCGTGGTTGCCAAGGGCTTCGGGTTGTTCGCGGTCGAGGGCGGCGGCCGGATCCTCGGCTGTGCCTTCGCCGGCCCGTCCAGGTCACGGCCCCGGATCTGGAGCCTGCGGCACCTCGCTGTGGACCCCGCCACCCGGCACTCCGGTCACGGTGCCGCCCTGGTGGCCGAGGGCGTCCGTCGCGCGCGGGCTGCCGGCGCCGAGGCGCTGGCCATCGGCATCGTTGCCGAGAACACGCGGCTGGCGGCGTGGTACCGCCGGCTCGGCTTCGAGACCATCGACAAGACGCAGTACCCCGGCCTCGTCTTCACCGTCGAACGAATGCGTCTCGCGCTCTCCCCCGGTTGAGCCCGCGGCGCCGGTTGATCCGGTCGCACGCTCGCGGACCCCGTCCGGCGACCGGATGAGCCCGCCTCACCTCGTGAATCGGCCGGACGGCCGGCTGAGCCCGCCGAACCTCCGAGAGCCCGCTTGGGTCCGGTTGGCCCGCCGTCCCGAGCCAGCCCCATCGATTCGGCGTTTGTCGACAAGGCGACATGTCGCTACATCAACAAAGCTGCAATTCGCTCCAGGTCCTCGGCGCCGGCGAACTCGATCACGACCCGGCCCTTGCTGCGACCCTCGCTGACCAGCACCCGCGTGTCCAGGCGCTCGGTGAGCTCGCGCTGCAGCTCCTCGGCCGCCGGGGAGAGCTCCACCGGTCGCTTCGACCTGGGGGCCCGCCGGGTGCCGTGCTCCCCGACCGAGACGATCTCCTCCGCTGCCCGTACTGACAGGCCCTCTGCGACGATCCTGGTGGCCAGGTGCTCCATGGCCGAGGCGTCCGGAAGCATCAGCAGCGCGCGAGCGTGTCCTGCGCTCAGCACTCCGGCGGCGACCCGGCGCTGTACCGGGGCCGGGAGCTGGAGCAACCGGATCGTGTTGGAGATCTGCGGCCGGGACCGCTTGATCCGCAGGGAGAGCTCCTCCTGCGTGCAGGCGAAGTCGCTCATCATCTGCTGGTAGGCCGCTGCTTCCTCCAGGGGGTTCAGCTGAGCCCGGTGCAGGTTCTCCAGCAACGCGTCCCGGAGCAGGTCGGCATCCTCGGTGCGACGGATGATGGCCGGGATTGTCGATAAACCGGCTTGTTGACTTGCGCGGAGCCGCCGCTCCCCCATCACCAGTTCGAAGCTGCCGTCCTCCAGTGGCCGGACGACCACCGGCTGCAGCAGGCCGACCTCGGTGATCGAGGAGACGAGCTCGGCCAGCGCGTCCTCGTCGAAGACCGTCCGCGGTTGCTTCGGGTTCGGACGGATCTGGTGCACCGGTACTTCGGCAAAGCGGGCGCCCTCCGGGGGCTGGGCCTCGGCGGTCTCGGTGCCGTGCGGCGCAAGCTCCGGATCGGTGCGCTGGAGCAGGTCCCCCAGCCCCCGGCCAAGACCGGTGCGCTGCTTGGGTGCGTTCATGCTGACCTCTCGTCCGTCGCTTCGCTGTCCACGCCCCGGGCCGCGATCTCGGCAGCCGCGTCCAGGTAGGCCTGGGCTCCGGCAGAGGCGGAGTGGTAGGTGATCACAGACTGGCCGTAGCTCGGGGCCTCGGAGACCCGGACGGAGCGCGGGATTGCCGCCTTGAGCGTCTCGGCGCTGAAGTGCTGCCTGACTTCGGCTGCCACCTGCGCAGCCAGGCGGGTGCGGCCGTCGTACATCGTGAGCAGGACGGTGGTCAGCCGTAGGTGGTCGTTCATCGAGCCCTTGACGAGGTTGATCGTCCGCAGCAGCTGCGACACGCCCTCCAGCGCGTAGTACTCGCACTGGATCGGGATCAGGATCTCCTCCGCCGCCACCAGGGCGTTCAGGGTGAGCAGGCCGAGCGACGGCGGGCAGTCGATGAAGACGTAGTCGGGGTGGTACTTGTCCTTGAAGGCGCGGAGCGCGTGAAGGAGGCGGCTCTCCCTGGCCGGTGTGCTGACCAGGCCGATCTCCGCTCCGGCCAGGTCGATCGTCGCCGGCAGCACCCACAGTCCGTCTGACTCCGGGGATGGCTTGATCAGTGACTCGATGGGGGAGTTCGCCGTCAGCACCTCGTAGGTGCCCTGTACCCCTTCGTGGTGCTCGATCCCGAGGGCCGTGGACGCGTTGCCCTGCGGATCGAGGTCGATCACCAGCACGGTGAGCCCCCCGAGGGCCAGGGCGGTGGCGATGTTCACCGCAGTCGTGGTCTTGCCGACACCACCCTTCTGGTTCGCGATCACCAGGGTTCGCGGCCTGGTCGGCTTCGGGAGCGTTGTTTCACGTGAAACATCGAACTCCAGGTCATCCGGAACCAGCGCGCGTGGGTCGCCGAACTCCGGCTCGTCGAACACCACCCGACGAGGGGTGGGTGGGGGAGTGATGGTCATGGTTCTCCTGGGGGGTTTCACGTGAAACATCAGAATAGGGGTTCGTCCGGGGCTGGCGGACCGCAACAGCCAGCGAGCCGCGCGGATCCCATCACCAGTCGCTGTGGCACGGACCGGCCGGACTCGACGGCATCGGTGCCGCGGCCCGCCCCTCTCGCGCCTGTGCCGCGGGTCAGGCCCGGGTGAGCTCGATCGCCCAGGTGACCTCTTCGGTGCCGGGAACCGGGAGCTCGTGCACCACACCCTGCAGGCGGGCCTTCCGCAGCTGAGCCGACGACTCCGCGAGCTCGTCCGCGGCCGTGGAGCCCTTCAGGGTGAGGAGCCGGCCCGAGCGGGTCATCAACGGCGAGCACCAGCCGATCAGCCGGGGGAGTGGGGCCACCGCGCGACAGGTCACCACCGCGTAGCGCTCGCGGTGTTCCTCGGCGCGGGAGCGCACCACCTGGACGCGGCCGTCCAGGCCGAGTTCGGACACCGCCAGCTCAAGGAAGCCGGCCCGCCGCAGCAATGACTCCAGCAGGGTCACCCGGAGGTCGGGTCTGAGGATCGCCAGCGGGATGCCCGGCAGCCCGGCGCCACTGCCGACATCGACCACGGTCGCGCCGGCCGGAATCAGTTCACTGGCGGCTATCGAGTTCAGGATGTGGCGCTCCCACAGCCGCTCGCCCTCGCGCGGCCCGATAAGCCCCCAGTCGATTCCTCGACTTGCCAATATATCGACATATCGTTTGATCGATTCAGCGCCAGCCCCGAAGAGCGCGGCGCGGGCGTCCTCTGGCAAGCTCAGGCCTTCGGCAGCACCACGACGCGACGATTGGGCTCCTCGCCCTCCGACTCGCTGATCAGGCCCGCAGCCGCCACCGAGTCGTGCACGATCTTGCGCTCGAACGGGTTCATCGGCGACAGCCGCACCGCCTCGCCGGTGTCGTTCACCTCGTCGACGGCGTCCTTGGCCAGGTCCTGCAGCACCTTGCGGCGCTTGTCCCGGTGGCCGGCGACGTCGAGCATCAGCCGGCTGCGGTGACCCGTCTCGGTCATCACGGCGAGACGGGCGAGCTCCTGCAGGGCCTCGAGCACCTCGCCGTCCTTGCCGACCAGCACGTCACCCTCGGTGATGATCGAGACGTGCGCCCGGCCACCCTCGGTGTAGGTGTCGATGTCACCGTCGAGGTCGGCGATGTCGAGCAGTTCCTCGAGGTAGTCCGCCGCGATCTCGCCCTCGTTCTCGAGCACGGACTGCTTCTTCGACCGGGTCGCGCCTGGAGCCCCGTCCTCGTCGGCCTCCTCCTCGCCGTCAGTCTCCTCCTCGCCGGACGGCACGGCCACGGCCTCGATGTCGGCTACGACATCGTCACCGGCCACGTCGTCATCGACGACAACGTCCACAACGTCGGTTTCGACGACCTTCAGTTCTTCGCTCACGATGTCCTAACTCCTAGCTGTCACTGCTTGCGGGCGGCGCGGGTGTTCTTCCGGGGCTGCTGCCGCTGGATCACCTGGCGCTGGACGCCAGGGGTGTCCACCGCAGCCGGCGACTCCGTGGAGCCGGACGGGGCGGGTGCGGCGGCGCCGCGGTTCTGCCGGGCCACCTTGGTTGGGTCGTAGTCGCCGGCCTCGCTCGTCTTCCTCGAGCCACGGCGCTTGGCAGCGATCGCGTCCGGATCGAGGCCCTTGGCGCGCATCCGGTCTTCCCAGTCGACGTAGGCCGGGGTGCCGGGCGCGGGGTTGTTGTGGATGAGGATGTACTGCTGTCCCATCGTCCACAGGTTCGTGGTGAGCCAGTAGATCAGCACGCCGATCGGGATGCTCACGCCGCCGATCGCGTAGATCGCCGGGAACATGTAGAGCATCATCTTCTGCTGCTGTGCCATGGTTCCGGTGAGCGCCTCGGGAGGCATGTTCTTGCGCATCAGCTGGAGCTGCGTGATGAACAGGATCCCGGTCATCAAGACGATCAGGGTGAGCGTGACGATCTGGGTCGGCCCGAAGCCGGCGTCCATCGGCAGGAACCGCGCCGAGATCGGCGCTCCGAAGATGGTCGCGTTCTGCAGGGACGTGACCAGGTGCGGGTTCTGCTCGAAGAAATAGCCCAGCGCATGGCCGCCGGAGACGCTGTTCAGCACGTAGAACAGGGCGAGGAAGATCGGCATCTGCAGCAGCAGCGGCAGGCAGGAAGCCATCGGGTTGACGCCTTCCTCCTTGTACAGCTTCATCGTCTCCTGGCCGAGACGTTCCCGGTCGTGGCCGTACTTCTCATTCAGCGCCTTGGCCTTGGGCTGGATCAGCTGCATGTTGCGCGCGGAGTTGATCTGCCGCACGAACAGCGGGATCAGGGCGGTCCGGATGACCATCGTCAGCAGGACGATCGAGAGGGTCCAGGTCCAGCCGGAGTCCGGGTCCATGAAGGTGGACAGCAGCGAGTGGAAGCCGACCAGGATGCCGGAGACGGCCCAGTAGAGCGGGGTCATCAGGGCCCCGAGCATGTTCAGGAAGTCGTCCCACAGGTTCAGCGGGATCATCAGCGCGATCAACGGGTTCAACTTGTCACCTCACGGACGCCGGCAGGCGTCCCGGTCGGGGCCGGATCGGCCGATGTGGACTTAGCGGCCTGCTCAGCTGCCCAGGCGGCCGCTGCCGGGGTTCCCGGCACCGGGTCGTACCCGCCCTCGGCCCACGGGTGGCAGCTGCCCAGCCGCCGTGCCGCGAGCCAGGTGCCCTTGCCGGCACCGTGGACGGTCACCGCCTCCAACGCGTACGCAGAGCAGGAGGGGTAGTACTTGCAGACATTCCCGTAGAGCGGGCTGATCACCAAGCGGTAGCCCTTCAACAGCCCGATCAGCAGGTACTTCATGCCGACAGCCGATCCAGGCAAGTGCCGAGGGCAGACCTGAAGTCGCCGGGCAGGTCGCCGGTGGCGGCAGCTGGCAGCGCCCGCACCACGACGTCCACAGCGAACGGGGTCGTCGGCAGCGCGGCTGCGGCCAGGTGCCGGAGGCGCCGCTTCACCCGGTTACGGCTGACGGCGTTCCCGACTGCTTTCGACACGATGAAGCCTGCACGGGACAGCGGCTCTTCAGCCCGCCGGGCATGCACGACCACGCTCGGTCGTCCACAACGGACGCCCTGGCGCAGCGTGTCGCGGAAGTCGACAGGATTACGCAACCGCGACGGGGCAGGCAGCACCGGAGCCGGCTCAGCCGGCGAGGCGGACGCGGCCCTGACGACGACGGGCCGAAATGATTGCGCGGCCGGCGCGGGTACGCATCCGGAGACGGAAGCCATGGGTGCGGCTGCGACGCCGGTTGCTCGGCTGGAAAGTGCGCTTGCTCACGCGAGTGCTCCCAAAGTTCGTAATTATCGGATCAGATGCGCCCACCTGGACACACGCCTGTCGCGACAGCGACTTACCAACGATACGCGGCAGTCACGACCCCGGGCAAACTGAAGCACATCTACCCCAACGTCGAGCCGACACGCCGTGCTGGCCTGATCTTCTGTCGAAACTGTTTGCGCAGGCGCCCAGACCTCGCTAGTTTGCTCTACTGCCGCCCGAGGTCCGTTCGCCTCGTCGCTCGTGCATTGTCGTACACAGTCTGTGGACAACCGTGTGGAAACCTGGCTGGGGCAGGTAGTTAGGAGCCGAAGCAGGACCGATGACGCAACCACTGACGGGTGCTGACGCGACCTCCTCAGCCGACCTCAAGGCTGCCTGGTCGTTCGTCTGGTCGTCCTCGGACGCCGTCACCCGCGGCTGGTTGCAGGGCATGCAGCCGGTCACGATGCACGATTCGCTGGTCATCCTGGCCGTTGCGAACGAGTTCACCCGGGATCGGGTGGAGACCCGCCTGCGCCCGCTCATCGAGGACCAGCTCAGCCAGTTCTACTCCAGGCCGATCCGGGTGGCCATCGACGTCGACCCGAACCTTGGCAGTGACGGCCCCGATCCGGTCATCCGCGAGCAGCCGGCCGCAGAGCTGCCACCGCCGCCTTCGGTCCGTCCGGCCGGTGGCCGACCGGCGGGCGACCGGCTGAACCCGAAGTACTCCTTCGAGACCTTCGTGATCGGCAACTCCAACCGCTTCGCCCACGCAGCGGCCGTGGCCGTGGCAGAGGCACCCGGCAAGGCCTACAACCCGCTGATGATCTACGGCGATTCCGGGCTGGGCAAGACCCACCTGCTGCACGCCGTCGGGCACTACATCCGCAACTACTACGACCGGGTCCGGGTCAAGTACGTCTCCACTGAGGAACTCACCAACGACTTCATCAACTCGGTGTCGGAGAACCGGACCGCTGACTTCCGCCGCCAGTACCGCGACGTGGACGTGCTGCTGATCGACGACATCCAGTTCCTCGAGGGAAAGATCCAGACCCAGGAGGAGTTCTTCCACACCTTCAACACCCTGCACACCGCACAGAAGCAGATCGTGCTCACCTCTGATCGCCCCCCCAAGGGCCTGGAGGCACTCGAGCCGAGGCTTCGGAGCCGGTTCGAGTGGGGCCTGATGACCGACATCCAGCCGCCCGACCTCGAGACCCGGATCGCCATCCTGCGGAAGAAGGCTGCTGCCGAGCGGCTCACAGCCGGCCCGGACGTGCTGGAGTTCATCGCAAGCAAGATCCAGACGAACATCCGGGAGCTCGAAGGGGCGCTGATCCGGGTGACGGCCTTCGCCAGCCTGAACCGCCAGGAGGTCGACCTCTCGCTGGCGGAGGTGGTGCTGCGCGACCTCATCCCGGACGGCGCCGAGATCCAGATCTCCGCCACCACGATCATGACCAACGTCGCCGACTACTTCGGGTTGACCGTCGACGACCTCTGCGGCCAGAGCAGGACCCACGTGCTGGTCACGGCAAGGCAGATCGCGATGTACCTGTGCCGGGAACTGACCGACCTCTCGTTGCCGAAGATCGGCCAGCTGTTCGGCGGTCGCGACCACACCACTGTGATGCACGCCGATCGCAAGATCCGGCAGCTGCTCCGGGAGCGCAGAAGCGTCTTCAACCAGATCACCGAGCTCACCAACCGGATCAAGCAGTCACCCCTGCGCTGAGCCCGGCTCTTGGCGGAAGCTACCGGATCGTGAACCGTAGTCGGTAGGCGATCCGGCGCGCTCTTCCAACCACCTGTCCCCCTTCAGGGTGACAATGCACCGGATGTGGAGAAAGCTGGGGATAACCGGGCTTCCCTGTGGGGACTAGGGGAGGTCGTCAAGCTCCTGCACAAATCCTCCCCGTGTAGTTTTCGGTTGTCCACAGCTCGGCCCCACAGCCGCCACGCTATGGGGGTAGGGAATTCAGTGGTTGTCCACCGAATTCACAGGTGCTACTACCACTACGAATTTAGAGATCTCCATCGAGCTTCAAAGTCACCGGACGCACAACCTGGGGAAACTCACCTTGGGAGTCCAGCCCGGGCCAAGCGTCGATATGATCAACCGACCACGCGTGAGTTCAAGGGAGCAATGGTGAAGATCCGACTCGACCGCGACGTCCTGGCCGAAGCTGTGCAGTGGGCTGCCCGTAGCCTGCCCACCCGTCCGAGCGTCCCGATCCTGGCTGGCCTGTTGGTTAAGGCCGGCGGCAACCAGGTCGTGATGAGCAGTTTCGACTACGAGACCTCCGCACAGATCACGGTGAAGGCCGATGTCTCCGATGACGGCGTCGCACTGGTGTCCGGACGCCTCCTGGCCGACATCGCCCGTTCGCTGCCGAACAAGCCGGTCGACATCACTGCTGACGAGACGAAGATGGAACTGGTCTGCGGCACGGCGCGGTTCACCCTGCAGACGCTTCCCGTGGCCGACTACCCGGCCCTGCCGGAGATGCCGGAAGCCACCGGCCAGATCCCGAGCGACGAGTTCGCGAAGGCCGTCGGCCAGGTCGTGGTCGCTGCCGGGCGGGACGAGCTGCTGCCGGTGTTCACCGGTGTCCGGATGGAGATCGAGGGCGAGACCCTCTCCCTGCTGGCCACCGACCGCTACCGCATGGCCCTGAAGGAACTCGCCTGGAGCCCGCGGACCAGCCGCGGTGAGGGTGCTGCCCTGGTGCCGGCGCGGGTGCTGGCCGAGACCGCCAAGTCCATGACGGCCGGCGAGCAGGTGACCTTGAGCCTTTCGGGTTCGGCCACCGGTGACGGCCTGATCGGTTTCGAGGGCTCCGGTGCTGCCGGCGTCCGCCAGATCACGACCCGCCTGCTGGACGGCGAGTTCCCGAAGGTCCGGCACCTGATGACGGTGCAGGCAGCCGTGACCGTGCGCGCCAACACCGCAGAGGTGATCGCAGCCGTGAAGCGCGTGGGGCTGGTCGCAGAGCGGAACACCTCGCTTCGGATGCTGATCGCCGAGGGTTCGATCACCCTGGAGGCAGCCACCGGCGACCAGGCGCAGGCCGTTGAGGCGCTGGAAGCAGTGGTCGAGGACACGACCGGCAACGGGCTGGCGATGAGCGCGGCCGGGTTCAACCCCCACTACCTGTCGGACGCACTGGCATCCCTCGATGCGCCCTACGTCGAGTTCTCCTTCACCGCCCCGGGCAAGCCCTGCCTGCTCACCGGCCTGAACGAGATCGACGGCCAGCCGTTGGCCGACTACCGGCACGTGATCATGTTGATGCGCCTGCCGGCGTGAGCCGATCACCGCTGGTTGAGCTC
>JADLEH010000060.1 GCA_020846255.1 Propionibacteriaceae bacterium
GCTGCGCTGGGGGTTGGTGCCGTCCTGGTCGAAGGATGCTCGGGGCGCGGCCCGGCTGATCAACGCCCGCGTCGAGACCGTCGGGGAGAAGCCGGCCTTCCGCAAGGCCTTCGCCACGCGCAGGTGCCTGCTGCCGGCCGACGGCTACTACGAGTGGTACCAGTTGCCGGGGGACCAGGGCGGCAAGCCGGTCAAACAGCCCTACTTCATCCGGCCGGCGGACGGGAGCCTGTTCGTGATGGCCGGGTTGTACGAGTTCTGGAAGGCCCCGGACGGCGCCTGGCTGACCACGGCAACTGTGATCACGACCTCTGCGACCGACGAGGTCGGCCACATCCACGACCGGATGCCGATGGCCGTTCCGGTGGAGAACTGGGCGGCCTGGCTGGATCCGGACTTCGGCTCCGACGCCCGTGAGCTGCTGACCGTTCCGGCCGGGGTCCTTGCCTACCACCCGGTGTCCACTGCCGTTAACAAGGTCGCCAACGACGGCCCCCAGTTGGTCGAGCCACTGCCGGCCTAGTCCAGCCGGCGGACGGAATATCGCCGTCGGCCCGCTCGTTGAGGACTGCGTGATCGACACCATGGAAGCGGCACCGCAAGTCTCGACGATGCGGTCGCTTCCGGTGCACCCGCTAGGCTCGTTCGCGATGAACCTGCCCACACTCCCAGACCAGGCCGCCCTCGCCACTGCCGAGACCGACGCCGAACGCGCCGCTCGGTTCGAGGGCGAGGCTTTGGCCTACCTCGACCAGCTGTACGGCGCTGCGCTGCGGATGACCCGCAACCCCACCGATGCAGAAGACCTGGTGCAGGAGACGTTCGCGAAGGCCTACGCCTCCTTCCACCAGTTCACCCCCGGCACCAACCTGAAGGCCTGGCTGTACCGGATCCTCACCAACACCTTCATCAACAGCTACCGCAAGAAGCAGCGGCAGCCGCAGTCCTCCGGCTCCGACGTCGAGGACTGGCAGCTCGCCAGGGCGGAGGCGCACACGTCCACCGGGCTGCGGTCCGCCGAGATGGAGGCGCTCGACCGGATGCCGCACTCGGCGGTCACCGAGGCGATGAACGCCCTGGCCCCCGATTTCCGGCTGGCGGTCTACCTCGCCGACGTCGAGGGCTTCTCGTACAAGGAGATCGCAGAGATCATGGGCACCCCGATCGGAACGGTGATGTCGCGGCTCAACCGGGGCCGCAACCAGTTGCGGACCTCGCTGGCCGACTTCGCCCGCGAGCACGGGTTGATCGGTGGCGATCCGAATGCATGATTTCGAGGACTGCACCGACGTGCTGCGCAACCTGTACGCCTTCCACGACAACGAGCTCACCCAGGCGGAGGCCGACGACATCCGCGAGCACCTGATGGCGTGCGAGCCGTGCCTCGACCACTACCAGGTGGAGGATGCGCTGCGCCTGCTGATCCGGCGTTGCTGCGCCGAGGAGAAGGCCCCCGACGATCTTCGCGTCCGGATGCGCGCCACCTACTCCAGGACCGTGATCATCACCGAGTCGACCGACTGACCCGGGAAACGGCGAAACCCCCGCTCAGGCGGGGGTTTCTGCGTTCAGGCGGCGATCCTCAGGCGTTGGGGCGTTTGCCGTGGTTCGCTGCGTTCTTCTTGCGGGAACGGCGCTTGCGGCCACCCTTACCCATCGCGGTCTCCTCGTGTTGACACTCTTGGCGCCGGATGGCGCGAAGGCCCATTCTGCCAGCCGCTGCACAAGGGATCCAACTCGGTCAGTATGGTGGCGGTCATGCTGACGATGGAGCAGGTGCTGAGACTGCACTGCGTCCTCACCGACGAGGACCGGGAATGGCTCACCGAACTCGTCGACGAGTGGTCCCTGCTGGCCGACCTGGCGTTCGCTGACCTGATCCTCTGGGTGCCTGACGCCGACGACAACGTTTTCTGGGCCTGCGCCCAGGTGCGGCCGACGACCGGCCCGACCTCACTCGAGGACGACGTGGTCGGTGAGGAGATCGCCTACGACCCCGAGCACCTGGTCACCGAGGCCTACCTTTCCCAGGAGATCAGCCACACCAGCGGCAACAAGCTGCATGCCGGGATCCCGGTGGATGTGATGGCCATCCCCGTCCTCGTCGGGGATCGTTGCCTGGCTGTCGTGGAGATGCACACCAACCAGATGGGCGTCCGGGCCCCCGGGGCGCTGGAGGACGCCTACCTCGAGGCTGCCCAATTGCTCGCCGGCATGGTGCACCGGCACCAGTTCCCGCTCGGCGGGGACCGGCGGGTGCCGTGGGTGTCGCCACGTGTGGGGGACGGCATGATCCGGGTCAACCAGGCCGGGATGATCGTGTTCGCGAGCCCGAACGCGCTGAGCGCCTACCGGCGGCTCGGCCTCACCACCGACCTGTACGGGGAGGATTTCGTGGCGGTCACCCGGTCGCTGCTGAAGGAGCGGGCACCGGTGGAGCGGCCAGTGGCTGCCAGCCTTGCCGGTCGCGGTTCGGCGGAGATCGACCTGGAGACCTCGCTGGCGAACGTGCGTCTGCGGGTGCTGCCGCTCACCAGCGACGCCGGGCCCCAGGGACTGCTGGTGATGTGCCGGGACACCACCGAGCTTCGTTCCCGGGAGCGGCAGCTGGTCACGAAGGATGCGACCATCCGCGAGATCCACCATCGTGTGAAGAACAACCTGCAGACGGTAGCTGCGTTGCTGCGGCTCCAGGCGAGGCGGATCTCGTCGCCGGAGGCCAAGGGCGCCCTCGGCGATGCCATGAAGCGGGTCGCAGCGATCGCCGTCGTGCACGAGATCCTCAGCCAGGCCTTCGACTCATCGGTGAAGTTCGACGACGTCGCCGACCGGCTGTTGCGGATGGTCGGCGACGTGGCAGCCACCGGTGGCAAGGTCCGGATGGTCCGGGAGGGTTCGTTCGGCTACGTCCCTGCCGACGTGGCCACGAGTCTCTCGCTGGTCCTGACCGAGCTCTGCCAGAACGCTGTCGAGCACGGCCTGCGGGAGCAGTCCGGCGAGGTGCTGGTCCGGCCACAGCAACAGGACGGGGAACTCGTGGTCGAGGTGACCAATTTCGGCGAGCCGCTGCCGGACGGGTTCCAGATCGGCAACTCGACGAGTCTCGGGCTGTCGATCGTCAGCACCCTGGTCGCCGACCTGGGTGGGGAGTTCCGGCTCGAATCCGATGCCTCAGCCACGACGGCAACGGTCCGGGTTCCGCTGATCTGAGCCAGCCCGGGACGCGCCGGTGCTCGAGGACTAGTTGCTGCGCACCCGCATCCGGGCAGCGCGGCGTTTCATGGCCCGGCGCTCGTCCTCACTGAGCCCGCCCCAAACGCCGTGGTCCTGACCGGCGTCCAGCGCCCACTGCAGGCACGCTTCGCGCACGTCACAGCGGCGGCAGACTTTCTTGGCCTCCGCGATCTGCATGAGGGCAGGACCCGTGTTCCCGATCGGGAAGAACAGCTCCGGGTCCTCGGTCAGGCAGGCAGCCCTGTGGCGCCAGTCCATGCAGTAACACTCCTTGGTAGTTGGGCCGTATCGGTGGGGGCCCCAGCACACGTCACCGGGCGCGGAAGAAACCAACGCCCGGCGTCCAGACTGACAACTGTAGCTGGCCAGCACAAGATGCGGCAGTCATATTGCACATGTGATGTTATGCGCTCCCATCGCCTGCACGAACAGGCGCGCCGCAGGCTGCCACCCGACTACGCTGGCCGACGTGCCTCAACCAGACAGCCGCAGACCGGGTGGAGTGGTCGTGGCGGCGACCGGTTCGGCGCTGGTCGGGCTGCTGCTGATCGGCCTCGCCGTGGCATCGCTGGCGGCCGGGCACGGGGGTTTCAGCGGGGGAGTCGGGGTCGCCCTGATCGTCTACGGGCTGGCGATGATCGCCGCCGGGTGGGCATTGTGGCGCCTCAACATCCTGGGCCGGGGACCAGTCGTGGCGACAGCCCTGGTGAACCTGGTGGCCGGTTACTCGTTCACCGCGACCGCACCCTGGGTGTGGTCGCTGGTGCTGGTGTCTGCGACGACCGTCGTGGCCGTGGCGCTTCCGGCGACCAGCCGGGCGCTCCACTGGCGCCGGGTCACACCAGACGACGAGCCCCGGCTGAGGGCCGACCGAGGAAGGTGACCGGCTCGGCGACACCGGCCCCGGCGAAGGCTGCCCGCACCGCGGTGGTGACAGCCTCCACCTGATCCGACCGGACGAGGGCGAGCACGCAACCACCGAAGCCGCCGCCGGTCATCCGGGCGCCAAGCGCGCCGGCGGCGCACGCCGTCTCAACGGCCAGGTCGACGCTGGTCTCGGTGATCTCGTAGTCGTCGCGCATCGAGGCGTGGGAGGCGGTCATCAGCCGGCCCAGCTCGGCGTGGTCCCCGGCGGAGAGGGCCTCGACCGCAGCCAGCACCCGCTCGTCCTCCGTGACCACGTGGCGGACACGGCGACCGACCTCCTCGGGCAGGACGTCGAGTGCCGCGGCGAGGTCGGTGACGTCCCGCAGGGCCGGGATGCCGAGGATCCGGCAGGCCTCCTCGCAGCTGGCCCTCCGGGAGGCGTACTCGCCGTCGACGTGGCTGTGCCGCGTCCGGGTATCGACCACGAGGATCTCCAGGCCGGCGGCCGTGACGGCGAGTGGCACCTGCCGGGTGTCCAGGGTGCGGCAGTCGAGGAACAGGGCATGGTCGGCGACGCACAGGGTGGACGCCGCCTGGTCGAGCAGGCCGGTGGGTGCCCCGACGTAGGCGTTCTCCGCAACCCTGGCCAGCTTGGCCCGGTCCATCGGATCGATGTCGAGCGAGTTGAGCTCGGCCAGCGCTGCCAGGGCTGCGCACTCGATGGCAGCAGAGGACGACAGCCCGGCGCCGAGCGGGACGTCGGAGGTGAGCACCAGGTCGGCGCCGCCCACCGTGTGGCCGGCCTGGCGCAGGGCCCACACCACCCCGGCGAGGTAGGAGTGCCAACCCGGCGTGCCGGGCAGGAGCTCGGCCCCACCGATCTCGACGGTCTCGTCCAGGTCGACCGACCGGAACCGCCAGCGACCGTCGGCGCGAGGCGCAGCGGCGACGTAAGCGGCCTGGGGGAGGGCGAACGGGAGCACGAAACCGTCGTTGTAGTCGGTGTGCTCACCGATCAGGTTGATCCGTCCCGGCGCTGCCCAGACCCCGGCCGGCGCACTGCCGGTGAGCGCGGTGAAAGCATCGATGGCCTGCTTGGTGAGCAAGGTCAGTCCTCCTCGTCGTCGAGGCGAGCCAGCCACGTGGCGAGCCGCTCAACGGCATTCTCGTGCTCGGGGTACAGGTCGACGAACAAGGTGAGCTTTTCGGACAGCCAGGCCAGGCTGACCTCCTCCTCACCCCGGCGATCGGCCAGCTCCTCGATCCCGCGGTCGGTGAAGTACATCAGCCGGCCAGCGCGCGGGCCAGCAGCTCGGACTCCTGGGCCGCGTGTACCTTCACCGACCCCACCGAGGGGGCCGAGGCGGCCGGACGGGTGATGCCGGTCAGCTTCAGTTCGTAGCCGGGCAGGAAGGTGGTGATCGCCTGCGGCAGGTGCAGCTGCAGGAACCACCAGGCCCCCTGGTTCTCGGGCTCGTCCTGGACCCAGCGGACGTCGGTCACCTTCGGGTACTTGGCCAGCTCCGCCGCCAGCTCCCTTGCCGGGAGCGGGTACAGCCGCTCCAGCGGCAGGATGGCGACCACCCCGTCGAGCCCGGCATCGCTGCGGGCCTGGGCCAGTTCCCAGCGGATCTTGCCGGAGCACAGCACGATCCGCTGCACGGCGGCGTGGTCGGTGATCGTCGGGTCGCCCATCGCCGGCTGCCAACGTCCCTGGGTGAACTCGGTGACCGGGGACATCGCAGCCTTCGAGCGCAGCATCGACTTGGGTGTCGCGATGACGACCGGCCGGTGCCAGTTCACGTAGGCGTGGGTGCGCAGCAGGTGGAAGTAACTGGCCGGGGTGGACGGCTGGCAGACCGCGAGCGCCCCCTCCGAGCAGAGCGTGAGCCAGCGTTCGATCCTGGCCGAGGAGTGGTCGGGGCCCTGGCCCTCGTAGCCGTGGGGGAGCAGCAGCACCACCCCCGACTTCTGCGTCCACTTGGCGTTGCCGGCCGCGATGAACTCGTCGGCGATGGTCTGGGCGCCGTTGGCGAAGTCGCCGAACTGGCCCTCCCAGCAGACCAGGGCGTCCGGCGCTGCCACCGAGTAGCCGTACTCGAAGCCCATCGAGGCGAACTCGCTGAGCAGGGAGTCGTAGATGTAGAACTGGCCCTGGTCGTCGGTGAGGTGCTTCAGCGGCACGTAGGCCTGGTTGGTGACCCGGTCGACGACCGCGGCGAACCGCTGGCTGAACGTGCCCCGACGGCTGTCCTGGCCGACCAGCCGAACCGGCCGGCCCTCCATCAGCAGCGACCCGAACGCCAGCAGTTCCGCTGTCGCCCAGTCGACCGGACCGTTGCGGATGCTCTCCGCGCGACGCTCGAGCTGCGGTCGCACCTTCGGGTGCACGGTGAAGCCCTCCGGGAAGGTGAGGTGGGCCTTCGCCACCGCCTCCATCTGCTCGGGGCTGATCGCCGTGCCCTTCTCCTTGCCGAGCTTCGCGGGGTAGTAGGGCGCCTTGCGGTAGGAGTCGTCCTCGGTGACCACAGCCTCGCGGACCTCGCGGAAGACGCTCTCCAGCCGGTCCCGGAACCGGGCGATGACCTGCTCGGCATCGTCGGTGGAGATGTCGCCGCGGCCGATCAGGGCCTCGGTGTAGAGCTTCCGGACGCTGCGCTTCTGCTCGATCAGGTCGTACATCAGCGGCTGGGTGAAGCTGGGGTCGTCACCCTCGTTGTGGCCGCGTCTCCGGTAGCAGACCAGGTCGACAACGACGTCCTTGTGGAACCGCTCGCGGAAGTCGAAGGCCACCTGGGCGATCCTCGCCACGGCTTCCGGGTCGTCCCCGTTGACGTGGAAGATCGGTGCCTGGATCGTCTTGGCCACGTCGGTGCAGTAGACCGAGGAGCGGGACTCGATCGGCGCCGTGGTGAAACCGACCTGGTTGTTGACGACGAGGTGGATGGTGCCGCCGGTCTTGTAGGCGCGCAGCTGGCTCATCTGCAGGGTCTCGTAGACCACGCCCTGGCCGGCGAACGAAGCGTCGCCGTGCATCAGGATGGGCAGCACCGGGAAGTCATCGACCCCGAGCTGGTCCTGCTTGGCGCGGGCGATGCCCTCCACCACCGGGTTGACCGCCTCGAGGTGCGAGGGGTTGGCGGCCACAGAGGTCCGGATGGTCTTCCCGCTGGCCGCCTTGAACTCGCCCTCGGAGCCGAGGTGGTACTTCACGTCGCCCGAGCCCTGGGTGAGCCGGGGGTCGTAGTTGCCCTGGAACTCGCGGAAGATCTGGCCATAGGACTTGCCGACGATGTTGGCCAGCACGTTCAGGCGGCCGCGGTGCGGCATGCCGATGATCGCCTCGTCCAGGTCGGCGTCGGCGGCGCGCTCGCACAGCTCGTCGAGGAAGACGATGGTCGACTCGCCACCCTCGAGGGAGAAGCGCTTCTGGCCGACGAACTTGGTCTGCAGGAAGGTCTCGAAGATCTCCGACTCGTTCAGCTTGTCGAGGATGCGCAGGTGTTCCTCGCGGGGCCACGGCACGAACGGGCGCTCGAAGCGCTCCTGGATCCAGGTCCGCTGCTCGTTGTCGGAGATGTGCATGTACTCGACGCCGACGCTGCGGCAGTAGGTACCCCGCAGCATGGCCAGGATGTCCCGCATGGTCGCGACCTCGCCGGAGTGACCGCCGAAGGTGCCGACCGGGAACTCCCGATCCAGGTCCCAGAGGGTGAGCCCGTGGTACTCGATGGCCAGTTCCGGGTGGGTGCGCTGGCGGTACTCCAGCGGGTCGATGTCGGCCATGAAGTGGCCGAGGTTCCGGTAGGCGTTGATCAGGGAGAAGATCCGGGCGCTGCGCGGGATCGAGCCGAGCCGGTCGTCGCTGACGTCGTTGGCCCACCTGATCGGGGAGTAGGGCACCCGCAGGGCGTCGAAGATCTCGTCGTAGAAATCGTGCTGGCCGATCAGCAGTTCATGGATCCGCCGCAGGAATTCCCCGGACTGGGCGCCCTGGATCACGCGGTGGTCATAGGTGGAGGTGAGGGTGGTCACCTTGGAGACGCCCAGCTCGTTGATCCGGGCTGCGCTGGCGCCCTGGAACTCGGGCGGGTAGTCGATCGAGCCGACGCCGAGGATCACGCCCTGCCCGGCCATCAGCCGCGGCACCGAATGGTTGGTGCCAAGACCCCCCGGGTTGGTCAGAGAAGCACTGGTGCCGGCGAAGTCGGCGACGGTGAGCAGGTTGTTGCGGGCCTTCGCGACCAGGCCCTCGTAGGCGGCCCAGAACTGGGCGAAGTTGAGGTCCTCGCAGTTCTTGATGTTCGGCACCAGCAGCTGACGGGTGCCGTCCGGCTTGCGCATGTCGATCGCAAGGCCGAGGTTGATCGACGGCGGGGTCACCAGGTTCGGCTTGCCGTCGACGACCTCGTAGGAGTTGTTCATCTCCGGCACGGCCTTGAGGGCCTGCACCATCGCCCAGCCGATCAGGTGGGTGAAGGAGATCTTGCCGCCGGTGGACCGGGCAAGGTGGGCGTTGATGATCTGGCGCTGGTCGATGGCCAGCTTCATCGGCACGTCGCGGACGCTGGTCGCCGTGGGCATCGCCAGCGAGGCATCCATGTTGGTGGCGGTGCGCAACGGGGCGCCCCGGAGCGGGGTGCGGGTCGGCTCGGTCTGCTCCTTGGTCACGACCGGCTGCTGCCGCGGCAGGTCGGGGGAGACCCCGCGGCCGGAGCCGGGGCCTTCCGGGGCCATGCCGGTGGCTGCCGGGGCCGGCTCGGTGAAGGCCTCCGGGGCTGCCGAGACCGGGTTCGGTTGCGCCGGGGTTGTTGCCGGCTGGCCCGCGCCGTCCGTGGCCGTGGCCGCAGGGGCGGGGGCGGCGGTCCCGGCCACAGCGTCCGCCGGCGGCCTGGCCGCTGCTGCCGGCTGAACGGACGGGGCGGGGACACCGGCCGCAGGCTTTGCGGCCGGGCCGGGCGCCGACGCTGCCGCGGGCCCGGAATCAGGAGTGGCATTCGCCTGGAAGTAGGCGACCCAGGCCGGATCGACGGACCCGGGATCAGCGTCGAATTGTTCCCGCATCTCCTCGATCAGCCAGTCGTTGGCTCCGAAGTCGGTCGTGCTCTCGCCGTTCTTCACGTCCTGAGGCGTGGGGGCCACTTTCCACTTCTTCCTGATGGCGCGGATGTACCGGGTCGATGTTACCTACGGCCCGGCCACCAACGAACGTACCCGCCGCACCACTTCACGATGCGGGATCGGTGAAATCCCGGCCGACGGCGGTCGCGTTCCCGAACCGTGGGGAAGTCAGGGGCCTGGCCGGTGGGATTCGAGCCGGTCCGGGGCCGGCGCACCACCGGTTGACGCCCGGACGGGCCCGGCAGGGGCCGGACCGCCTGCTGCCGTCAGCAGGCGGATTCGACCAACGAACCCTGATGGGCGCCCCCGGCGCGATTCGAACGCGCGCTCCCGCCTCCGGAGGGCGGTGCTCTATCCCCTGAGCTACGGGGGCCCGGCCCGCAATGGGCCGAAGGTGACTGTAGCAAAGTCTCCTCCGACTAGTCTCATCGGCGTGATGCGAGCCCCGGCGTCGCGCTGCATCTGCGCGGCCGCCGCGGCGTCCAGATCCGGCCGGCCAGCGGCGGCTGAGGGCTGCACTCTGGCACAGTTGCCGCATGACTCACATGCACGTGGCGGGCTCGCTCCACGCCGACGCCACCACACCGGCCCCGGTGTGGCTGACCCGGCCGGAGGACGTCAACGCCCTCACCGCGAAGCTGTGGAGTGAAACCGTCGAGCGCGACCCCGACGGGGTCGTCTCCGTCGGCGGCATCCGGGTCACCGAGCTGGCCGAACAGGTGGGCACTCCCGCCTATGTGATCGACGAGGTCGACTTCCGGAAGCGCGCACGGGACTGGCGCGAAGCCTTCACCGGCTGGACGGTCTACTACGCCGGCAAGTCCTTCCTGTGCACCACGATCGCCCGCTGGGTCGGGCAGGAGGGGCTCAGCCTCGACGTCTGTTCCATGGGTGAACTGACCGTCGCGCTGCTGGCCGGATTCGAACCAGCCCGGATCGGGATGCACGGCAACAACAAGTCCGATGCCGAGCTGCGGCTGGCCCTCGCCCACGGGGTCGGCCGGATCATCGTCGACTCCTCCGACGAGATCACCCGCCTGGAACGCCTGTGCGCAGAACTGGACACCACGGCGAGGGTGATGATCCGGGTGACCACCGGCGTCGAGGCGCACACGCACGAGTACATCGCCACAGCCCACGAGGACCAGAAGTTCGGGTTCTCCATCGCCGGCGGCCAGGCCCTGGTCGGGTTGTTCCGTTGCCACCACAGCCCCCGGCTGGAACTGCTCGGCATCCACTCCCACATCGGCAGCCAGATCTTCGACACCAACGGGTTCGAGGTCGCGGCCCGGCGCACGCTGAAGCTGTTCGCCCAGTTCAAGGAGGCCACCGGCATCGAGCTGGCCGAACTCGACCTTGGCGGCGGCTTCGGCATCGCCTACATCAAGGAGGACACCCCGGCGACGCCGGCGGAGCTGGCCGCGGGCCTGCGGGAGATCGTCGAGCACGAGTGCACGGCCTTCGGCCTGAACCTGCCGGCGATGTCCATCGAACCCGGTCGGGCGATCGTCGGTCCGTCCGGCCTCGCCCTCTACCGGGTCGGCACGATCAAGCCGGTGGACGTCGGCGGCGGTCTCAGCCGGCGCTACATCTCCGTCGACGGCGGGATGAGCGACAACATCCGGCCGGCCCTCTACGCTGCCGAGTACTCGGCAACGCTCGCCTCGAGATCCTCAGCAGCCGAGCCGGTGGTCTCCCGGGTGGTCGGGCTGCACTGCGAGGGCGGGGACATCCTGGTGCGCGACGAGTTCCTGCCGGGTGACATCACCATCGGCGACCTGATCGCCGTGCCGGCGGCCGGCGCCTACAGCCGGTCGATGGCCAGCAACTACAACCACGTGCCGCGGCCGCCGGTCGTCTCGGTCCGGGACGGGAAGGTGCGCACCATGCTGCGTCGCGAAACCCTGGACGACCTCCTGGCGCTGGACGCCGGGGCTGCGGAGAACGAGGAACAGAATGACTGAGTCCGCGCCATTGAAGGTCGCGCTGCTGGGCTGTGGTGTGGTCGGCTCGCAGGTGGCCCGCCTCCTGATCGAGCAGGCCGAAGACCTGCGCGCGCGCATCGGCCGCCCACTCGAGCTGGTCGGGATCGCCGTCCGCCGGCTCGACCGGGAACGTCCCGGGATCGACCGCACCCTGCTCACCGACGATGCGCTCGCCCTGGCCAGCCGGCCGGACGTCGACCTGGTGATTGAACTCCTCGGTGGGATCGAGCCGGCCCGCAGCCTGATCCTCGCGGCGATCGGCGCCGGATCCTCCGTGGTCACGGCCAACAAGGCACTGCTCGCCGAGGACGGCGGCACCCTCTACGCCGCCGCGGAGGCGGCCGGCGTGGACATCTATTACGAGGCTGCGGTGGCCGGGGCGATCCCGATCATCCGGCCCTTGCAGGAGTCGCTGGTGGGCGACGAGGTGACCGCAGTGATGGGCATCGTCAACGGCACCACCAACTTCATCCTCGACCGGATGCACACCGACGGCGCCGACTTCTCCGCAGTGCTCGCAGAGGCGCAGCGCCTCGGCTACGCCGAGACCGACCCGACGGCCGACGTCGAGGGCTACGACGCTGCGGCCAAGGCGGCGATCCTGGCCAGTCTCGCCTTCCACAGCCGGGTCAAGCTCTCCGACGTCTCCCGGGAGGGCATCACGGGCGTCACCAGCGCGGACATCGCCGCGGCCAAGGAGATGGGCTGCGTGATCAAGCTGCTGGCCCGCTGCGCGCTCAGCGAGGACGGGACGATCGCCATCGGGGTGCACCCGACCATGGTCCCGGCCGCCCATCCGCTGGCCGCCATCCCCGGCGCCTACAACGCCGTCTTCATCGAGTCGAGGAATGCCGGCCGGCTGATGTTCATGGGTCCGGGGGCCGGCGGGTCGCCGACGGCTTCCGCCGTGCTGGGCGACCTGGTCACCGCCGCCCGCAACCGCGTCCGCGGTGCCAGGGGGCCGGCGGCCTCCACCTACTCGGCACGCGGGATCACGCCGGCCGGACGGGTCAGCTCGCGCTACTACGTGTCCATGACCGTCCACGATGCCCCGGGGGTCCTTGCCCAGGTCGCGACCTGTTTCGCCAGGCACGGGGTCTCGTTGCAGGCGGTCCGCCAGGAGAGCCGGGGGGTGGAGGCCCGACTCGGGGTGATGACCCACCTCGCCACCCAGGATGCCGTCGCCGCGGCGATCGCCGACCTGCGCAGCATGGCCGAGGTCCGGCCGGGGATCGCCGTCATGCGGGTCGAGGGAGCCTGATGGACCTGGCCTGCCTCGACCTCGAGGGCGTCCTGGTCCCCGAGATCTGGATCCGGGTGGCTGAGAGCACCGGCATCGCGGAGTTGCGGCTGACCACAAGGGACATCGCGGACTACGACGAGTTGATGCGCCACCGCCTGCGGCTGCTGGACGCCAACGGCATCGGCCTCTCGCAGATCCAGGAGGTGATCGCGGCCATGGGCCCGATGCCCGGAGCGGCCGAGTTCCTCGACTGGCTGCGCGCCCGGTTCCAGGTGGTGATCCTCTCCGACACCTTCTACGAGTTCGCCATGCCGCTGATGGCCCAGCTCGGTCACCCGACACTGCTGTGCCACCGCCTGCGGGTCGAGGCCGACCGGATCACCGGCTACACCCTCCGCCAGCCGGATTCCAAGCGTGCGGCGGTCCGGGCGTTTCACCACCTCAATTACCGGGTAGTGGCAACCGGCGATTCCTACAACGACGTCGCGATGCTTGCCGAAGCCAACGCCGGGATCCTGTTCCGGCCCCCGGCCAATGTCGTCGCAGAGTTCCCACGGTTCCCCGTGGTAACCGATTACGCGGGATTGCGCGAGGCATTCGCCACCGCCCTGAACTGAGGCCGGCGGGAGCTTTTCGCACCGCTGTCGGCGGGTGCTACAGTTGGAGTCGCGCTGTAGCGCACAGCCCCTCAGATCGGGCAGGACGGACGCGAAGTACTCACCGAGTCGTCAAGGAATCCCAGTAGCTAAGCATCAAATACTGCTGGCGTTTCAGATCTGGAATGTCATTCAAGTTGCTCTTTACCGAGCACTGGGCGCGTCTGCCCGGCAAAGCCGGAGACCGCCCGATCCGAAAGGAAGTCCGTGACCGACACCATCGAAGCTGCGACCCAGGATTCCAGGCGCAAAGGCGCAGGCCTGGAGGGGATGCTGCTTCCGGAGTTGAAGCAGCTGGGCGCCTCGCTGGGCCTCAAGGGCACCGGCACCATGCGCAAGAGCGCCCTGATCGATGCGATCAAGTCTGCTCAGCCGTCCCGCTCCGAGAAGCCACGCACCGAGGACGCAGCACCCACCCGCTCCCGCCGGCAGCGCGCCGAGCGTCCCGCAGAGGCTGAGGCGCCCCGACGCAACGAACCGGCCGAGACCCAGGCGCCGCTGCCCTCCGGCTCCGCCGACGACGTCGCCGCCCGCCTCGAGGCCCTCAAGGCCGAGGGCGCCGGCCGCAACCGTCGCCGCGGCGGCAACGCCGACGACGGTGACCGCACCGAGAATCGGCAGGGCGAGTCCCGCCAGCAGGCACAGCAGTCCCAGCGCAACGATTCCCAGCAGCGCAACGACTCGCAGCAGCGCAACGACTCCCAGCAGCGCAACGACTCCCAGCGGAACGATTCCCAGCGGAATGACGACGACGAGTTCGGCAACGGCAGGCGCAGCCGCCGGCGCCGCAACCGTGACCGCCAGGGCAACAGCAACAACAATCGCCGGCCCGGCGGCGGCAGCGCCAGGGGCGCCGGCAACCTCGGCATGGACCGGATGGAAGCCGAACCGGTGATCAACGAGGACGACGTGCTGCTGGAGATCTCCGGCATCCTCGACGTCCTCGACAACTACGCCTTCGTCCGCACCACCGGGTACCTCCCGGGCAACAACGACGCCTACGTCTCACTCTCGATGGTGAAGAAGTGGGGCCTGCGGAAGGGCGACATCGTCACCGGTGCCATCCGCGCGCCGAAGGAGGGGGAGCGACGGGAGAAGTTCAACCCGCTGGTGCGCATCGACACGATCAATGCCGACGCACCCGACAAGGCGAAGGACCGGCCCGAGTTCCAGAAGCTGACGCCGCTCTACCCGCAGGAGCGGTTCCGCCTCGAGACCACGCCGCTGAACATGACCGGCCGGATCATCGACCTGGTCGCGCCGGTCGGCAAGGGCCAGCGTGGCCTGATCGTCTCGCCGCCCAAGGCCGGCAAGACGCTGGTGATGCAGGCCATCGCCACCGCCATCACCACCAACCATCCCGAGGTGCACCTGATGGTCGTCCTGGTGGACGAGCGTCCCGAGGAGGTCACCGACTTCCAGCGGACCACCAGCGGTGAGGTGATCGCCTCCACCTTCGACCGTCCGGCAGAGGACCACACCACGATCGCCGAGCTGGCGATCGAGCGGGCCAAGCGCCTCGTCGAGCTCGGCATGGACGTGGTCGTGCTCCTGGACGGCATCACCCGCCTCAGCCGGGCCTACAACCTCGCCGCTCCGGCATCCGGCCGGATCCTCTCCGGTGGTGTGGACTCGGCTGCGTTGTACCCGCCGAAGAAGTTCTTCGGTGCTGCCCGCAACATCGAGGACGGCGGCTCGCTGACCATCCTCGCCACCGCATTGATCGATACCGGCTCCAAGATGGACGAGGTGATCTTCGAGGAGTTCAAGGGCACCGGCAACATGGAGCTCCGCCTCCGCCGTGACCTCGCCGACAAGCGCATCTTCCCAGCCATCGACCCGGTCGCCTCCGGCACCCGGCGCGAGGAGCTGCTGCTCGGCCGCGACGAGCTCGCGATCATCTGGAAGCTTCGTCGGGTGCTCTCGGCGCAGGACTCCCAGCAGGGCCTGGAGATGCTGCTGAACCGGATGCGCAAGACGCAGAGCAACCGCGAGTTCCTGATGGTGATCTCCAAGACCACCCCGAATCCGGAGTAGCGGCCGCCCACGCAGCTTTCCTGCCCCCGAAAGTGGCTCTTGCTCCCGAACTTTCGGGGGCAAGAGCCACTTTCGGGAGCGAACGCCTGCTGTGGGGCATCGGCGCCGCTCGCCGGGTTGAAAGGCGGCCGGCGCACCCGGACATGACCGAGAGTGGATCCTGTGGAAACCGACGAGCGCCGGGAGCGGTTCGAGGCCATTGCGCCGGCAGTCATCGAGGGCGTCCGGCGGTACCTGGCCCGGCGCACCGACCCGGCCACGGCAGAGGATGCCCTCGCCGAGACCCTGCTGGTGTGCTGGCGGCGTCTGGATGACCTGCCCGATGAGCCGCTGCCCTGGGCGTACGGCGTGGCCAGGAACTGCCTGGCGAACGCCCGGCGGGGTGACCGCAGGCGGGCGAGGCTGGCAGCGCGGGTAGCCGTCATCGATCCGCCCCGTCCGGTGTCCCTGCCCGAGGGGCCCGACCCCGACCTGGCCGAGGCGATGGCGCGACTGCGGGTGCAGGATGCCGATCTCCTGCGGCTGTGGGCCTGGGAGGACCTCGGGCCGGCGGAGCTGGCCCTCGTCCTCGGCGTCTCGGTGAACGCCGCCAGCATCCGGCTGCACCGGGCCAGGAACCGGCTGCGCGAGGCGCTGCGAAAGCTGGACGTGCACGCCGGACATGAGCAGTCGACGGAAGGGAGCCGGTGGTGACCGACGACGGCCTGCGCGAGCGCATCAAGCTGGTGGACCCCTCTGCGTCCCTGCCGCTGCTGGCTGCGGACCAGGCCTCACGACTGATGGAGGAGACGATGAGCACCCCTGCCGCTTCCACCCCGCCCACCGGCAGCCGTCGGGTGCTGCTCGCCGCAGCGCTCGTGCTCGCTGTGGCCGGGGTGGGCTGGCTCTTCGCCGGGAACATCCTTGCCGGGCAGCCGGACGTGCCGCGCACCCCTGGCGCCGGACCTGTGGTCCGCCTCACCGCCGGCACCGCCTCGGCGAAGTGCCGCGCCCCAGAGGCGGCGACGCTGGCTGCCAGCGCCGACTTCGCGTTCGCCGGCACCGTCAAGGCTGTGTCGGGCCAGGACGTCACCTTCACCGTGACCCGGGTCTACCGGGGGGCGGCGGCGAGCGAGGTCCAGGTGGAGCTGGACGACGGACGAAGCGAGTCGCTGGTCGGCAGCGGCCCCGCCAGGGTCGGCCTGGGCTACCTGATCTCTGCGGCGGACGGCGCCGTCATCGGCTGTGGCTACAGCGGCGAGGCGGACAGCCAGGGACTGCGGCAGCTCTTCGAGGCCGCGTTCTAGCCCTGGCCGACGCCAGGCCCGATGTCTCCAGGCCGGGGCGGGGCGCCCGGGGATGGCTCCGGTCAGAAGATCCAGTTCGCCACCGGCGCCACCGGCCAGCCGAAGGCGACCGAACTCCGGAGCAGGCTGCCCGGGGTCAGTTCGGTGACCAGTCCGGCGGCGGCCAGTTCGGTGAGCGAGGTCCCGCCGAGGTAGGCAGCGCCCAGCTCGCGGACGTCCAGGGCCAGGTCGGCCGGCTGCCCGGTGCGCTCGACCGTCACAGCTCCGAACGGTTCCGCGGTCAGCCGCCAGCGCCCGGCGTTGTCCGGCAGCAGCTGGTCGGTGAGCTCGAGCACGACGTCGAGGCCGGCCTGGTACCGGCGTCCGGCCAGGGCGGCCGGCACGTCGATGACCCGCAGCCAGGTGTTGTCCTGCCAGGTGCCACGGGCAGCCCGAACATCAACGAGCAGGCTGAGCAGCGGGTCGTCAACGGCCAGCATGCCGCTGGTCACCTCGATGGTGAGGTCCAGGTCGAGCAGCCGCGACCACAGGGCGTGCGCCACGGCTGCGTCCGGTGCCACCACCTCGCGGAGCCGCACCGATCCCTCCGGTCCCGCCGGTCCCCACTTGCCCTTCCTTCGGAACACCGCGTAACCCACCGACTCGCCGTCCCGCTCGGCGACCATGATCCGGGCCACCTCGCGGCCGTCGCGTAGAAGCGGGGAGTCGTCGAACCACACCGCCTTCAGCTCCGGTGTCTCCCTGGTCACCCAGCCGGGCCGGTCGACGGCGCCGTGCAGGGTGGCGACCAGCTCGCCGTGCAGCTCTGCCGACAGCTTCTGGACGCGCACCGTGACCTCCGCTGCCCCCGGTGCCGGACGCAGCGCAGCCCCCCTGCCGAGGGTCAGGTTCAGGACCCGGGCGCAGGTCCCGTAGCCGAACCGGCCATAGATCGCCGGTTCGGCGGCGAACAGCAGCGACACCGGCTCCCCGCGGTCGCGGCAGTCCTCGAAATGGGTCTCGATCATGGTGCGCAGCAGGCCCCGCCGCCGCCACTGTGGATGTACCCCCACCCAGGTGAGGCCGGCGACCTTGAGCCGGCCGCCGGGCACGGGGCAGTTGCCGAAGGGATAGGAGGAGTGCAGCGCGACCAGCTCCTCGGGCCGTTCGGAGCGCACCAGCCCGCGCGTCCGCTCCCAGGTCAGCGGGCTCGGCAGGGCGAGCAGCTCCTCGAGACTGTCGGAAGTGGGGAAGGCCCACATGTCCAGTTCCAGTACGTCGCGCAGCCGGTCGGGAGTGAGGCTGATCTGGTCGAAACCGTCGGGAATGCTTGCCATGACGAACATGCTGCCGCTTCCCGCTCGCGCCGCGCCAATCGGGCAGCCCCGGCGCAGCCCGTCGCCGGCCGTGGACGCCTGGCCGGCGGTTTGGCTGCCGAGCGGTGATGAGGCACAATGGTCAGTCGGTTCCGGTTCACGCCACGGGTTCAGCTACCCACCTCCGCAGGAGCAGGCGACCCGGGCCTCGAACAGGAGAAACCATGAAGCAAGGCATCCACCCCGAGTACGTGGAGACCCAGGTCACCTGCACCTGCGGCAACACCTTCACCACCCGCAGCACCGCCAAGAACGGCGTGATCCACGCCGAGGTCTGTGCGGCCTGCCACCCGTTCTACACCGGCAAGCAGAAGATCCTCGACACCGGCGGCCGCGTTGCCCGCTTCGAGAAGCGCTACGCCAAGAAGACCGACGCCAAGAAGTAGCTTCGTCGACGCCGGGTACCAGGGATGTCCTGGTGCCCGGCGTTTGCGTTCGGGGCAACGCCGGCCCAGCCACCGGAGGCGGTCGTCTCCGGAGCCGCCCGGCGAGCGGACCTCCAGGAATCGCTGCAACTGACCGAAGGGAGAGGGCATGTACGAGGCGGCTACCGGCCTGCGCGAGGAGTTCGCGGAACTCGAGGCCCAACTCTCGGACCCGGCGATCCTGACCGACCTGGCCGCGTCCCGCCGCGTCGGCCGCCGCTACGCGGAGATCAGCCCGATCGTGCACGCCCTGACCAGCCACGAGCAACTGACCTCCGACCTGGCCGCAGCCAGGGAACTGGCCGAGGAGGACCCGAGCTTCGCTGTCGAGGCCGATGCCATCGCCGCAGAGCTCGTCACCGTTGAGGACCGGCTCGCCCAACTGCTGGCCCCGCGGGATCCCAATGACTCGGCCGACTGCCTGATCGAGATCAAGTCCGGTGAGGGCGGTGAGGAGTCCGCCCTGTTCGCCGGCGACCTGTTCCGCATGTACACCCGGTTCGCCGAGACGCGGAACTGGAAGGTCGAGGTGCTCGACTCGCAGGAGACCGACCTCGGCGGCTTCAAGTCGGTCACCCTCGCCGTCAAGGCCGCCTCGAACGCCGACCCGGACAACTCGCCCTACGGGGTGCTCAAGTTCGAGGGCGGCGTGCACCGGGTGCAACGGGTGCCGGTGACCGAGTCCCAGGGACGCGTCCACACCTCCGCTGCCGGCGTACTGGTGATGCCTGACGTGGAGGCCACCGAGGTGGAGGTCAACGACGAGGACCTGCGGATCGATGTCTACCGGTCCTCAGGACCCGGTGGGCAGGGCGTCAACACCACCGACTCCGCAGTCCGGATCACCCACCTGCCCAGCGGCATCGTGGTCTCCTGCCAGAACGAGCGCTCGCAGCTGCAGAACAAGGAGTCGGCGATGCGGATGCTTCGCGCCCGGCTGGTGGCAAGGGCGGACGAGGAGGCGGCGACGGCTGCCTCGGCCGCCCGCAGGTCCCAGGTGCGAACCGTCGATCGGTCCGAGCGGATCCGCACCTACAACTATCCGGAGAACCGGATCGCCGACCACCGGATCGGCTTCAAGGCCTACAACCTCGACCAGGTCCTCGCCGGCGACCTCTCCGCGGTCCTCGCTGCCCTGCAGGCCGCCGATCTGGCCGAGCGGCTCGGCAGCACCGGCTGATGGCCGAGCTCTACCGGCTGCTGGCCGAAGGCGCCCGGCGCCTGTCCTCCAGCGCTGAGGCCCGGACCCTGCTGGCCCATGCCGCCGGCGTCGAGCCGTCCGGGTTGTTGCTGCTGGGCCCGGTTCCGGAGGCTGTGGCGGCCGGCTACGAGCACCTGCTGGCCCGCAGGGAGGCCGGCGAACCGGTCCAGTACCTCACCGGCCGGGCCTTCTTCCGCACCGTCGAGCTGGCCGTCGCGCCCGGGGTCTTCATCCCCCGCCCCGAGACGGAGGTGATGACCGGCTGGGCGATCCAGCGGCTGGACGGCCTCGGCGAGGCGCCGGTGGTGGTGGAGTTGTGTGCCGGCAGCGGCGCGATCTCTGCAGCCATCGCCGCCGAGCGTCCCGGCTGTCGCCAGTACGCCGTCGAACTGTCGCCGGAGGCCGCCCGCGCAGCCGAGACCAACCTTGCGGGCACCGGCGTGACCCTGGTTGAGGGCGATATGGCCGCAGCGTTCCCGGAACTCGACGGCCGGGTGGACCTGGTGATCGCCAACCCGCCCTACATCCCGCTGGAGGCCTGGGAGGGGGTGGCCGAGGACGTGCGCACGCACGAGCCGGCGGTGGCCCTGTTCTCCGGCCCGGACGGCTTGGACGCGCTGAAGGTGGTGGCGAGGACCGCAGCCCGCATGTTGCGCCCGGGCGGGCTGGTCTGCGCCGAGCATGCCGAGGTCCAGTCGGCGAGCGTCGTCGGGGTGTTCGCCGCCACCGGCGCGTTCACCCGGGTCGTCGACAATCCCGACCTCAACGACCGGCCACGGTTCGTGACGGGTGTCCGGGTCGGCAAGCTGGCAGGATGAGCGGCATGGCCAGGGTTTGGGACATCACCAGCGATCCGGGGGCAGCCATCGAGGCCGCCGTCACGGCGATCCTGAACGGTGAGTGCATCGTCCTGCCGACCGACACGATCTACGGCATCGGCGCCGACGCCGCCTCCCCGGACGCGGTCCAGCGCCTGCTGGACGCCAAGGAGCGCGGCAGGGACATGCCGCCCCCGGTGCTGGTCGCGGAGGTGGCCATGCTGCGGGCGCTGACCGATGAGGTGACCGACGAGATGCTCGCCCTCGCCGAGGCCTTCTGGCCGGGGGCCCTGACCATGGTCGTACCGGCCCACCAGCACCTGAACATGGACCTGGGCGACCGGGGCCGGACGATCGCCGTCCGCGTCCCCGACCACGACTTCACCAGGGAACTGCTGCGCTCCACCGGACCGCTGGCTGTGAGCTCGGCGAACGTGTCCGGCCAGCCGGCGGCCACGACTGTCGCGACGGCGAAGCAGCAACTCGGCAAACGGGTGCGCGTCTACCTCGACGGAGGGGAGGCCTCCGAGAGCGCCCCGTCCACGATCATCGACCTGACCGGGAGCCCGCGGGTGCTGCGCGAGGGTCGGATCAGCCGCGAGGAGCTCACCGCCGTCGTCCCGGCCTTCGGCGAGGGCTGAGCATGCGCGAGTACCTGCTGGTGTTGCTCGTCGCCGCGGGGGTGACGTACCTGCTCAGCGGGTTGGCGCGGCGCCTGGCCTTCCGGTTCAACGCCGTCGCGATGGTCCGCGACCGCGACGTGCACACCAAGCCGGTCCCTTACTTCGGTGGCGTCTCGATGTGGTGCGGCCTGGCCGCAGCCCTGCTGGTGGCCGCCCAACTGCCCTGGCTGGGCGGGTTCCAGCTGGTGACCCACGATTCCATGGCCGTCCTGCTGGCCGGCGGGCTGATCTGTGCCGTCGGGGTGGTCGACGACATGGTCGAGCTGAACGCACTGGCCAAGATCGCCGGCCAGCTGATGGCAGCCGGGGTGGCCGTGCTGAACGGGGTGAAGGTCTACTGGATCCCGCTGCCGGACGCGATCGTCTCCCTCGACGAGGGCAGCTCCATCGTGGTCACCGTCGTGCTCATCTTCGTCGTGGTGAACGCGATCAACCTGATCGACGGCCTGGACGGGTTGGCGGCCGGCGTGGTGGCGATCGGCGCCGGGGCGTTCTTCGCGTACGCCTACGGCCTTTCCTACGAGCAGGAGCTGGTCCGGGCGACGACCTCGAGCCTGATCACGGTGGCAACCGTCGGGGTGTGCCTCGGCTTCCTGCCCTACAACATCCACCGCGCCCGGATGTTCATGGGCGACTCCGGCGCGATGCTGCTCGGCTTCCTGCTGGCGACCTCGATGATCAGCCTCACCGGCCAGCTCGACCCGTCCCGCCTCAGCCGGCCGGGCGCCAACGCGATGGCGGCCTACCTGCCGCTGCTGCTGCCCCTGGCAGTGATGGCGCTGCCGTTCCTCGACCTGGTGCTCGCCTACGTCCGGCGGACCCTTGCTGGCAAGCTCTGGTACCAGGCGGACAAGCAGCACCTCCACCACCGGATGCTGAACCTCGGGCACAGCCACGGCCGGGCGGTCGCGCTGCTCTGGCTGTGGTCGGCGCTGGTGGCCTTCGGCGTGGTGCTGATCGGGCTCTTCCCGACCCCGGCCACCGGCGTCGCGCTGTTCGCCGGGCTGGTACTGGCCGCATACCTGACCTGGGGGCGGCGCCGCCCGAAGGCCGCGGATGGCTGAAGTCAGCGCCAACGTCCAGCGCGCCCGGAGCCTGCTGGTCGGGGGAGCGGTCGGCGGCCACAGCGTCCTGCTGCTGGCCGTGGTCGGCTTCGGCCTGGCGCTCGGGGTTCCCGGGGCCGCGTCGGCTGCCGTGTCCGGCATTCTCGCGATCGCCTTCTTCACGATCGGGCAGGCGGTACAGATCCTGGTGGCCGACTCCCCGCCGTCGACCGTACTGGTGGCGGCGCTGGCGTCCTACACCGTCCGGGTGACGGCTCTGGGGTTCCTGCTGGTGCTGGCGCTGGACAACGCGGACCGGATCGCGCTGATGAACCCGATGGTCGTCGTGGTCACCACGATCGCTGTCGTCATCGGCTGGCTGGGGGCGGAATTCTGGGTCTACTCAAGGATGCGTATCCTCATCTACGACGAGCCTGAGAACGGCGCAAATGATGGCCGCCTTCGGTGAAGTGAGCGTGAATCTGCTGATAGAGTCCCTCAGACCATGGGTGAGCAGAGCGGAACGGACACCGGGCTCCGGGTCTTCAGCATCCTCATCTCTGGGGTGGCCTTCTACGGGGGGCTCGGTTGGGTGCTTGACCGCTGGCTGCAGACTTCTTGGCTGCTGCCATTGGGCATCATCGCTGGCATGGCGGCCGGCATCTATCTGGTGATCGCAAGATACGGACGGTCCGAGTGATCGACCAGACAGGAGGTGTGTGATGCCCGGCCTGATCGGACTGCTCATCCCCTTGGAGGGGGAGACCGACCACAGTGCGTGGCCGCCCGGGCCGGAGAGCTTCAACTCCCGACCGCTGATCCCGGAACTCGGCCCGGATTGGTACTGGCTCAACAACCACCTCGCGCAGGCCGTGATCGGCGCCGTCCTGGTGATCGGCCTGTGGCTGTGGCTGGCACGCGGGCAGAAGGTGGTCCCGGGCCGCAGGCAGTTCCTCGGCGAGCAGATCTACAACCTGCTCCGCAACCTGATCGCCAGGGATGTGATCGGCCACGATTACCGCAGGTTCCTGCCCTTCCTGGTCGCACTGTTCAGCTTCATCCTGGTGAACAACCTGTTCGGACAGTTCTTCCTGTTCATGTTCCCGACCTTCTCGAAGATCGGCTATGCCTACGGCCTGGCCCTGATGAGCTTCGCGATGTACAACTACGCCGGCATCAGCAAGTACGGCTTCTTCACCTACATGCGGAAGATGACCCTGCCCGAAGGCGTGCCGGTCGTCCTCTGGCCGCTGCTGATCCCGCTGGAGTTCCTCTCGAACTTCATCGTCCGGCCGTTCACGCTCGCCCTGCGACTCTTCGGCAACATGTTCGCCGGTCACCTGGTCATCATGATCTTCGTTGTGGGTGGCGGCATGCTGCTCACGTCCGGCATCCCGTTCTACGTTGCGGCCGGCTCGGTGTCCTTCATCTTCAGTTTCGCGATCTTCGCCCTCGAGATCCTGGTCGCTGTCCTGCAGGCCTACATCTTCACCGTCCTGTCCGCCCAATACATCTCCTCGGCGATCGCCGAGGAGCACTGAGCAAGCTCGGAATCCCCCGAAAGGAAACGACATGGAAATCACCGGCAACCTCAACATGATCGGGTATGCGCTGGCCACTCTCGGCCCGGCGCTCGGCGTGGCCTGGATCTTCGCATCGGTGATCAACGGCACCGCCCGGCAGCCCGAGGCCCGGGGCGCCATGATGTCCACAGCCATCATCGGTTTCGCGGTGGTTGAGGCGCTGGCCATCATCGGTATCGCCCTAGCCTTCGCACTCTGAGGACGGCGGGGATGTTCCCCCTTGCGGGTGAAGAGCCGAACCTGGGCCCGCTGCTGCCCGAGCACCTCTCGGAGCTGTTCGCCGGCATCATCCTGCTGGCGATCATCTGGATAGTCGTGGCGAAGAAGGTCGTTCCGCTCTTCGAGGCGACCTACGCCGAGCGCACAGCCGAGATCACCGGCGGCATCGAGAAGGCGGAGGCGGCCCAGAAGGAGGCGGCCGAGGCCCTGGCCGAGTACCAGGCCCAGCTGGCCACAGCCCGCGGCGAGGCCGCGCGCATCCGCGAGGATGCCAAGGCCCAGGCGGTCACCCTGGCGGCGGAGATCCGCGACCAGGCGCAGGCCGACTCGGCGCGCATGCTGGCAACGGCGAAGGCCCAGATCGAGGCCGAGCGGGCGCACGTCGTGCAGCAGCTCAGGGCCGAGGTCGGTGGTCTGGCCACCCAGCTGGCTGGACGGATCGTGGGGGAGTCGCTCGAGGATGACGAACGGGCCCGCCGCAGCGTCGACCGGTTCATCGCTGAGCTCGAAGCCCAGGCTCCGGCGGAGAAGTCATGAACGCCACCGCCGAGGCCCGGCAGTCGGAGCTCGACCGGGCGCTTGACGCCCAGGAGCTCGGCTCGGCCCTGGCGGTGGAGCTGTTCGCCGTCGCCGACCTGCTCACGGCCCAGCCGCAGCTGCGCAACGCCCTCGCCGATTCGACGATGCCGGACGACCGGCGCCGCGAGCTGGCGACCGGCTTCCTCGGCCCGCGGGTCTCCGCGGCCGCGACGGCTGTGGTCGCCGAGGCGGCGGCCCTGCGTTGGGGAAGCCCGTCCGGGTTGGTGGCGGCTCTTGAACGCCAGGGCGTCCGGGCCCTGCTCGGGCAGGCCCAGGCCACCGGGAAGCTGGACACCGTCGAGGAGGAGCTCTTCCGCTTCTCCCGGACCGTCGTCGGCGACCAGGCCCTGCGGCGGGCACTGGACGACCGCAGGGCGCCACGGACCGCCCGCCGACAACTCGTCAGTGACCTGCTCGACGGCCGGGTCGAGCCGACCACCGTCGAGCTGGCCGCGCGCGCAACCGGGGCAAGGGCCCGGACCTACGAGGCGACGCTCGCCGACTACCTGAAGCTCGCAGCGGCCGCGCGGGCACGGGCCATCGCGAAGGTGACCGTGGCCAGGGACCTCACCGCAGCCCAGCGGGACCGGTTGCAGGAGGCGCTGGTCCGCCAGCTCGGCCGGCAGGTGAACCTGCAGGTGGTGGTGGATCCGTCCGTCATCGGTGGCGCCCGGGTGCAGGTGGGCGACGAGGTGATCGAGGGCACCGTCGCCGGCAAACTCGCCGCCGCCGAACAACAACTTCTCTGATGGCAACGATTCGAAAGCAGAAGGTGCACAAATGGCAGAACTGACCATCAGCCCCGAGGAGATCCGGGACGCGCTGGACAAGTTCGTGTCCAACTTCAACCCGGAGACCGCAACCAGGGACGAGGTTGGCACCGTTGTCACTTCGGGTGACGGCATCGCCAGGGTCGAGGGCCTGCCCTCGGCGATGGCCAACGAGCTGCTCGAGTTCGAGAACGGCACCCTCGGTATCGCCCTGAACCTCGACGTCCGCGAGATCGGCGTCGTCGTGCTCGGTGAGTCCGAGGGCATCGAGGAGGGCGCTGTCGTCAAGCGCACCGGTGAGGTGCTCAGCGTCCCGGTGGGCGACGGCTACCTCGGCCGGGTCGTCGACGCCATGGGCAACCCGATCGACGGGCTGGGCGAGCTGAAGGATGTCCCCGAGCGCCGGGCGCTGGAACTCCAGGCCGCCGGCGTGATGGATCGCCAGAGCGTCAACGAGCCGCTCCAGACCGGCATCAAGGCCATCGACGCGATGACGCCGATCGGCCGCGGCCAGCGGCAGCTGATCATCGGCGACCGCAAGACCGGCAAGACCGCCATCGCCGTCGACACGATCATCAACCAGAAGGCGGCCTGGGCCAGCGGTGACCCGAAGAAGCAGGTCCGCTGCATCTATGTCGCCATCGGCCAGAAGGGCTCGACCATCGCGGCGCTGCGCACCGTGCTGGAGGAGTCGGGGGCGCTCGAGTACACGACCATCGTGCACTCCCCGGCGTCCGACCCGGCCGGCTACAAGTACATCGCCCCGTACACCGGCTCGGCCATCGGCCAGCACTGGATGTACCAGGGCCTGCACGTGCTGATCATCTTCGACGACCTCACCAAGCAGGCTGAGGCGTACCGGTCGATGTCACTGCTGCTGCGGCGCCCGCCGGGCCGCGAGGCCTACCCCGGCGACGTGTTCTACCTGCACAGCCGCCTGCTGGAGCGCTGCGCGAAGCTCTCCGACGAGCTGGGTGGTGGCTCGATGACCGGCCTGCCGATCATCGAGACCAAGGCCAACGACGTGTCGGCCTACATCCCGACCAACGTGATCTCGATCACCGACGGCCAGATCTTCCTGCAGTCCGACCTGTTCAACGCCAACCAGCGTCCGGCCATCGACGTCGGCATCTCGGTCTCCCGGGTCGGCGGTGCGGCACAGATCAAGGCGATGAAGAGCGTCGCCGGCACCCTGAAGATCGGCCTGGCCCAGTACCGCGACATGGAGGCGTTCGCGATGTTCGCCTCCGACCTGGACGCAGCCTCCCGCCGGCAGCTCGATCGGGGCGCACGGCTGGTGGAGCTGCTCCGCCAGCCGCAGTACAACCCCTACCCGGTCGCGGAACAGGTGGTCAGCGTCTGGGGTGGCACCACGGGCAAGTTCGATGACGTGCCGGTGAGCGAGGTGCTGACGTTCGAGCGGGAGTTCCTGGACTTCCTGCGGCGCAACACCAAGGTGCTGGACACCATCGCCGAGACCGGCCAGTTCACGTCCGACACCGAGCAGGCGGTCGTCGAGGCGCTGGACGCTTTCCGGGAGCAGTTCGTCAGCTCCAACGGCAAGCCGCTGGCCGAGGGCGACCCCGCGGCGAAGGCCACGCGCGACGAGGACATGAGCCACGAACAGATCGTCGTGCAGAAGAAGCGGAGCTGATCGATGCCAGCCAGCCTGCGGGAGCTGCGACAGCGCCGGAAGTCGGTGACTGCGACCAAGAAGATCACCAGGGCGATGGAACTCATCGCGTCCTCGCGGATCATCCGGGCGCAGCAGGCGGCGGCCAAGGCGTTGCCGTTCACCCGCGAGTTGAACCGCGCGGTCTCGGCAGTGGCCAACTATTCGCACCTGGATCACCCGTTGACCCGTCCGGTAGAGGACCCGAAGCGGGTCGCCGTCGTGTTCATCACCTCCGACCGCGGCATGAACGGCGCCTACTCCAGCAACGTGATCAAGGCTGTGGCCAGCTTCCGGCAGCGGATGGAGGACGAGGGCAAGGAACTGGTCCGCTACGTCATCGGCCGCAAGGGCATCGGCTTCCTGAAGTACCGCGGCCTGCCGATCCAGGCCCAGTGGGAGGGGTTCTCCGACTCCCCGACCTACGACCGCGCCGTCGAGATCTCCGACCGGTTGCTTGAGGACTTCCTGCGGCCGAACGAGGAGGGCGGGGTGGACGAGATCTGGGCGGTCTACACCCGGATGGAGTCGATGCTCACGCAGACTCCGAGGGTCCGCCGGGTGCTGCCGCTGGAGATCGTCGAGGGTGTGCGTGAGGTCGACTCCGACGACCTGGTGCCGCTGTACGAGTTCGAGCCGGACCCCGAGACCGTGCTGGACGCGCTCCTGCCGCTGTACATCCGCAGCCGGATCTGGTTCTACCTGCTCCAGTCAGCGGCATCCCAGCTCGCCAGCCAGCAGAAGGCGATGAAGTCGGCCACCGACAACGCCCAGCAACTCATCGAACGGCTCACCCGGGAGGCCAACGCCGCCCGCCAGGCCGAGATCACCCAGGAAATCAGCGAGATCGTCGGGGGCGCTAGCGCGCTGGCCGACCTGACCGAAACCGACTAGGCAGCAGAAGGCAGACAGCGATGACCGTGACTACGCAGACTCCTACCGAAGCAGGCGCCGGTGCCGCGACCGGACGGGTGGCCCGGGTGATCGGCCCCGTGGTGGACGTCGAGTTCCCCGCCGAGGCCCTGCCCGACATCTACAACAAGCTGCTCATCGAGATCGACACCGGCGACGGGGATCCGCACACGATCGCCGCCGAGGTGGCCCTGCAGGTTGGCGACAACATCGTCCGGGCGATCTCGCTGAAGCCGACCGACGGCATGCGCCGCGGCGCCAAGGTGACCGACACCGGCGGCCAGATCACCGTGCCGGTGGGCGACGTCACCAAGGGCCGGGTCTGGAACGTCACCGGCGAGTGCCTGAACGAGGACGACGCCTCCTTCGAGGTCAGCGAGCGTTGGCCGATCCACCGCCAGCCGCCGGCCTTCGACGCCCTCGAGCCCAAGACCCAGATGCTGGAGACCGGCATCAAGGTGCTCGACCTGCTCACCCCGTACGTCCAGGGCGGCAAGATCGGCCTGTTCGGCGGCGCCGGCGTCGGCAAGACCGTGCTGATCCAGGAGATGATCTACCGCATCGCCCACAACTTCGGTGGCACTTCGGTGTTCGCCGGCGTGGGCGAGCGCACCCGTGAGGGCAACGACCTGATCACCGAGATGATCGAGGCGGGGGTCATGAAGGACACCGCCCTGGTCTTCGGCCAGATGGACGAGCCGCCGGGCACCCGCCTGCGGGTGGCGCTCAGCGCCCTGACCATGGCCGAGTACTTCCGGGACGTGCAGAACCAGGACGTGCTGTTGTTCATCGACAACATCTTCCGGTTCACCCAGGCCGGCTCGGAGGTCTCCACGCTGCTCGGCCGGATGCCCTCGGCAGTGGGCTACCAGCCGAACCTGGCCGACGAGATGGGCCAGCTGCAGGAACGGATCACCTCAACCCGTGGCCACTCGATCACGTCGATGCAGGCGATCTACGTCCCCGCTGACGACTACACCGACCCGGCCCCGGCAACCACCTTCGCCCACCTGGACGCGACCACCGAGCTGAGCCGGGAGATCGCCTCCCGCGGCCTCTACCCGGCTGTGGACCCGCTGTCCTCGTCCTCCCGGATCATGGACCCGCTGTTCATCGGCCGGGACCACTACGACACGGCGACCCGGGTGAAGCAGATCCTGCAGCGCAACAAGGAACTGCAGGACATCATCGCCATCCTCGGCGTGGACGAACTCAGCGAAGAGGACAAGATCATCGTCGCCCGCGCCCGGCGGCTGCAGCAGTTCCTGAGCCAGAACACCTACATGGCCGAGAAGTTCACCAACGTGCCCGGTTCGACCGTGCCGCTGAAGGACACGATCGAGTCGTTCAAGATGATCTGCGACGGCGAGACCGACCACATCGCGGAGCAGGCCTTCTTCAACGTCGGCGGCATGGACATGGTGATGGCCAACTGGGACCGGATCCAGAAGGAAGGCTGAGAAGTGGCGGGAGTGCTCCGGGTCGAAGTGGTCGCTGCCGGCGGGATCGCCTGGGAGGGCGATGCGCTGAGCGTGATCGCCCGGACCACAGAGGGCGATCTCGGCATCCTGCCGGGCCACGAGCCGTTCCTGGCGGCGCTGGTGCCGTGCGCTGCCGAGGTGCTCACCGACGACGGTCACCGCGAGGTGCTGGCGATCGACGGCGGGTTCATCTCGGTGGCCGACAACCGGGTGTCCCTGCTGTCCCAGTTCGCCAAGGTGGCTCGCGAGATCGACCTGGACGCAGCCGAGCACGAACTCGCCGCGGCCGAGAAGCGCCTGAACGCCGGCGAGCTGGACGAGGAGACGCGCCAGCACTTCCTCCGGGCCCAGGCCCAGGTCAGGGCCGCCCACCTCGCCCGGCAGTCCAGGTAGCCAGGGCGTAGGGGGGGCGGATGGACTGGCTGGGGATCACCGAGTTGGTGGCGCTGACCCTCGTCGTCCTGCTGCTGGTCCCCGTGGTGTTCCTCGGCGCGCGCCGGCGCTGGCTCTCCCGCCAGGGTGGTCTGTTCGACTGCTCCCTGCGGCTGTCGACGTCGACGCCGGGCACCGGTTGGGTGCTCGGCGTCGCTCGCTATTCCGGGGACAACCTGGAGTGGTTCCGCGCCTTCTCGCTGTCGTTGCGGCCGCGGTTGATCTTCCCGAGGTCCAAGGCGAGCGCTGGCCTCCAGCGGGAACCCGACCCGATCGAGTCGGTGCTGCTCTACGACGACCAGCGGATCGTCCGGATGGAACTGGACGACGGGCGGTCCTGGGAGCTCGCCATGGCCGTGGCCTCGCTCACCGGTCTGCTCAGCTGGCTGGAGTCGGCGCCTCCGGGGTCCCGGTACCGGTGATCCGGCTGCGGCGGCGGGCCGCCTTCGGGTCGTCGATCTGCCGGTCCTTTCCCGGCACCCACAGCACTTCGCCGGCAGCGATGCCGACGACGCGGGACAGGATGAACAGCAGGTCCGAGAGCCGGTTCAGGTAGCCGAGGGCCAGCGGGTTGACCCCGCCCGGACGGCCGTCGCCGGCTGCCTCGGTGCCGTACTCGGCCACGGCGGCCCAGCCGGCCCGCTCGGCCCTGCGGACGACGCTGCGCGCCAGGTGCAGGAGCGCAGCGGTCTGGCTCCCCCCGGGGAGGATGAACGAGTTGAGCGGCGGCAGCGGATCGCCGAACTCGTCGCACCAGCCCTCCAGCCGGTCGACGTAGGCCTGGATTATCCGGAGCGGCTCATAGGGCGGATTCGTGGCCAGTGGGTTGGACAGATCGGCGCCGCAGTCGAACAACTCGTTCTGGATGTGCCGCAGCACCTCGTGGATCCGGGGTGGCAGGTCCGGCTGGGTGGTGACCAGGCCGAGCACGGAGTTCGCCTCGTCGACGTGGCCGTAGGCCTCGACCCGGGGATCGGTCTTGGACGTCTCCGAGAGGTCGGACAGCCGGGTGCGGCCGGCGTCCCCGGTGCGCGTGTAGATGCGGGTGAGGTTGACCATGCCCCAAACCTATCTGCCCGCGCGCAACACCCGGTGCCGGGTGGCTACTTCGAGTCTTGCGGGAAGGTCCGGTCTCGACCGGCCCTCCAGTCGCGGGCGGAGGGTCCGGGCTGTGGCAGGGTGGTAGCCGTGAAGAAGCTCCTCCTGCTGCCCGTGATGCTCCTTGCTGTCGCCCTTGGCGGCTGCTCCAGCCCGGCCTCGGTGCCGGCCGCGCCGTCCACTTCTGCCGCCTCCGTCCCGGCCTCCTCCACACCCGCTTCGGGAACAGGTGCGGCGTGCACCTACACCGCCACCGGGGACGCATCGAAGCCGGTGGAGCTGCCTCCGGCCGACGGCGTGGCGGACACCGGGACGGCCAGCGTGACGCTGATGCTCAACGACTCGGCCCTCGGGCTGACCCTGGACCGCGAACGCACCCCCTGCACGACCAACTCCTTCGTCTCGCTCGCCCGGCAGGGCTTCTTCGACGGCACGTCCTGCCACCGCCTGGCCGACTCCGGGATCTTCGTCCTCCAGTGCGGCGACCCCACCGGCACCGGCACCGGTGGCCCGGGCTACCAGTTCGCGGATGAGCTAACCGGGGAGGAGACCTACCCGGCCGGCACCCTTGCGATGGCCAATGCGGGTCCGGGCACCAACGGCTCGCAGTTCTTCATCGTGTTCGGCGACACCCAGCTCAGCCCCGCCTACACCGTCTTCGGCAGGGTGGACGATGCCGGGCTCGAGGCCGTGCTCGCCATCGCTGCCGGTGGCCAGGACGGCGCCTGGGGTGATGGCACCGGCAAGCCCAAGCTGCCGGCGGTGATCACTTCGGCCAGCGTCAGCTGACGCCGTCCACGAAGTCGAGCAGGGCTGTGATCACAGCAGCCGGCTGGTCGGCGTGGACCCAGTGCCCCGCCCCGGGCACCACCTGCCGACGGACGGCCGGGAACAGCCGGCGCATCGCTGCCTCGTGTTCCGGCTGGACGTAGGCCGACCGCTCCCCGGTCAGCCAAAGCACCGGGCCCGGATAGGTGGCTGTGCCGGTGTCCGGCCAGTCCCCGATCTGGGCAAGTGAGTCACCGAGCATGGCCAGGTTCGGCTGCCAGTGCCAGCCGCCCTTGCGACGCAGGTTCTGCAGCAGGAACAGCCGCACCGCGTCGTCGGGCACGGCCGCTTTGAGCCGTTGGTCGGCCTCGGTGCGGGAGGCGAGACCGGACAGGTCCAGCGAGCGCATCGCCGACACCAAAGGGGTGAAGGTCGCGACCTGGGCGGAGGCCCCCGGGGCGATGTCGACCACCACGAGTGCCGATACCAGCTCTGGGTGGTTGAGGGCCGCGAGCATGGCTACCTTGCCGCCCATCGAGTGCCCGACCAGGACGAGGTTGGCGGCCGAGCCGAGCCGAACGTCGATCTCCTCGGCCACCGCACGGGCCATGTCCGGGTAGGAGAAGGCGGAGGTCCAGGGACTCTGACCATGGTCGGGCAGGTCGAAGAGCACCGAGGAGTAACCGGCCTCGGCGACCCCCTGGGCGACCTGCGTCCAGTTTCGACCGCGGCCGAAGAGTCCCGGCAGGAAGGCGAACCGCGGCCGGCCGGTCCCCACCAGCTCGGTGTGCAGTCCCATCAGCGCCGCCGCTGCCAGCAGGAAGTGTGCCAGTGGCGACGTTCCTCGACGGCCGAAGTGGAGCCGATGCCGGCTTCTCGCGGCCAGGCGACCAGGTGCGCAGTCCCCGGGACGACCGGCTGGCCGCAACCGGGACAGGTGTAGGTCTTCGTGGCGGAATCGGCGGGCATGGTCTGGACCATCCAGTCGCCATCGGCCTTGCCCTCGAGCCGGGCGAAGCCGCCCATCGACAACGGCCGGGGCTCCCGGAGGTGCTTCGAGGGTCGTTTGGCCATGTCTGAAGTCCTATGCCAACCCGGTGCCGGGAGGCAAGTCGGCACCCCGCCGCGGGCGGTGTAGGTTGTGCGGGTGCGCTTGTTGATTGCCCGCTGCCAGGTCGACTACGCCGGACGACTCACCGCACACCTGCCGATGGCGACAAGGCTGATCATGGTCAAGGCCGACGGGTCGGTCTCGATCCATGCCGATGACCGTGCCTACAAACCGCTGAACTGGATGAGTCCGCCGTGCACGCTCGTGGAGAGCCCGCCCCCGGCGGATGTCGAGGCTGTGGCCGACGCCGACGAGCGGGGGCTGACCGCGTTGTGGGAGGTCCGGAACCGCGACGGGGACACCCTGCAGATCTCGATCGGCGAGGTCTTCCACGACAGCGCCCATGACCTCGGAGTCGACCCAGGCCTGCAGAAGGACGGCGTGGAGGCTCATCTCCAGGTGCTGCTGGCCGAGAACCCGGCGACCTTCGGCGACGGCTGGACGCTGGTGCAGCGGGAGTACCTGACCCCGATCGGCCCGGTCGACCTGCTCTTCCGGGACCAGGCCGGGGCCTATGTCGCCGTCGAGGTGAAGCGCCGGGGGGAGATCGATGGCGTGGAGCAGTTGACCCGTTACCTGGCCCTGATGAACGCCGATCCCCGCCTCAGCCCGGTCCGTGGGGTCTTCGCGGCCCAGCTGATCAAGCCGCAGGCAAGGGTCCTGGCCGGCACCAGGGGCATCGACTGCGTCCTGGTCGACTACGACGCCCTGCGCGGCCTGGACAACGCCGAGGACCGCCTCTTCTGACCTTCGCCGGGGCGCAGGATTCCGGGGAGCTGACGGTCGATCAGGTGCGGTCGAGGTGGGGGACCAGGACCTCGCGGTAGAGCAGCAGCAGGGCCGCCATCACCGGGATGGCCAGGATCGCGCCGACGAAGCCGAGCAGGAGCCCGCCGGAGATCGCGGCCAGCATCACCAGCACCGCCGGGATCTGCACCGATTGGGAGAAGATCCTCGGCTGGATGAAGTAGGCATCGAACTGCTGGTAGGCGAGGAAGAAGATCAAGGTGATCAGCCCGGTCGTCGGGGAGAACGAGAACGCGACGATCGAGACGATGATCATCGAGATGGTGGTGCCGACCAGCGGCACGAAGGCGAACATGCCGACGACGACCGTCAGGGCCAGGGCGTACTGGCTGAGACCGACGATGTTGAGGAAGAGGAACGCGACGCTCATCGCGATCAGCACGACGATGAACAGTCCCGAGACGTACCCACCGACGCGCTTGAACATCTCGTTCGCCAGGTAGCGCACCCGCGGGCGCCTCGATGCCGGCGCCAGCTGGTAGATCATGTCCTTGATCGCGGGCAGGGTGACCAGGAAGTAGAGCGTCAGGACGGTGGTGATGATCACGGAGAACACCGTGTTCGCCACGATCTGGCCGGCGCCGACCAGCCCGCCGAACAGCCCGCCGATCAGCTCGCCGGAGGCGAGGAAGTCGACAGCCTTGTCGATCAGGTGGAACTGGGCGTCGAAGGCGGCGATCTGCGGGTTCTGGCGAAGGTTCTCCAGGTATCCGGGGGCCTGCAGCAGCAGGACGTTGACCTGTTCGGTGATCACCGGGACCAGGGCCCACCCGGCGAGCCCCAGCAGCGAGATCACCCCGAGGGCGACCATCAGCACGGAGACCCCCCGGCGGACCCCGTGGTGGTGGAACCACTCCACGATCGGGCTGAGGCCCAGGGCGATCGCCAGGGAGAGCATCACCAGGATGATCACCGACTTCAGCGAGATCACCGTCAGCACCAGGCCGTAGGCGCCGAGGGCGCCGATGGTGAGGAAGAAGCCGATCTGGAACGGGTTTCGGTCCAGAAGCGAGATCCGGCGTTCGGTCTGCGCCGTGATGCTGTCGGCCAGGTCCGGGGGAGTCGGCTGGGTGGTCCGCCGCCACTTGCGAAGCCAGCTGCGGGTGGCCGGGGGCGCGGACGGCGTGCCGGCGGACGCGGGGGTCGCGGCGCTGCGCGGGGTCCCGACGGCTGCCGGGAGGTCCTGCCCGGTGGGTGGGGTGGTCACTGCTTCGGGTCTCCATCCCCGTAGTCGGTCGCGGTACTTCCGGCTAGGGCGGACAGTTCGCCGAGCTGCGCCACGACTGCCTTGCGGCGTCCGATCAGGCCTGCGATCTCTGCCTCGAGGGCTGCCTTGCGCTCCTCGCTGTCGCGAAGGCTGGAGGCACGGAGAGCGCTGGCCCGGTCACCGGCGGCCTGCAGGACGCCTTCTGCCTCGGCGCGAGCAGCCGCGACGATCTCGGTGGCCTCGGCCCGGGCAGCAGCCCGGCGTTGCTCAAGGGTGCGCAGGTCGGCTTCGACGCGCGCCGAGTGGTCGGCCACCCGTTGTGCGGCCTTGGCCAGCAGGTCCTCCAGCTCGGCCGTGGTGGCCGCATGGGCCGCCTTGACGTCGGCCAGGGCTGCTTCCTTCTCGGCCACGACGCTCAGCCGGTGCTCGGCTGCCTCCCGCTCGGCCGCGACCATCCTGGCCTCTGCGGCCAGGCCGGCCTCTCGGGTGATCA